>JAJDDM010000143.1 GCA_029260315.1 Phycisphaerales bacterium | reverse complement strand
CTCGCCGGAGGCGTTGGCCGCGGAAGACGAAATATATGAGGACGCCAAGACGGCGATGCCATTGGATGCTGAATTCTTAAGGGACAACGAAGAAGTAGATGAAATTATTCATGACCTTGCTCTGTTTGGAACGACTGAGCGATATCATGACCTGAATCGCCTATTGGGGAAGAAGGAGAACAAGGAGCGTGGTGGACTGAGCGCGATCGTGTTTCAGCACATGCTTGAGGGTCACAGCTCCAATGAATCCGACATCGAACTTGGCGCTATTCGGAAGGTCACGGCCACACTCGCGATGCTAATCAGAGCCTTATCCAGAATGTTCATTCGCGGGAAGCCCTGGAGGATCTATGGCCTTGCCTCGTATCAAGTCTCATACTTCGTAAATCTCCATGACTCGGATATCGAAAAGAGAGATTGGGCCTAGTCTAGTGCCCTTTCTTGGAAAGTGGAATTGATTTCTTTCGATTGCGCCAGCGCACCCAGCGGTGAAGCGCGCGTGATTGCTCGACATGTGACCCATAGTCGCAGCAGGTCAGCACCGCCTTGCGAAGCGGCGTGAATTGACACTCGATGCGGTTGAGCCACGAGGCGTTGGTCGGCAAGAAGCACAGGCGCACGTTGCTCTGGCGGCACCAGCGTCTGACCTCCTCGCCCAGGTGGGGAGAGAAGTTGTCGAGCACGAGCCACAGCCGGCCCTCGGGCCAGCGTCGCCGAAGCGCTCTGAGAAAGGCGAGGAATTCGCGTCGACGCTTGCGCCGCCGCACTTGGCCCCAGAGCTCATTGGTCTTCAGATCGAGCGCCGCCAGATAGTGGCGCACGCCGTGTGGGCGCGTGTAGGTGGCGCGAAAGCGCTCGGGCTTTCCCCGCCGCCGCCAGGAGCGGCCGCCGATCGGGCGCAGTTCCATGGGGCCGAATTCGTCGACGCAGATCACGCGCTTGCGGTTCGCCTTCGCCGAGGCATAGAGGGCTTTGACGGCGTTTTTTTTCGCTCGAAGTCCGGGTCCTTCGACTGCTTCCAGGTCTTCGTGCGCTGCAGTGAGATGCGACGGGCCTTGAGAATCTGCCGCACGGTCTCGATGCAGATCTTGGGCACGAGCCTTCGGTCGACGGCGACATCGCGCAGCGCTTGCAGAGACCAGTGGGTGAAGGGCTGGCCCGTCAGACGCGGTGGCGTCATCGCGAGTTCGACGAGATTGCTCTCGTGCTCGGGGAGGATCTTCTTGGGCGCGCCGCCGTTGTGATACTGGGCTCGCAGAACGCCGAGGCCGTGCTCGTTGAAGGTGTGGACGACCTTGCGCACGTAGTCGGGGGTGAAATACAGACGCTCGGCGATCTCTGGGGCGCTGTCGCCCTGAGCCGAGGCGAGGATGATCTCGGCGCGTCGGACGGCGATGGCGTCCTTTGCCTGCCGCATGAGGGCGACGAGTTTCTTGCCCTCGTGGGGTCTGAGCGAGCGTGTTTGGACACGCGGGGCCATGGCGACACCTCCCGGCGGAAGATGATCCCTCAGTGCCACGCCGAGGATCAGAAAGCTAGCACTTTGATGGAAAGGGCACTAACGGCCCCTACTGAAACAATGGAGTAGCTTCTCTCCTCAGGCTGTGCTCGGGTGGTTTGCATGAGACCTCCAGGCACCCCCAAGGAGCTCGAGCGGCGGCGGCGGCGGGCCATGGCCATGATCGACAAGGGCCTCTCCCAGAGCGAGACCGCCCGGCGCATCGGCTGCAGCCTGAGCTCCATGCACCGTTGGATCAAAGCCCGTGAGCAAGAGGGCGACGCGGGCCTTGTCACCAAACCCATCCCCGGCCGACCACGCCTGCTCGCGCCCGCGCAGGAGAGCCGCATCCCCGCGCTGCTCGCCAAAGGCGCTCTCGCCCACGGCTGGTCGACCGACCTGTGGACCACCCAGCGCATCGCCGACGTGATCGAGCGGCGTTTCGGCGTGCGCTATCACCGCGACCACATCGGACGGCTGCTCAGGCGGCTGGGCTGGTCGTGTCAAAAGCCTCGCCGCGTGGCCAAAGAGCGCGACGAGGACGCGATCACGCGCTGGGTCAAGCGCGACTGGCCCCGCATCAAAAAAAAGCGCGGGCGCTCGGCGCGCTGATCGTCTTCATCGACGAGAGCGGATTCTCGCTCGTGCCCACGGTCGTGCGCACGTGGGCTCCGTGTGGCCAGACGCCCCGCCTGGCCCACCAGAGCTCTTGGCCCAAACTCTCGGCCATCGCCGCGATCAGCGTCTCGCCCCAACGACGGCGGCTGAGCCACTACATGCTCCTGTGGCACGGGACCATTGACGCAGAGGGCATTGTGCATTTCCTCACACACCTGCTGCGCCAGCGGCGCGAGCCGCTCATCGTGGTCTGGGACAATCTGGCCGGACACCGCTCGGCACTCGTGCGCGAATTCGCTGAGCGCCACCCGCGCCTGCATCTCGAAGCGCTGCCCGCCTACGCGCCCGAGCTCAATCCGGTCGAGGGGCTTTGGGCTCACTTCAAGGCGCAGACGCTGGCCAATGCCAGTCCCCATGACGTCGAAGACCTCATCGCCCGCGTCGCTGAGGCCAATGCGAACGTCGGGGCAAACAGGCTCGATGGCTTCATCCGCCGAACAGGGTTGAACGTGTGAATGCATTGCTTACGCAGCTGCCGTTAGGCTTCCACATTCGCCTCTGGTCACCCGCCTCGCAGAGGTCGGTGAGATTCTGCGCTTGGAGTATTGGTACGCGGACACCAACAGCGCAACGACAGCCACGTTCTACCAAGACGACGACAGAAACCCCTACAACAACGGGAGCCCCACTCCATTCGCGACTATCACACACAACAGCCCAACCGCCCTCAACAGCGTAGACTCAAGGCGGGTCGATTGGATTCCGGCCGGCTCAGATGGCGAGACTGTGTACGTCTATGGGCGAATCACGGACGGCTCGAGAACGCGGTATCTCTACGCACCCTACACATTTCTGATAACAGAGGCTCCCCCTGTCATCGACCCGATTGGCGACGACACCATTCCTGAGGGACAGACCTACACCGGCCCGACTCCCTCTCTGACCCAGGGAACGCTGCCCGTCACCTGGTCCCTGGACCAAGGGCCGTCCGGCATGGCCATCAACTCCTCCACCGGCGTGGTCTCCTGGCCAGCGCCCACGGTCTCAGGC
>JAJDDM010000142.1 GCA_029260315.1 Phycisphaerales bacterium | reverse complement strand
ATAGCCCCTCGCCATTCTCGAGCGCCACTCCGTGGCTGAAACCTGTCAACTCCGTGGCGAAGACCTGTCACGCGCGCACGCCTTCCACCACCCGCATCAACCCGTCCTGATCCTTCAATACGCGCACGTCCCTCATGCCAGCGACCCCCGCCAGAACCTCCGCCGCCTGCTCCGCCCGGCTCGCCGCGACCTCTACAAAGATCCGCCCGCCCACCCGGAGCAAGCCCGGCCCAAGCTCAAGAATCGGCCGGACCAGGTTCAGCCCGTCCGGCCCGCCGCGCAGCGCAAGCTCCGGCTCGAACTCCTTGACGTTCGGCGGGACCGCCGCCCACTCCTCATCCGGGATGTATGGCGGGTTGCTCACCAGGTAATCAACCTCCCCCGCCAGATCCGCCAGCGGCGCCAGCAGATCCCCCTCGCGCAACTCCACCCGATCGCCCACCCCCAACCGCTCGCCGTTCTCCCCCACCAGCGCCAACGCCTCGCCCGAAATATCCGTCGCAACAACCCGCGCCCTCGCCAAGCTCTTGGCCAGCGCGATCCCGACGCACCCCGACCCCGCACACACATCCGCGATGAGCGGGCGATGGTCGCCGAGGGTGCCGTGGTCTGAGGAGGCCCTGCGACGAAGGCCACGCGAGTGCTCCGCGGCATCAGCACAATGTGAGTCCCCCGCCGACCGGCTGGAAGCCGGTGCTACCACGTCAGCGCCCGTCGTCGTCGCGGATGGTTCGCCCGGCTCGGCGTGGCCTTCGCTCGAAGACTCGCTCAGACCACGGCACCCATCCTCGTCGCGCCCATGTCCCCCCGTCTCTTCATCCCTTCCCACTCCGTCTCTTCGTCTCTTTATCTCTCCATCTTTTCCCCCCCAATCCTCCACCACCCGCCGCACGATCACCTCCGTACACGCCCGCGGCACCAGCGCCCGCGCATCGCACGCGAACTTCATCCCATAGAACCAGGCCTCGCCGACGAGATACTGCACCGGCTCGTGCTTGAGCGCCCGCTTGGCCAGCTCGCGCAGGTGGGTGAGCTCCGCCGGCGACGCCGGGCGATCGGGATCGGTGTACAGCTTCAGCCGATCGCACCCGAGCACATGCTCGAGCAGCATCTCGGCCATCAGCCGCGGCGCATCGACCTCGGCCTTGGCGAAGGCCTCGGACATCCACGCCTGGAGCTTGCGGGTGGTCCAAGTTTCTGCGCCGACGTCCGTCACTTCACCTCAAACACCGTCTCACCCCGAATCACCGTCCGCAGCACCTTCGTCCCCAGGATCTCCCGCTCCTCGCACGCCATCACGTCCCGATCGATCACGATGAAGTCCGCGCTCTTGCCCATCTCCAGCGACCCGCAGGTCTGCTCCTGGAACACCGCGTACGCCGCGTCCAGCGTGAAGGCCCGCAACGCCTGCTCCCTCGTCATCCTCTCCTGCGGCTGCCACCCCCCCTCGGGCCTACCCGACTCATCGGCCCGCGTCACGCAGGCGTAGATCCCCAGGAACGGGTTCGGCGGCTCGACCGGAAAATCGCTCCCCGCCGGGATCCTCGCGCCGCTCTTGAGCAGGCTCTGCCACGCGTACGTCCCCTTCGCCCGCTCGCGCCCGATCCGCTCCTCGACCCAGCGCATGTCCGTCGTCTCGTGGCGCGGCTGCATGCTCGGGAGCACGCCAAGCTCCGCGAAACGCGGGATGTCCGCCGGGTGCAGCATCTGCGCGTGTTCCACGGCAAACCGATGGTCGCTGTCGAGCTTGCCCGCGGAGTTCAGCGCCCGCTCGTAGGCGTCCAAAACCTCGCGATTCGCCCGGTCGCCGATCGCGTGCGTCCGCATCTGCCAACCATGCTCGATCGCCAGCCGGCTCAGCTCCTCCAGCTCGCGCGGATCCCCGACCGCAAGCCCCGTGTACGGCTCGCCGTCGCTCGTCGGGCGGTCCGTGTACGGCTCCAGCAGCCACGCGCCCCGGCTGCCCATCGCCCCATCCATGTAATACTTCACGCTCCGGAACACGAACCGATCCGAGATATACGGCTCGTGCTCGGGCAGGTACGCCGGGGCGTACGCCGCCGACAGCATCGCCGCGACCCGGATCTTCAGGCGTCCATCCTCGGCCAGCCGCTTGAAATCCTCGCCCTCCTCGGGGCCGATCCCCGCGTCGTGGGCGCCGACGAGCCCGACGCGCAACAGATGGTCCTGCGCCGCCAATATCAGGTCCTCGTTCGAGGGGCTGTTGGCCTCGATCGCGCGCGAGATCAGCGACATCGCGCGATCGACGAACACGCCCGTCGGCTCGCCGTGCTCGTTCTTGAGGATCTCCCCGCCGGCGGGGCTCACGGTGTCGCGCGTGATCCCCGCGAGCCGCATCGCCTGAGCGTTTGCCAGCCCCGCGTGCCCATCGACCCGGCGCAGCCACACCGGGTTGTCCGGCGTCACGCTGCTGAGGTCATTGTGCGTCGGCAGCGTCCCGCTCGGCCAGGACTCGTGGTCCCAGCGCCCGCCGAGCACCCACGCGCCCGGCTCGAGCTCCCTAGCCCTCGCCGCGACGGTCTCGACCAGCTCGTGCTGAGCCGCGACCGCGCTGAGTTCCAGCACGCCCAGCTCGAACGAGCCCTGCCCGGCGATGTGCCCGTGGGCATCAATCAACCCCGGCAGCACCGTCCGTCCGTCGAGATCGATCAAACGGGTGTCGTCGTCGCGAAGCAGCATCGCCGCGTTGTCGGAGCCGACGAAGACGATCGCCCCGTCGGCGTCGATCGCGATCGCCGAGGCCTTCGGCCGATCTTCGTCCATCGTGTACACATTACCGTTGTGGTAGATCGCGCTGGCCTTGATGCCCTCTGGCGACCCGTCCGCGAAGCACGCGACCGTGAGACAGCACGAGAGCACGAAGAGCAGTGGGGTGTCCATGCAATCAATGTAGCACGGATCCGCCATCGCCCGTGCCACCAACCGCCGCTTTGGGCGGTTGGTGCGCGATGCCGCAGTTTGCAGTCGGGACGCTTCCGACACCGATCCCGCAACGCCGGGATCGATGGCACGCTACCCCTGCCGGATATACCCCTCCAGCGTCGTGATCGTCGCGCTCAACGCCTCGCGGCTCTCGGCGTTCAAGTCCCCAATCGAAATCATCCCGCTCAACTCGCCCTTCTCGACGATCGGCACATGCCGGATCCGCTCCTGGCGCATGACCTGGCGGATCTCATCCAGAGCCGACTCCCCCGTGCCGACGATCGGGTCGGGCGTCATGACCACCCGGACGGTGGTGTTCTCCGGATCGCGTCCCATGGCGACGACTCTGGTCAGGATGTCGCGTTCCGAGAGGATGCCGACGACCTTGCCCTCTTCGATAACCACCAGCGATCCGATATGGGCCTGGTTCATGGCTTTGGCGGCTTGCAGGACGCTCTGACCGGGTTCGATCGTGATGATCTTGCGACCCTTGCGGTCCAGCAAAGCCGAAGCGGTGGGCATGGCGTCGCTCCTGTTGGGGGCGCACCCGCTCGGCCGCACGCTGGACCCGGGCGGGACCGCCCAGGCAAGTTCTGATGGCCCATCCTAACAGAACTCTGGTTTCCATGCAAGGGAAACCTCGGGCGCTCGATCGGGGGCTGTGGCCCCTGTCGGTTGCGGTGTGAAATCAGGACCAGCGGGTCAGGTGCCAGGCCTTCTTGCCGCGGCGAATCGCGATGAGCGAGCCGTGCAGGAGGTCGCCGATGGTCACGCTCTGCTCGCCCTGGACCTTGCGCCCGTTGATGGAGACCGAGCCCGCGGCGAGGAACTCGCGGGCCTGACGCTTGGAGCTGGCCAGGTTCGTCTCGATCAGGAGATCGAGCAGGGGGACACCCTCGCCTTCGAGATTGGCCTTGGGGTGGTCGCTGCTGGGGACTTCGGCGAGCGCGGCACGCAGGGTGGACTCGGGAAGCGCGGCGATCTCGCCGGAGAACAGAGCTCGCGCGGCTTGCTCGCAGGCGACGGCCTCTTCCCGTCCGTGAAGGAGCGCGGTCGCGTGGTGGGCGAGTGTCTTCTGGGCCTCGCGGGTGCCGGGGTTGGTCTCGACCTCGTTCGCGAGACGCTCGATCTCTTCCTTGGGCAGGAGCGTGAAGGTCTTGAGGAAGCGGACGGCGTCGGCGTCGGCGGTGTTCAGCCAGAACTGGTGGTAGGCGTAGGGCGTGGTGCGCGGGGCGCTGAGCCAGATCGCCCCGGTTTCGGTCTTGCCGAACTTGCCGCCGTCGGCCTTGGTGATGAGCGGGGCGGTGAGGCCGAAGGCGTGATCTGCTCGCCAGTCGGCG
Organism: Phycisphaerales bacterium; assembly: GCA_029260315.1. Lineage (GTDB taxonomy): Bacteria > Planctomycetota > Phycisphaerae > Phycisphaerales > UBA1924 > S146-42. The sequence continues at coordinate 32,497 of JAJDDM010000142.1, read as the reverse complement.
GCTTCGATCTCTTCCATCGATGGTGGGTTGTCGATCGGGCCAGCCATATCCTCGCCGCGAATGAGGTCACTGGCGAAGCACATCTCGTGTTGTCGAATCAGCTTGGTTCCCGCAACGATGTTGCCCCACTGGTCAGATCCGCCAGCTTGAATCGTCACTCCCTCGCCGCGGGAGAGGTGCAGAAAGTCGTATGCCTGTAGGATGGCATAGCTGAACTCGGTGTAGCTGATTCCCTGCTCGCGATTGTTTAGTCTGTCGCGAACGGAATCACGCTGGATCATCTCGTTCACAGAAAAGAACTTACCAACATCGCGGAGGACTTCGATGTAGCCGAGCTTGTCGAGCCAATCGAGGTTGTTGAGGATGCGTGGTGTTGGGATTTTCGCGTTGCAGTATGCCGCGGCGCCCTTGAACACGTTCTCGTAAATTGGTTTCTGGGCTCTGACAAATTCTCGGACGGTCTTCTCGGTTTGGAGAGGGCGCTCGGCGGACTTGCCCGAGGGGTCGCCGATGAGCCCGGTGCCCCCGCCCATGAGCACCACCGGCGTGTGCCCGGCCCGGGCGAAGTGCACGAGGACCATGATCGGCACGAGGTTGCCGATGGTCAGGCTGTCGGCGGTGGGATCGAACCCGGCGTAGGCCTTGCGGGGGTGGTTCTCGGGGTCGGCGAGGTGGGCGCGCAGGGCGGGTTCATCGGTGCATTGGTGGAGCAAGCCGCGCCAGCGGAGTTCTTCGAGGAAGTCGATCGCCATGGGCGGAGGATAGAGGCGAAGGGGCGAGCGTGGGGCGGCTGGTGAACGGTGCCGTGGTCTGAGCGAGTCTTCGAGCGAAGGCCACGTCGGGCGTCGCAGCGTCGCTGAAGTATCTGGCACGATGGCGGCCCATGTCGTCTCGCGTGGCCTTCGTCGCAGAGCCTCCTCAGACCACGGCACCCGTTAGCCGGACCCGTTATCGCGGCTCGATTGCCCAGTCGGCGTCGCTCGCGCCGTTGGCCCAGCGGGTCATGTCGCGCAGGGCGGGCCACGGCAGCGTCTCGGCGTGCCCGTCGGCGTGCGAGGCGATCGCCCGGTCGAGTGCGCTGAGGGCGACGAAGCCGGAGTTCGCGCCGGGGTCGGTCGCGTGGGGGTTGTAGGTCTCCTGCCACCGCTCGCCCTGGGAGTTCAGGAATCGCGGGGCGAACACCTGGTGGTAGCCCATGGCGCTGTCGCTCAACCCCACGGCGTCCAGGGCGGTCGGTGGCGGGCGGGCGCTGACGAAGACCATGAGCCGAGAGGGCCGACGGACCTCGTCGAGACGCTCGACGTAGAACCGACCGAACCGCCTTCGGAAGCGCGGCTCGAAGGCGAAGTAGTCCTGGTGTCCGCCGACGAACTGGGCGTTCATCCCGAGGCGGGGGAAGAGGCTGACGACGTAGGAGAACGAGCCGGTGTCCTCGAGGTCGCGCAGGTCGAGGGCGTCGTCGTAGAAGGCGTTGAGGTTGTACTCGACCGCGGAGGCGAGGCGCCAGGGGTAGCGTTGGGCGATGGTGCCGAAGAGGCGTTCGCCGGAGCGGTCGAGCACGACGATGTCGCCCTGGACCATGGCGGGGGTGGCGTAGGCGGGGATGACCCTGCCCTGGTCCTCGTCGGCAAGGGCCGTCCAGGCCTGGAGCTGCTGAGCGCTGAGGGCCAGGCCGCGGGCCTGGGTCGCGGCCTGGCGGGCCTGGGAGAGGGCCGGCAGCAGGAGGGCCATGAGCACGGCGATCACCGCGATGACGACCAGCAGCTCGATGAGCGTGAAGGCGGTGCGTTGTTGGGGTGCTCGGACCAAATCTCTGCCTCGGGCCTTGACTTGTTGAGAATGAGTCTCAATATATCCTTGCCAAGACTGTAAGGCAAGAATAGTTCTCGTTGCACAGGAAAGAGGGCGCCATGAGTTGGAGAATTGGGCAGGCGGCGATGATCGCGGCGGCGGGGTTGGTGGCGACGGCGAGCGGGCAGCTCTTCGAGCTTCAGTACGATCAGGCCGACGAGGATCGCTGGAACTACGCATTCAACGCGACGCCCGGCGTGCGGACGATCTCGCCGACGTTCGGCGCGAACCTGATGGATGGGTTCGACGATTACGACGCGCAGCTCGTGATCGGGTTCGTGACCGAGGGGGACGTGCCGAACGGGCTGGGCGAGGGGCGATACCACGTCGAGTCGTTGACGATGCGGGCGTATGTCGCCAACGACGAGCAGTTCGCGTACGACCCGACGTACGACGCCTTCGGAACGTATCTCGACGCGAACGACCCCGAGTTCACGCCGGATGAGGATCCGGGCCGGCCGGTTGAGATGTACCTCGTGGGGTATCGCCCGCCGTTTGATATCGAGATGTGGATGGAGACGACGGCGTTCGGCGGGCCGCCGGTGGTGCCGCCGGCGCAGGGGAATCGGTTCATCTTCGCGGGGACGCTGAATGACAGCGGCGAGGTGATCGACATCTCGAATCGTTTGAAGGAGCGGTTCGACGCGCGGCCGCTGGCGGTGGGCAGGACCGATGTCGCGCCCGGTGCGCTCGTGCCGGTGGATAGCGAGTTTGTGTTCGAGGCGGATCTGTGCGCACCTGGCTTGCGTGAGCACGTCGCGGCGGGTTTGGACGCCGGCGTGCTGCGGTTCACGCTCGGCTCGCTCCAGCCGGCGACGCAGGGCGGGGACGTAAACTACCCGATCTGGTACACGCGCGAGAACGGACTTGCGCAGCTCGACGGGCTGATCGCCAAGCTGGAGGTCCGCGTGCGCGTCGGCTCGGCGGCGGACCTGACCGGCTCGGGTGATCCCAACGATCCGGGCTACGGCGTGCCGAACGGGGCGGTTGATTCGGATGACTTTTTCTTTTTCCTGGACCTGTTCGCGTCGGGCGATGCGCGGGCGGATCTGACGGGGTCGTCGAATCCGAACGACCCGTCGTACGGGCAGGCGAACTGCACGATCGACGCGGACGATTTCTTCTTCTTCCTCGACGCGTTTGTGGAGGGTTGAGCGATGGCGGCAACTGAAAGTGTGAGCGTTCGGCGGGCGCGCGTGCCGGGGTGGGTCGCGCAGCTCGGCGTGTTCGGGTTCCTGTTCTTTCTGGTCAAGGGGCTGCTTTGGTTGATCGTGCCGGCGGTGCTGGCCGGGGCGTGGCTGTGAGCGCCGGCGAGCACATGAGAGACGAAGGAGGGCCAGCGATGTCGATCGCGTCGATTTTGAAAGAGCGGACCTGCGAGTTGCACCGGCGGGCGGAGACCCACCCGTTCCAGAAGGCGCTGGTCAAGGGCGATTTGTCACGCGGCGCCTACGCGGCGTACCTGGGCCAGATGCTGCATGTGCATCGGGCGATGGAAGGAGCGCTCGATGCGCTGGCGTCGAGCGACCCGATCCGCGCGGTGGTGACTCGCGAGCAGTATCGCGAGGCGAACCTGCTCGCTGATCTCGAGGCGTTGGGCGCGTCGGAATCCGAGGCGCTGGCGGGCACGCGGGCGCTGGTGGAAAGGATCGAGTCGCTGCGCGAGGATGGCGATGCGCCGGCGCTCTTGGGCATGCACTATGTGCTCGAGGGCAGCACCAACGGCGGGCGGTTCATCGCGCGGGCGCTCACGCACGCCTACGGGATCCAGCCCGGGCCGGGGCTCAGCTATCTCGATCCCTATGGCGAGGAGCAGGGCGCACGCTGGGGCGCGTTCCGCGCGGCGCTGGATGAGAGCGTCTCGGATGACGCGGCCGGCGACGCGGTGCTGCGCGGAGCGATCGCGATGTTCGAGAGGGTTATCGGCGTGCTCGAGAGTCTGGGGGCGCAGTGGCTGGACGGCGATGCGCCGGTGCTGAATGCCATGCCGCGGACCGGCTCGGGGGCGACGGGATGACCTCCGGGAGCTGCCCGTGAGCGCAATACTGAGTGTTGTCATGCCGGAGGCGGGCGGGGCGCAGGCGGTGCATTACCTGCCGATCGCGACGACGCTGCTCTCGATCGCGTTCGTCGGGGCGCTGCTCGCGCGGGCGCGCACGCGCAAGTGGGCGCCGCACCTGATGTGGTGGGCGATCGGGATCTTTTTCTATGGCGTGGGGACGGCGCTGGAGTCGACGATCACGCTGTTCGGCAACACCGAGACGCTGAATCGCCTGTGGTACTGGGCCGGCGCGATCCTGGGCGGCTATCCGCTTGCGACGGGGAGCGTCTATCTGCTGTTTTCGCGGCGCAAGGCCCACGTCCTGACCGCGCTGAGTCTGGTCGTCGTCATCTTCGCGTCGGTGATGGTGTTCATCGTGCCGATCGACGGGAGCAAGATCCAGGCGCATCGCCCGGCGGGCGACGTGCTGATGTGGCAGTGGGTCCGTCTGCTGACGCCATTCATCAATCTCTACGCCGTGGTTTTTCTGGTCGGCGGGGCGCTGTTCTCGTGCGCTCGCTTCGCGATGACCGGGCGGAACCGGGCGCGGGCGATCGGGACGGGATTGATCGCGCTGGGCGGGATCCTGCCGGGGATCGGCGGGGCGATGACCAAGGCGGGGATGGTCGAGGCGCTGTACATCGGTGAGTTCGCGGGGCTGGCGCTGATCTGCCTGGGGTACTTCGCGTGCGTGCGAGCGCCCGCGCCGCGGATGGCGAGGGCGGACCACGCCGATTCGGATGATCCAGAGCAAATGGTCGCGTCGGGAGTCGAATCCGCCTGACGCGCGGGCGGCACGATGGAGGCCCCGGCGCGAGAGCCATTTGCGTCGTTTGTCACAGGTGCTTCGCGGCAGGATGCTTGCGCGTGTGTCTAGCATCGTGCCACCAACCGCTGCTTTGAGCGGTTGGTGTTTCATGGCGCTCTCTCAGAAGCACCAGCCGTGCAAAGCCACGGCTGGTGGCACATCGCTCGGTCATCCGCAATTGTTCGAGTTCTCCGCCAGTCGACGCAAAGCGATCGCGAGTCTGGGTTTGCGGTCGCTGGCCGCGCGACTGGTTGTCTCACACGGGTTCTGTTTCGTCTCGATGCGACGACATCTTGTGAGGACTCCAGCACGCACGAAGTTGCCGCGTCGAAACCAATCGAAACCGAATCAGCACACGCGTCAATCGCTTCAGTTCAGCGCCCGTGTCACCCGTACGATCCGCCCGCCAACCGCGATCTCCACCAGCAGATGCATCCGATGGCGACCATCGAGCATCGCCCGAGCGCGCACGGCGTCGGTGCAGACCAGGTGGGCCGCTGTCGCGTCGTCGATCGCCCGGATCCGCGGATCGGCAAGGCGCAGCAGCGCCTCGTGGCGAGCCGCCCAGCCGAGCACGCCGTCCACCGCGCCCGCTCGCTCGATCGGGCACACGAGCTGGAGCCGCCCGCCCTCATCGACCGCGAACTCCACGTCCGGCGCATCGGGAGACCGAATCGCCGAGGCGCTGAGCCCGGCGATCAACCCCGCAAGCGAGTCACCTTCCGTTGTCGCGGGGTCTGCCTGCTCGGGTCGGGCCTGCGGCGACGCGGGTGAGGGCTCTCTTGATGCGCTATCGGCGGAACGAGCATCCGGTGCTTTGGGCGAAACCGCCTGCGCGACTGGTGCGATGGCGGCGGGAGCCCGCCGGTCTTCGGTCTGTGTATCGCCCGCCTCGGAGGCGACGGCGAGCTCCTCGACGACCTCGACGCCCGCCGCCAACTCGCTCGGTTCGTCCTGCGCACTCGACGCCTGGCTTGCCCGCTCATCCAAGCGCCCGCCCGCGACCGCGTCGAGCAGCGCTCCGATCGACCCCGCCCACTCGCCGTGGAACAGCGACGCCGACGGCTCGCTCGCCAGCCGCTCCACGCTGCCCGCGAACGCGATCTCGCGCGACAGGCTGTGCATCGCCGATCGTTGGATCCGGGCGTAGGCATCGCGCGCCCCCTCGGCGTCGTGCCCGACGATCGCCACGCGGATCGGCGTCTCGTCCAGCACACCCTCGCCCTGGCTCGCCAAGGACTTGATCGTCCGGAACGCCCCGACGACCGCCGCCTCATCGCCTCCGGAAAGCACGACCATGCCGTCGATCGCCCCGCGCGCCAGATCCGGCTCACCCATCTCGTCCACCCGGGCCACCACGCCCACCGCGCGCTTGCGCAGTGCTCCGAGCGCGTCCTCGATCGAGTTCGAGCCAGCGCTACCCCGCGAATCCACGCCCACCAAGTCGATCGCCAGCGACCCGCCCATCAAGCGGATCAAGCCGATCGGCCCGCCCAGCGCCCGCGCCCGCATCGCCGCGTAGGTCTTCACCCAGCTCGACGCCGACACCGGCAGGTGCCCGAGGATCAGCCCCTCGACCGGCGGTGTATCCAGCGCCGCGGCAGGCGGCTCATCGCTCCTTGTTTCCGCGGGCCCCCGCTCGCTCACATGCCCGACGCTCGCCTCATCGCCCAGAAACAGATCCGCGAGCGCATCGAACTCCTCCTCGGCCTGCTTGGAGTCGATCCCGTGCGTCAGCGTCAGCCTCGGCGGCCGTTCGCCCAGGCGCGCCTCGTGCGGCGCGACCGGCGTCGGAGATGTGGTGGGTGAAGTCGAGACCGGGGCGTCGCTGTGCTCGCTCATGTTCGCCATCCTGGCTGTGGGGTCGCGGCACTCCGCGAAAGAGCACGCTCCCCCGGTATTCCGTCAGCCCTTCTCGCCCTCCTGCCCAGACCCTCATGGCCTAGATCGCCCGCTGCACCTCCGTGGTCGCTCCGGGCCGCACGACGAGAATGCTGTTCCGCTCGCCGAAAGGATTCGGCTCCTGCGTGTCATTGTACGGGTCGATCCGCCACACGCCATCGACCACCAGTCTGTACGCGTACCGCCCGATCTCGAGCGGAACCGACAGCTCGTGCACTCCCAGCTCACGGTTGATTCGCAGCACATGCCGTCCCGGCTGCCAGTCGTTGAACGTCCCGACGATCTCGATCTTCTCGCCCAGCGACATCGGATACACGAACACCGCCTTCTCGCTGCCCGAGCGTGCCCCCAGCAGCCGGCGCACCGAGCGATCCGGGCCCAGCGACGCCAGCGTCGAGGGCGTCTCGATCTCCAGCGTCACCCGCGTCCCAGCCCCCAGCATCTGCCTGCGCAGAGCCTCGGCACGCCTGGCGATATCCTCGACCCGCCCGCTGCCCGATCCTCCCTCGACGATCGGCGGCTGGATGAACGCCTCGCTCGCCTCCGGCGAGGTGACGACCTGCGGATGCCTCGCCGACGCCTGTGCAGGAATCTCCTCCATCTCCAGCGCCAGCATCGGCCCCAGCCACTCGCTCAGCGCCAGATAGTCCTGCGCCCCGATCGACTCGGGCGCGTAATCGGTCACCGGCCGCCCGAAGGACACCGATTCCTTCAGGGTCGCGTCCCGCCGGATCGCCGCCGGCGAAACCCTGTCGCCCATCGCCGATCGCAGCTCGCCAAGCAGGTCTCTCGCATGGGCGTCATCGGGCTCGTAGATCGTCGGCAGGATCCAGTAGGGCAGTTCCGAGCCCAGCCGACGAGCCAGCGCCCGGATCGACGCGATCTGCTTCTGAGCCCCTCGCAACGAGAAGAAACTCGTCTCGACCGGTATCAGGATCGCGTCGGCGGCGACGATCGAGTTGAACGCCAGCAGCCCGATCGAGGGCGAGCAGTCCACGATGCAGGTGTCATACCCCGGCGAGAGCCGCTCCAGCACGCCCTTGAGGCGGTGCTCGCGATGCTCCATCTCGCTGAGCTGCCCGCGGGCGGCTTCCATCCCCGCCAACCGCATCCGGCTGGGGGCGAGATCCAGGTTCCGTTGGACCCGCCACAGCAGACGATCGGTATCCAGTCGGGCGTTCGCATCGGCCAGCATCGCGTCGCCGATGTCAAACTCGATTCTTTCATCCGGAATTGCCAAGCCCGCGGCACAGTGCGACTGGGGGTCCATATCCACCAGCAGCGTCCGCAACCCCCGCCGGGCGAAGACGCCCGAGAGGTTGATCGCCGTGGTGGTCTTCCCGCATCCGCCCTTCTGATTAATGATCGCGATGGTGCGCAACGGAACCCCTCGTGATGGGCGAGGCCACCGCCGGCCCCGCCGACCCTACTCCGGGGTTATCGGGTGCAGCGCGGAAGTTGCTTGAACACCGATCGAAGGCGCCGAGGGGCCGAGAGATTTAAGCTCCGCGGATCGAATCGATCGCCTTGGCGACCGCCGATTCGGGCATGTCCGAACGGATCTCGGCACGCTCCGGACCGGCGGGAACGATGAATCGGATCCGCCCCTTGGCGACCTTCTTGTCGTGTCCCATCGCCACCAGCAAGTCCGCGGTGTCGGGTAGGCCCCGGACCTGGATCGGCAGGCCATACTCGCCCAGCAGCCGCCGGATCCGCTCGGACTCCGGCGCGTCCAGCGTCCCCAGCGTCTCGCCGAGCGAGCACGCGGCGACAAGCCCCAACGCCACCGCCTCGCCGTGCAACAGCGGGGCGTCGGCGGGATCTCCGGTCGGTGAGAGGCGTGCGATCGGCTCGATAGCGTGGGCGAAGGTGTGCCCGAGGTTGAGCAGCGCCCGCCCGCCGCGGGCGGCGGTCTCTCGCTCGTCGCCAGCGACAATCCGGGCCTTGATCGCGACATTGCGGCGCACAAGCTCGCGGATCGTCGCACGATCGCGTTTGAGAATCCGCGCGGCGTTCGCCTCGGTCCACTCCAGGAGCCCCGGATCCCCGCCGTCGGCGCAGATCATGGCGTGCTTCACGCACTCGGCGAGCCCGCAGCGAAACTCGCGATCCGCCAGCGAGTCCAGCACGCCCACGTCAATTGCGACCAGGGCCGGCTGATGGAACACCCCGGCCATGTTCTTGCGCAGCACCTTGCCGTCGGCGGTGCCCAGATTGATGGCGGTCTTGCCGCCGACCGACGCGTCGACCATCGCCAGCAGCGTGGTGGGGCACTGGACGACGGGGACGCCCCGCCGATAGAGGGCGGCGACGAGGCCCGCGACGTCGCCGACGATTCCGCCGCCGAGCGCGATGACCGGCTCGGCACGCTCCTGCGCCGTCGCGCTGATGTCCTCGAGCAAACCGCCGAGCGTCTCAAGACTCTTGCGCCGCTCGCTCGGCGTGAGCCGCACGACCGTGGGCACGAATCCCGCCGACGCGAGCGAGTCGCCGGCGACCTTCACCGCTTTATCGATCAATCCCGAATCCGCGACGACGAACGCCCGAGAGCCGTCCGCTCCGAGGGTGGCGCGAACGACCTTCCCCAACTCGGCGAGCGTGCCCTCGCCGACGAGCACATCATACGAGCGTTCGCCGAGTTCGACCCGGACGCTCGCGCGGCTCATGGGCGAGTCTTCCCCGTGCGCGACCAATCAACGTTTCTGGCGTCACCCCACATCATCTCCAGGTCGTAGTGGGCCCGCACGTTGGGCTCGAAGACGTGGACGACGACGTCCACGAAGTCGCAGAGAATCCAGTCCGAGGCGTCGTCGGCGGACTTGCCGAACGCCGCGAAGCCCATCCGCTCGCCCAGATCCTCGACGTGCTGGACCGCCGAGGCCATCTGGCGTCCGGAGGTGCCCGTCGCGATCACGAGCAAATCGGTGACGGTGCTGAGCCCCTGCACGTCGAGCACGACGACCTCCTCGCACTTGTCGTCGCTGAGCAGGCGGGCGACCTCGACCGCGAAGGCCCGGGCTCGCTGCGGATCGCTCTGGCGATGCGGACGGTCGGGGCTGGGCTTGGGCTCGAGTCTGGCACGCTGGGAGGCGGGGTCGTGGGTGTTGTCCGAAGATTGGGCCATCTGTATCGAGGATAGCTCGCGGGCGGGCGTTCGTCGCTCAACGCTCGTCGGGCGGCGGGGCGTCCTTGCGACTGACCCAGGCGAACCAGCCGATCCGATGGCGTCGCGGGGCCTCGCTCAGATCTTCTATGGGCGCGATCAGACGCCCGCCGGGGCGCAGCACGCGCAGCAGCTCGAGCTTGGCCTGTATTGCCTTGCAATCCATCGCCGAGGCGAGCGGGCAGAGCGAGATGGTCACATCGAAGGAGCCCTCGACCTCGCCTTGCAGCGCCGCACCCGACGCGAACTCGACCGAGACATTCGGTCGGGCGTATCGCTTGCGGGCGTAGCGGACGGATTCGCCGTCGCGTTCGACGGTGACGACCCCGCCGCTGGCGCCGACGATGTGGGCGACGATGTCGCCGGCAAGCCCCGTGCCGGCGCCCGCGATGAACACGCGCGAGCCCGGGCGGATGGTCTCTGCGATGAGCTCAAAGCCATCGGGCAGGGCGTCGCCGGTCAAATCGTCGTAGCGGCGCGACTCGCTCGGGCGGATCCGCATCTGCTCGCCGTCGGGGAAGCGCACGTCGTACAGCCACGCGCCGGATCGGGCGAAGAACGCCGGGCGTTCCCGCCGACGGGAATAGCGGACGCCCGCGACGACCAGCGACTTGGGCGACTGCTCCGCCCGATCGCTCGCCGATCGCGACGACGGCGCCTCAGACATGCAACTCGGCCGAGGGAGTCCGCACCGCCGGTCGATCGGGCGGCGCGTCGATCCAGTCGGTCCCCTCGCCGTGCGCCGGCACGCTGAGCGCGTAGGGACGCCCGTCGTGCGCCGCCTGGGCGACGCCGGGAGCGTTGCAATCGCGCGAGAGGTGCATCAGCACGACGTGGTCGCGCGGCTCGATGAGTTCCGTCGCGTGGGCCGCCTGCTGGTTGCTCAGATGCCCCGCGCCGCCCATGATCCGGCGTTTAAGGAAGGCCGGGCGGGGCGAGGCCTCCTGGAGCTTCGGGCAGTAGTTGGACTCGATCGCGAGCACGCTCACTTTGTGCAGCAGGTCGATCAGATCGCTGGTCACAGAGCCCAGGTCGGTCGCGTAGCCCAGCGACGCGCCCGAGGAGATATCGAACCGGTAGGCGATGACGCCCATCTCGTCGTGGAACTCCTCGCTGGTCGAGGTCCGCACGCCGGGCATGGGCATGAACGGCCCGTCGAAGAGCGACATCCGCTTGGGCGCAAGCCCGCACCGGCGCGCCCAGACCTCGTGGCGTTCGTGGACGTGGATCGCAAACGGCAGGTGCTCGCGCGCGGCCCAGCCCGCGTGGAAGTGGTCGCGATCGAAGTGTGTCACGAAGGCGTCGGTCACCTCGCTGAGGCTCACGCCGCGCTCGTGCAGCAGCTTCTGGGTTCGCCTTGGGCTCAGACCCAGATCGACCAGCGCCAAGCGGCGCGAGCCGTCACGCCTGCGGAACTCGATCGCGCTGCAGTTGCCGCTGGATCCGCTGGCGAGCACGCTGAGGCGGGCCCGGGTCGCTCCATCGCTCGGGCCGAACGCTGCGCTGGCCATCCGTTTGCCTCCGTCCACGCACCCGATCGAGTCCGTCCGATCGGTCCAGGAATACCTACTCGCGGTCCTGCGCCTCGCCGAGCATCGCCATCTCGGAGATCTCCGGATCCAGCGCGTCGTGCCCGCGCATCCACGCGCCGAACCCCGGCGGCGGCGCGTTCTCGCTCGCACAAATGCCGCGTTTGCTCTCGCGGATGAACCGGGCCATGTCCGCCAGCGGCTCGCAGCTCGCGCTCCGCCGATCCAGCTCCGAGAGCACCTCGCCCTGCGGCAACGACGGGCGAATCAGCTCGCGAAACGCCATCTGTGTCGCCCGGATATCCTCGCGAGCGTACCCCGCGCGGCGCATGCCGATCGAGTTGATCCCCGCCATGCGATTGCGGGCCCGGCAGGTGCAGTAGGGCAGCACGTCTCGGCTGATCCCCATGTTGCCGGTCAGCATCGCCACGCGCCCGACCCGTGCGAACTGGTGGACGCCCGCGTTGCCGCCCAGATTCGAGAGCTCGTGGATCTCCGCGTGCCCGCCGATGAGCGCCCCGTTGACCAGCACCACGCGATCGCTGATCTGCGCGTCGTGTCCGACGTGCGAGCCCTGCATCATGAAGACGCGATCGCCGACGCGCGTCGGGCGGTCCTGGCGGGTCGAGGCGTGGACCGTCGCGTGCTCGCGGATCAGGCACTCGCGCCCGATCACGACGCCCGCCGTCGGGTCGCCGGTCTTGAACTTGACGTCCTGGGGCTCGCGCCCGAGCACGGCGAACGGCCAGATGATCGTGCCCTCGCCGACCTCCAAAGGTCCGAGAAGATGCGCCTGGGCGATGATGCGCACGCCCTCGCCCAGCTTGACGGGACCCTCGATGATGCAGTGGGGGCCGATCTCGACGCCGTCGGCGAGCTGCGCCTGGGAGTCGACGATCGCCGTGGGGTGGATCTTCGCCATGGGGCTCATGGTAGCGTCGATCCGGGACCCGCTAGCATCTGCCAATGGAGATCCCGACCGTCGATTTGGGCCGCATGGCGTACGCCGAGGCCCTCGCGATCCAGCGCGAGCACCACCGGCGCGTCCTCGCCGGACGCCGGGAGGTGGGCTCTGCGCCGGGCACGATCCTGCTGGTCGAGCACGATCCGGTCATCACGATGAGCGCCAAGGCGAGACGGGGGGCGAACCTGCTCGCCGATCGCGAGGACCTGGCCCGGCGAGACATCGCGATCGAGGAGACCGATCGGGGCGGGGACATTACTTATCACGGGCCCGGTCAGGTCGTCTGCTATCCGATCCTCGATCTCGAACGCCTGGGCATCCGCCTGGTGGACTATCTGAGGCTGCTGGAACGGGCGATCATCGCGGCCTTGGACGAGTTCGGGCTGAAGGGGATCTGCGACCCCAAGGCGACGGGCGTCTGGGTTGGCTCGACGGATGCACCGGAGGAGCCCCATGCCAAGATCGCCGCGATCGGGATCCGCGTGCAGCGCTGGGTCACGATGCATGGCCTGGCACTCAACGTCGACCCGGATCTCGGGCATTTCTCGCTGATCGTGCCGTGCGGGCTCACGGGGCGGGCGGTGACGAGCATGCGCGAGCGGTTGGGCGAACGATGTCCTTCCATGCGCGCAGCAGGGTCGGCGGTCGCGCGTCATGTGCTCGAAGAGCTGTCGGCGTCGCGGATGCGGGAATAGGTCAGCTCGAGGTCGCTCTGAAGGCGCTTGGTCCGAGCGAGGCGGAATCGGCGAGCGTCGCGCAGGGACTCGACGGCACGCCCTGCGGCGGCGCTGCGGGCCTCATCATCGCCCAGCAGGATCGGGGCGATGTAGACGATGGCCTCGTCGACGAGGCCGAGGGCGAAGAGCGAGCCGAGCAGGCCCGGGCCGGCCTCGATCATCACGTTGGTCGCGTCGTAGCGATCGACCAGGGCCCGCAGCAGAAGCTCCAGATCGACGCGCCCGTTGAGGGGGGTGGGCACGCCGATGATCTCGACGCCCGCGGCTTCGAGGCGGGAGCGCCGATCGGTGACGACCTCGGCGACGGCCATCTCCTTGGCGCAGGCGATCGAGGTGGGGTACTCGCGGGCGGTCCGCACGATCGCGGCGTCCTCGGGGGTTTCCAGATGGGTGTCAACGACGACCCGCCGGGCGATTCGCCGGACGCGCGTAGGGACGCGGGCGTTGAGCATGGGGTCGTCGGCGACGACGGTGCCGAGGCCGGTGAGGATGACATCGACGCGGGCGCGCAGTCGATGGACGCGGGCGCGGGAGAGTTCGTTGGAGATCCACTGGCTCTCGCCGGAGCGGGTGGCGATGCGCCCGTCGATCGTCTGGGCCCACTTGGCGATGACCCATGGCAGGCCGGTCTGGGTGCGCTTGATGAAGGCGTCGGCGGCCAGGCGCGCGAGAGCGCTGGCGTTGCAGCATTCGCTGAGCACCCCGGCGCTGTTGAGGATGCGTGCGCCGTCGCCGCTGAGTGAGTGGGGGTCGGGGCGGGCGTAGACGACGCGGGCGACGCCGCTCTTGAAGATTGCCTCGGTGCAGGGCGGCTGCTTGCCGACGTGGGCGCAGGGCTCGAGGGTGACGTACATGGTCGCGCCGCGCGGGTCGAGCCCGCGGGCCTGGCAGGCGGCTAATGCCTCGCGCTCGGCGTGGGGCCCGCCGAAGCTGCGGTGATGGCCCATGCCGATGACGACGCCATCCTTGACGATGACGCAGCCGACGCAGGGGTTGGGCTCGACGTCGCCCAAGCCGCGCAGGGCGATGCGTCCGGCGATGTCGAGGAAGCGTCGATCCTCGCTGGCGCAGCGCTCTCGCACGCGGGGCTCCTCGTCGAACTGTGCGTGCGAATCCATGAGAGGCGACGAGCATCGTCGGATCGGCGCGCGGGGCATGATAGATTTGCGGAAAGGCCGGTGCCGTGGTGTGAGGAGGCTTTGCGACGAACGCCGCGCTTGTGGAACGATGACGTGACGTGCGTGCCGACGTGGCCTTCGCTCGAAGACTCGCTCAGACCACGGCACCCGTTGATGTTTTCCAGGGACGTGCAACGACTGGTGGGCAAGCCACCAGTGGCACAGCGCACCGACCGCTCAAAGCAGCGGTCGGTGGCACGGGTGGCGGAGATTCCCTGAAAACGTGCAACCGGGTGGGCGATTGGCGTCGGACAGGTACTTGAGCGACTCCGGGTTCTCCGGGGGCGATTGACTCTCGTGGGTGGTCGAGATTTCAGACCGGATCGGACATGGTTTGGCTGCGCTCGCGGACAACGCGGGCCGCGCCGATTGTCTGTCCACGCCCCGCCGTGGGGCGGATATGCATGCCGCGATTGCGGTGTCATTTGAAGGAGTCTGCCATGTCGAATCAGGGTCGGTTTCGAGAACGGGGGTTTACTGTGATTGAGGCGTTCGTTGTTGTCCTCATCATCGTGCTCATTGTGGCCATGTTCTTGCCAATCTATGGGCACGGGAGCCACCGCGGAGTCCGTCACTTGAAGGACTCTTCGCAAATCCGCGGCATCCACCAATCGATGGTCCAATGGGCCCTCCAGAACGACGAGCGATTCCCGCTTCCCAGCCTGATGGACCCCGAGGGCACGACGGTCGACGTCGGGCAGGGCGATGATGCCTCTCAGGCGTTCGAGTTCGACAGCACGCGCAACATCTTCTCGCTCATGATCTACAACGGCTTGGTGCCGCTCGAGATGTTGATCAGCCCCGCCGAGCAGGGGCCCATCATTGAGTACGAGAACTACCAGATCGACGAGCCCGCCGCCGCGGCGGACCCGAGCAAGGCTCTCTGGGACCCGGCGTTCCGCGCCACGCCGCGCGACAGCGCCATCGGCGATCAGCAGGAAGGCGACGAGGGCTCGTTCTCGTACGCGCACACGCCGCCGTTCGGGCGTCGCAAGGACTCCACCTGGCGCGATACCTACTCGGCCAGCCAGGCCGTGCTCGGCAATCGCGGGGCGAGTTGGACGCGAGGCCGAAAGGGCGATTGGGAGCTGCTCGACGAGACCCATGAGGTCGCCGACGACTACTCCAAGCCCGTCGGCGAGATGAGCAACACCCTGCTGATCCACGGCAGCCGATCGAAGTGGGAGGGCAATATCGCCTACCAGGACAACCGCGTCATCTTCGAGACCCGCCCCGATCTCGAGGATCTGCCGTTCACGTTCACCAGCCTCGGCGTGCGTGCGGACAACCTGTTCGTGAACGAGGACGACGCGACGGGTGAGCCCGACAGTGAGGTTCGCCTCGATGCGCAGAGCGACAATCTCAACGCCTTCCTGCGATCGTACTCGGATCGGATCGGCGGGAGTGTCGTCGACGGCGTGAGCGACGTGGGGTTGGAGGTGTTCTACGACTGAGTTGGCGAGTCTGAGCTCGTTTGGAACGCACGGCCGGCGGCGCGAGAGCGTCGCCGGCGTTTTCTTGTAACGCTCCGCGATCGGCGGAAGGAAGCCGCCGCGCGGCGGGCTGGACGGGAGTGAGAACGAGGGCGCGTCCTATCATGACTGAGGCCGACGCCCGGCCGAGGAGCGACGCGATCGAGAAGGATCCTGACATCCTGGTGGACCTGATGGCCGTGACGACCGACTTCGAGGGCGAGGTGATCGTCAAGGCGCTGGAGGCCGAGGGGATCCCGGCGTGGGTCTTCAGCGCCACGGGCAGGACGCTGAGCGCGATGATCTCGGTCACGAATCCGATCCGTGTGCAGGTGCGCCGCCAGGATCTGGAGTTGGCGCGGGCGGCGCTCAAGAACACCCGCGAGGAGTCGGTTGATCTCGACTGGGACGAGGTTGATCTGGGCGAGCCGGAGACGCCGCCGGGCGAGCCGGGAGCCATCGATAGGTCCATTTCGCGCCTCGTGCTGCTGGTGCTGGGCATGATGCTCGTGCTGCTGGGGGTGCTGCTGGTGATGTCGGCGCTGCGGAACACCGTGCCGTAACGGAGCCGCGTGCGTGAGCACATGAGCCTTGTGCTTCAAAGTGGAACGAGGATGTCGCGTTGGGCGGCTTCGGTCCGGCTAAACGCCGGTGGTGCCGGGGCGTCGTCGGTTCGCGTGCTTACGCACGCGGCTCTGTGTCGCTGGGCCAGCCGTCTTGCAGGAACGCGCCGTTCTGGTGGAACACCTCGCCGTCGGCGGCGATCGTGCCGCCGGGCGAGCCGTTGCGCTCGCGCAGCTCGCAGACCATGTCCCAGTGCAGGGCGGATTGGTTGTTGCCGCCGCTCTCGGGGTAGGCGGCGCCGACGGCGGCGTGGAACGTGCCGCCGATCTTCTCATCGAACAGCGTGTTGCGGGTGAAGTCCTTGATGGCATAGTTGGTGCCGATGGCGATCTCGCCGAGGTTGCGTGCGCCGTCGTCCTGGTCGAGCATCTCGATGAGGAACGCCTCGTTCTTGCGTGCGATGGCGTCGGTCACGCGCCCATCCTTGAACGCCAGGCGCACGCCCTCGACCTCGCGCCCGCGGTAGACCGCCGGGAAGGTGTAGTTGACGTGCCCGTCGGCGCCCTGGGGCGCGGTGAAGACCTCGCCGTCGGGGAAGTTCTGATCGCCGGCGCAGTTGATCCAGACGCTCTTTGCGGGATCGGCGTTGACGCGCAGGTCGGTGCCGTCGTGTCCATCGTGCGGTGCGACCTGGAAATGCAGCTCGTGCCTGGTCTGGAGCCACTCGCGGACGCGTTCCTGGCGCTGCTGGATCTGGCGCCACATCGCGGCGGGGTCGTCCAGGTGCAGGTACCCCGCGCGAAACACGAACTCTTCGTAGTCTCGCAGGCTCATCTCGCCGTCCTGGGCGCTGGCGAGCGTGGGAAAGAGCGTGCCGACCCATCGAAGCTCCTTCTCCGCGACGCGATCGAGGAATCGGGCCATGTACGCCTTGGAGGACTGCTGAGCGATGGCGAGGCGCTTGGGATCGACGCCGGACTTGGAGCGGGTGTTCGTCTCGGCCCAGAAGCCGATGTGGACGTCGATGCTGTTGATGTAGTCCATCTCGATCTGCGGGAAGTAGGCGAGCTGCTCGTCATTCGCGATCGAGAACTTGATATCGTCCAGCGAGTCGCAGCGCGGCTTGAAGAACGGGTGTCCGCCGACCCGCAGGACCGCCTCGTAGGTCGCCTCGATCAGCGGCATCGCGATCGGATCGCCGGTGATGCCTACCAGATCGCCCCGCTTCACTTCGGTCGAATAGCGGACGAGCACGTCGGCGAGCTTGTCGAGGCGTTGGTCGCGCATCAGTGATCCTCTCCGTGTGGTTGGGTCAGGGTGGTTCAAGACCCGAAAGTTGAGCGAACCGGATGCTACACTCGCGGGTACGAGCAAGAGAGCAATCAGACGCTGGGATCAGCGAGGGAGTCTATCGATGCAGCTCAGGAAGACGAAGTGGATCGCCGGCGGGGCGCTGGCGATTGTGCTGGGTGCCGGGGCGCTGGCGTGGCAGGATTCGGCGGGTGGCGCCGGCTCGGCGACGAGCAACGCAGCACCCGCTCCCGCGACGATCGCCACGATCGATGTGTTCCGCTGCCTCCAGGCGTACATGCTGCGTCCGGAGATGGTCGCGGCCCGCGACGCGCAGAACACCGAGTTCCAGGCGACCGAGGCCGAGATCCGCACGCGCATCGAGAACAACCAGCAGAGGTTGCGGGGTCTTGCGCAGGGAGATCCCCAGTTCGCCTTGACACGCAGCGCGATTGAGGCCGACTCGCAGGCGTACAACGCCTTCCGCCAGCAGGCGACGCTGAACGCCCAGGCCCTCGCGGTCGCACAGAGCACCGAGGCCTTCATCGAGGTCCAGGAACAAGCCTCGGCCCTCGCCGGCGAACTCGGCTATTCCCACCTCATCTCCGGCAAGCTCGACGCCTCGGATCTCATGGGTGAGAGCGGCCCCACGTCGCAGAGCACCGCGCAGATGATCCAGGAGTTGCTCGCCCGCCCGGTGCTGCTCGCGCCCGCCGGCGACGACATCACCGAGCGCGTGCTCGAGGCCATGGACATTCTTCAGTATGAGGCCGAACTCGACGCCGCCGCTAGCGACCCGGACGCCTTGCCCGAGCCGACCCCCGCGCCGGCCCCCGCGCCGGCCCCCGCGCCGGGTGGTGGCGGCTGATTCTCGCCGGCGTCGCTAGGGCGTCCAGAACCTGAGCGTCGGCTGGACGATCGCGTCCAGCCAGTTCTCGTCGCCTTGCGCGCGAAGTCGCGTGCCCGCCTCGTGCTGACCCCAACGCACCATCGCGAACGCGACGGGCGTGCGCCCGAGCATGGGGCTCAGGGTTGCGCTGGTGATTGCGCCGATGTCCTTGTCTGCGTCGCTCGCGCGGACGCTCGCGCCGGTGTCGGGGATCTCGCCGTCGTCGCTCACGAGGCGCAGCGCGACCAGCGTTTGCTTGGGATGGCCGAGCGCGTGCATCCGCGCCACGATCTCCTGGCCGAGATAACACCCCTTGGTGAACGAGACTCGCTGATCGAGCAGGCCGCTCTCGGCGGGCAGGGACTTGGGGCCGAAGTCCAGCAGGAACCGCGGCAGGCCGCTCTCGATCCGCGCGACATTCAACGCCTGCCACCCGATGGGACGCACCATCCGTTGGCCGACTTCCAGCTCGATCGCGCGATCGAAGAGGCTCTGGATCGCCCGCGAAGAGGCGGCGCAGGCGATGGTGGTCTCTGCGGTCAGAGAGTCGCCGATGAGCAGGATGCGTTCGCCGTCGTATTCGGCCCCGAGCGTGCGTTGATCGGCGAGGCTTCGGAGATCATCCTCTGGAACATGCACGAGTTCGGCGAGCGCCGGCGGGGCGTTCGGCCCGTGGAAACTCAGCTTGCACAGCCGCTCACTCGCGTCCTCGAAGGCGACATCCTCGGCGAAGAGGTAGTCGCTCAGCGTCTGGATCGCGTGCTCGGCGACCAGCGAATCGACCTCCAGCAGCGTCCGCTCGCGCAGCTCGATCACGCGCATGTCGGCGTCGATCCTGCCCTTGCGATTCAGCCAGAAGCTCTCGCGGATCTCGCCGGGCTCGATCCCCTTGAGCTCCTGGGTGAGCATGCGGTTGAGGAACTCCAGGCGGTCCTCGCCGCGGACTTCGATGAAGCTGCGGTTCGCCTCGTCGAAGACAGCGCAGCCTGTCCGAATCGCGGCGTATTCCAGCTCGATCGGCGCGAGCGCCTGGCATACATCGGGTCCACCCTCGCCGTAGGCCTCGAGCATCGCGCCCAGTTCTTGCAGGCGATCTCTCAAGGGCGACTGGCGGGTCATGGGAACTCCTTGGCGTGCCGAAAACCTCCGGCAAAGTGACACCCGGGATCCTACGCTGTGACTCTCAACAACCCCGAACTTCCGGAGACCGCCCTTGAATATCGACCTGCTCAAAAGGCTTTGCGAGACCCCCGGCGTGCCCGGACGCGAGGAACGCGTCCGCGAGCTGATCGCATCCGAGATCGAGGGGCTCTTCGACTCGATCGAGACCGATCCGATGGGCAGCCTGATCTGCCGACGCAAGCCCCGTCCCGACGCCTCGGGCGACGCCAAGACCGTCATGCTTCTCTGCCACATGGACGAGATCGGGTTCTACGTCTCGCACGTCGACGATAAGGGGTTTCTCTGGATCGACGCCGCCGGCGGGTTTGATACGCGCAACCTCTTCAGCCGGCGCGTCAAGGTCGTCACCGGCTCTGGTGATTTCAAGGGTGTCATGAACCCCGGCGGACGCCCGGTCCACATCGCCTCGGACGAAGACAAGAAGAAGGTTCCCGAGGTCAAGGAGTTCTTCGTCGATCTCGGCCTCACACCCGACGAGGCGAAAGAGAAGGTCAAGGTCGGCGACTACGTCGTCATGGACGAGCCCCTCATCGAGGTCGGTGGCAAGATCGTGTCCAAGGCCCTGGACAACCGCGTCGCCTGCTGGCTCGGCATCGAGGCGATCCGCGAGCTGGACAACCTCGGCGGCAAGCACGCCTGCGAGATCGTCGTCAGCTTCACCGTCCAGGAGGAGGTCGGTCTGCGCGGGGCGCGCACCAGCGCCTACGCCGTCAAGCCCGACATCGGCTTCGGCATCGACGTGACCCTCGCCTGCGACACGCCCGGTGTGCCGGACAACGAGCGCGTCACGACCCACGGCAACGGCTTTGCGCTGCATATCAAGGATTCGTCGTTCATCTCCGACCACGAGCTGGTCGCCCAGGTCGAATCGCTCGCCCAGCAGCACGAGATCCCGTATCAGCGTTCGATCCTCGGTCGCGGCGGGCAGGACGGCGCAGCCGCGCAACAGGCCGCCGCGGGCGCCAAGGCCGTCGGCATCACCGTCGGCACGCGCTACATCCACACCGTCACCGAGATGGTGGATCGACGCGATCTGCAAGCGGCCCGCGACATCCTCGCCCGCTACCTCGCGTCCGTGAAATAGTGTGACCCGCTGAGAATGTGCCGCGTCGGTGCCGTGGTCTGAGGAGGCCTTGCGACGAAGGCCACGCGATCGGCCCTGTGCTTCCGCTTGATCCGCTTGCCGTTGAAGCGCGATATGCGCTGGACATCCTCGCGTGGCCTTCGCTCGAAGACTCGCTCAGACCACGGCACCGTCGCACCGATCCGACTATTCAATGCCGGATTCGCCGCTACACCGCGACGCCCTGGATGATGATTGTTGCGGTCAGCAGATAGATCAGCAGCCCCGACACGTCCATCAGCGTCGCCACCAGCGGGCTGGAGATCGTCGCCGGGTCCAGGCCGAGCTTCTGGAGCCCCAGCGGGAACATCGCCCCGAGCAGGACGGCCCAGATGACGATCGCCATGATCGCCAGCCCGACGGCGAGCCCGACGCGCGCCGGCTCGGGCGTGTCGATCAGCGGCGTGAGGTTGTAGACCAGCACGCTGAGGAAGCCGAGCAACCCGAGAGCGGCGCCCAAGCCGAGCGCCGTCAGCAGTTCCTTGCCCAGCACGCGCCGCCAGTCCGTGGGGCCGACCTCTTCCAGGCTGAGCGCGCGCACCAGCAGCGACGCGGTCTGCGTGCCCGTGTTGCCGCCCGAGGCAATGATCAGCGGGATGAACGCGACGAGCACGGCCATCGTCGCCAGGTGCTCCTCGAACACCCCGAGCACCGCGATCGTGAGCGTCTGTGCGACGAAGAGCGTCGCCAGGACCACCGCCCGCGCCCGGATCATCTCGCGCACGCGCGCCTGCCCGTACGAGCGTCGCAGCACCTCGACGCCCGCGAGCTTCTGGATGTCCTCGGTCGCCTCTTCCTCTGCGATGTCGGCGATGTCGTCGTACGTCACCACGCCCAGCAGCACGCCCCGCGAATCCAGCACCGGCAACGCCGAGCGGTCGTAGCGGTTCATCGCGCGGACCGCTTCTTCCTGGTCGTCGGTCGCGTTGAGCGCCACGAAACGGTCGTCCATCAGCGACTCGACCGTCGCGTCCGGATCAGCGAGCAGGATCTTGCGGATGTGCAGGTCGTCAATCAGCTGCCCGCTCTGGTCGACCACGAAGACCCAATGCACGGTCTCGGCATCCACGCCGAAACGCCGGATCTGCTCCAGTGCCCTCGCGACCGTCCACTCGCGCCGCAGGCGCACATAATCCGGCGTCATCAGCCGCCCGACGCTCTCCTCGTCGTAGCCGAGGATCTGCTGGGTGACCCTTCGATTCTCGGGGCTCAGCTTGGTGATGAGTCGCGTGGTGACGTCCGGCGGCAGCTCGTCGAGCAACGCCGCGCGGTCGTCATGGTCCAGGCTCTCAACGAGGCGAATCGCCGGGGCTTCCCCCAGCTCGATGATGAGCTTCTCCTGGGAGTCGCCCTCGAGGTTGCTGAAGATGTCGCTGGCCAGCTCACGGGGAAGAATCCTGAAGGCGACCGCCGCCTCGCCCACGTCGAGCTCTTCGAGCAGGTCGGCGACGTCAGCCGGGTCCAGCGTCCGCAGGGCGTCGCGCAGCTCGCGGAACTGCCCCTGGGCGATCAGGTCGCGGACCTCGGGTTCGAGAAGCTGGACGGTCGGGTTCATCGGCGATGGTATCGCTCGGTCCGAGAACCCCATAGGATTCACATCGACATTCCGCAGCCTCGCGTGCGTTGTCGCACGGGGCGTGCAAGAATCAACCGATGACGCCGGTCAGACGCCAATGTCAAAAGTGAAGGGGAAAGATCGATGCATCGAACGACCGCCGGATGTGCCGTCGCAATTTTCGTTGGAGCGACCGCGACCGCGTCTGGTCCGCTGGAGACGGTCCCGATAGCGATCCAGAGCTCGCTGCTCAGCCACCCAGGTGGATTCCCTACCGGCGCGGGCAATCCCGGCTCGTTCGTGCCGGACGGATGGGACGCTGACGGCGTGCTCATCCTGGGGCATATCCCGATCGTCGATTTTCCCGGGAATAACTCGCTCGCGAATGACTGCTGGGGCTATGTTTCGCCCGCCGGGCGGGAGTACGCCCTGCTCGGGCTCGAGAACGGCATCGCCGTCGTCGAGATCACCGATCCGGTTCGCCCGGAGATCGTCGAGTTCGTGTTGGGGCCCAACAGCCTCTGGCACGACGTGAAGGTCATCGGCGACTGGGCGTACGCCGTCAGCGAGGGCGGCAGCGGCATCCGGGTCCTCGACCTTCGACAGGTCGACGCGGGCATCGTGACCACGCCGGGCAACGTCGCCAACGGCGCAACCCACAACATCGCGGCCAATCCCGACTCCGGGCGGCTCTACCGCTGCGGCGGGGGGGCGAACGGCCTGCGCATCTACGAGGTGAACACCAACCCCGCCAGTCCGCGTTTCGTCGGCGAGTGGAACGACTTTTATGTCCACGACGCCCAGATCGTGACGTGGGAGGCCGACGGGCCCTGGCAGGGGCGGGAGATCGCCTTCGCCCTCGGCGGGCTCGACACGGGGTTCACCGACACGCGCCTGCGGATCGTCGACGTGACCGACGCCTCGAATCCGGTCATGCTCGGCTCGGTCGCTCACCCGCAGCGTTCGTACGCGCACCAAGGCTGGCTGAGCGAGGATCGGCGGTACTTTTATCTTAACGACGAGCTCGACGAATCCAACTTCGGATTCTCGACGCGCACGCGCGTCATCGACGTGCAGGACCTCGCGAATCCGACCTACGTCACGCAGTTCACCAACGGCTCGAACGCCATCGATCACAACTGCTACACCCACAATGGTCTCCTCTTCGAGGCGAACTACCGCTCGGGCCTGCGGATCTTCGACGCGAGCGATCCGCTCGCGCCGGTCGAGGTCGCCCATCTCGACACGTTTCCCGCCGACGACCAGCCCGAGTTCGACGGCGCTTGGAGCACCTTTCCATACTTTCCCAGCGGCAACGTCATCATCAGCGACATGCAGCAGGGGCTGGTGATCGTCCGGCCCATCCCCAATCGTTTGGAGTTCAACTTCACACTGGCCATTCCCGAGTTCTTCGAGCCCGCCGGCGAGACGTTCGAGTTCATCGTCGAGGAGATCAACACCATCGACCTCGATCCCGCGACCGTTCGCCTGGTGGTCGATCAGGGCGACGGGCCGGTCGAGATCGCCGCGACGCCGCAGGGCGGCAACGCATTCAGCGTCAGCACGGGCACGCTCTCCTGCGACGCCGAGGTCAGCTACTGGTTCAGCGCCGACTCGACCGATGGCCAGACGTTCTCCTTCCCGGGCCTGGGCCAGGATGACCCGGCGTTCGCGTTGGTCTCGTCGGGTCAGATCGTCGCGTTCGAGGACAACTTCGAGACGGATACCGGCTGGAGCGTGCAGAACTTCGGCGGCATCACCGCCGGCCAGTGGGAGCGAGGGATCCCCAACGGGGGCGGCGATCGCGGCGACCCGCCCACCGACTTCGACGGCTCCGGACGCTGCTACGTCACCGAGAACCGCAACGACGAGGATATCGACGGCGGCTCCACCATCCTCACCAGCCCCGCCATGGACGCCACCGGCGGCGACGCCCTGCTCACCTACGCCCGCTGGTACTCCAACACCTTCGGCGCGGATCCCGCCAACGACATCTTCGTCATCGAGATTTCCAACGACGACGGACAGAACTGGACGAACCTCGAGACCGTCGGGCCGACCGGCGGCGAGGTCTCCGGCGGCTGGTTCGTCACCAGCGTCTTCGTCAACGACTTCTTCCAGACGCCCTCCGATCGCGTCCGAGTCCGCTTCAACGCCTCGGACCTCAACAGTGGCTCGGTCGTCGAGGCCGGCATTGATGCCGTCGCCATCACCATCATCGAGTGCGAGGACGCCGGCTGCACCGCGGACATCGACGGCAACGGGACGCTCGACGCCGACGATTTCTTCGCCTATCTCGATCTCTTCACCGCCGGCGACGATCGCGCGGACCTGGACGAGGATGGCGACGCCGACGCCGACGACTTCTTCGCGTATCTCGACGCGTTCGCGAACGGCTGCGACTAAGAACGACCGACCCGAAACCAACAAGAACGGCCCGGATCACTCACGCGATCCGGGCCGTTTCGTATTCCTGTTGCCTGTTGCCTGTTGCCTTCCGCCTACCTCTGCACCGTCGGCTGCCCCTCGACGTGCTTCATGCCGCGGCGCCGGTCGCGCAGACGCCGGCTGCGCCCCTGGCGATCGCGCAGGAAGTAGAGCTTGGCACGCCGAGCGTCCGCCCGGCGGACGACCTCGATCTTCGCGATCAGCGGGCTGTTGATCGGCCAGGTTCTCTCGATCCCGATGTCGTCCACCACGCGACGCACGATGATCGACTCGTTGATCCCGCGACCCTTGCGGCTGATCAGCACGCCCTGGTACACCTGGA
Source organism: Phycisphaerales bacterium (assembly GCA_029260315.1). Taxonomy (GTDB): domain Bacteria; phylum Planctomycetota; class Phycisphaerae; order Phycisphaerales; family UBA1924; genus S146-42. The sequence continues at coordinate 7,479 of JAJDDM010000142.1, read as the reverse complement.
TCCGCTCCTTCTCGCCCTCCACGATCCTCGCGTGTACGTTGATCGTGTCGCCGATATCCATGACCGGCAGATCGGTCTTCAGGCTCTCGGCGTTGATGCTTTCGATGAGGCGTTGGGTGTCCATGGCAACATCCGGGTCTAGAGGTCTGGGGTGCCGGCCAGCGCCGGGCAGGGATGGTAGGAATGCAGTCGGGGAGGGTCCAGAACCAGCGTCGTCGTGGCCCCGCCTACTCGCCGAGCAGGTCCGGGCGACGCTGACAGGTCCGTGCCAGGCGCTGTTCAAGACGCCAGCGGGCCACGGCCCCGTGGTCGCCGCTGAGCAGCACCTCGGGGACCTCCAGCCCCTCCCAGACCCTCGGTCGGGTGTAATGCGGGCAGTCCAGCAGGCGGGCGTTCGCCGAGATCCCCAGATTCTCGAGCAGCTTGGGGTCGATCGGCTCGCCGTCGGGGTCGCTCAGAGGGGGGAGGCTGTAGGAGTCCTGCCCCGCCGAGTCGTCGTGCCCGAGCACGCCCGGCAGCAGGCGGACGATCGCGTCGATGAGCACGACCGCCGCCAGCTCGCCGCTGCTGAGCACGAAATCTCCGATCGAGACCTCCAGCGGATCGAGCTTCTCGATCACCCGCTCGTCGATCCCCTCGTAATGCCCCGCGAGGATCACCAAACGCTCGCGAGCCGCGAGATCCTCGACCAACATCTGGCTCAGCGGCACGCCCTGCGGCGTCATATGCACCCGCGTCGCGGGTCGCTCGTCCTGGGCCTCGGCGTGGCGCACCGCGTCCCAGACCGGCTGGGCCATCATCACCATCCCCGGCCCGCCGCCGAAGGGGCGGTCATCGGTCTTCTGGTGCTTATCCAGCGTGAAGTCTCGCGGGCTGGTCGCGTGGATCTCGACAGCGCCCAATGCCCGGGCCCTTGCCGGGATACTCACCGCGAGCGGCGCGGGCGCATCGCTCCCGAACAACTCCGGAAACGTTGTGATGACATCGAACCGTACGCCCGTGTCCTGCATGTCCTGAGCCTAGCAAGAAAAAGAGCGAGGCCGCGTTGGCCTCGCTCCTCGAGATCTATTCCTGAGTCGCGTCGATCACTCGCCCGCGGCTTCCTCGGGCTTGGCCTTGGAGTCCTCGATCGCCTTGTCGAGATCGGCCTTCGCGGCAACCGCCGCCTCGCCGGCCTTCTTCGCGCCTTCCACGTCGCCTTTGCTCACGCCGCGCATCGCGGCCTTGTGCGCGTCGTTGATCCGCTTCTTGTAGGGTGCCGCGTCCACGTCGCCGGAATCGAACTTCACCAGGCTCGCCACGACCTCCTGAGCCTGCTTGAGCCCCGGCTTTGCCTCGACCCGCCGACGGCTGACCTCGCGTTCGGCCTCCCACTCGCCGCGCATCTTCGCCGGCAGCAGATCCTGCTGCGCGAGGATGTCCTTGACCGTGTCCGAGGGCTGCGCGCCGTGCTCCAGCCAGTGCTTGATTCGGTCCGGCTTGAGGCTCAGCTTCTTCGCGTCGTCCTTGGCTACGGGATCGTACCACCCGAGCTGCTCGATGAACGTCCCCGAGCGCGGCTCACGCGCGTCGGTCGCGCCGATGCGATAGAAGGGACGGTGCCTGCGCCCGAGGCGCTGCATGCGAATGCGAACCATGAAAGCTCCCTGGTCTCTGTCGATAGTCTCTGTCGATCTGGCCGGTCCACCGCCGGGACAGCCCCCGCTGGCGGGCCCGGAGTATAGGCGGCGGGGGAAACTCAGACAAAGCCCGCACCGCTCCCACGAGCCCGCGCGACCCCACCCCTATCATCGCGGCCACCCGGGGAGAACGCCATGGCAAGACTGCACGAGCACGAGGGAAAGGCCCTGCTCGCCGAAGCCGGATTCACCATTCCGAGGGGTTCGGTGGCGGCCAGTCCCGCAGAGGCCCGCGAGGTCGCCGAAGCCCTAGGGGGCCCTTGCGTCGTCAAGATCCAGGCCTGGACGACGGGCCGCAAGGCCATCGGGGGGGTCGCGATCGTCGATTCTCCCGAAGCCGCGGCGGCCGAGGCCGAGCGGATGCTGGGCATGTCGGTCGGGGCCTTCCCGGTCGAGAAGGTGCTGATCGAAGAGCTGGTCGAGATCGATCGGGAGCTGTTCATCTCGCTTTATATCGACGACGCCGCGAGGGCCCCGCGCATCCTGCTCTCGTTGAGCGGCGGGTCGGGGATCGAGGAGCGGGGAGCCGGGGTCCATCGCCTCACATGCGACGTGAGGTCGGGCGTGGACGAGGCCGAACTCGATGCGGCCCTCGCCGAGAGCGACCTTGAGCAGGCGATTCGGCCCAAGGTCGCCGAGGCTGTTCGAGCGGTCTTCGATGTCGCGAAGAAGCACGAAGCGCGCAGCGTCGAGATCAATCCGCTGGCGATCGGGCGTAGATCCGCTCTCCGAGCGGATGAGTTTGAGGTCGTCGCGGCGGACTGCCGCATGACCATCGACGACTATGCCGTCTTCCGCCATCCTGACCTCGGAATTGAAATCGCCCGCGAGCTCGACCATCCGCCGACGAAGCTCGAACGCATCGCCTACGAGATCGAGCAGGCCGACCACCGCGGCACCTTCTACTTCGCCCAGCTCAACTGGGTAGATCGGCACTCCGAGCCGATTTCTGACTGGGTAGATCGGCACTCCGAGCCGATTTCTGACTCTCAGGAAGAGACAACCACCGCCGCCGCGCTTGCGACCGACGCATCGGCTCGGAGAGCCGATCTACCCCTCGTCGGCTTCCACGGCGCCGGCGGCGGCGGCTCGATGATGTCCATGGACGCCATCACGTCCGAGGGCTTCACGATCGCGAACTTCACGGATACCTCGGGCAATCCGTCCGCCGCGAAGGTCTATCGCGCCGCGCGGATCATCCTCAGCCAGCCCGGCCTCGTCGGCTACTTCGGCTCCGGCTCCGGCGTCGCGAGCCAGGAACAGTTCTGGAGCGCCTATGGCCTGGCCAAGGCGTTCTGGGAACTCAATCTCGACATCCCCGCGGTCATCCGCCTCGGCGGCAACAGCGAGGACCGGGCGGTCGAGATCCTGGAATCGGTCAACGATCTCGTGCCGGCGACCATTGAGGGCTACAAGAAGGACGACCCGCCGCGGATGATCGCGGATCGTTTCGCGCGGCTGGTGGCCGGCTCGGTGCGAGAGCCGTGGAAGCCGCGCCGCCCGCGGGTGCCGGATTATGTCGGCGCCGACTTCGCGTTCCGCTTCGAGATCACCGGCGGGCGGGTGTGGATCGATACGCGAGATTGGGACAGCACCAAGGCAACGGTGCTGGCCCACGCAGCGGAGCTGCTCAAGGACGACAACGGCAGGCCCGCGCTCGCGGTGTCGCAGGATGAGATCGCGGGCAAGGACTCCGAGCTGATCGCCTGCGAGGTCGAGTGCCGGCGTGCGGGGGCGCCCGTGGTCTTTGTGGAACTCGACATTCGGGGTTTAGACTGACCGAGGTGATTAAACCACGGAGTTGCACGGAGTGACACGGAGTTGGGAACAAAGGAGGCCTGCGATGGAAGAGCCACAGCTCAATGGTGACGGCAAGCTGGTACATGGTGGGCTCACGCGGGAAGTAATCGGTGCTGCCATGGAGGTTCATGCCGCGCTCGGCCCCGGCTTGCTGGAATCTGCTTACGAGTCCTGTCTCGCGCATGAGCTCCTGCTCCGCGAGATTCCAATCCGACGGCAGCTCGAGTTGCCGTTGCAATACAAACAAGCCAGAGTCGACTGCGGCTTCCGCATCGATCTGCTCGCGGCGAATGAGATCGTCGTTGAACTCAAGTGCATCGAAAAGGTTCTCCCGATTCATCTTGCCCAGCTTATGACCTACATGAAGCTCGCCGAGAAGCGGGTCGGTCTGCTCATCAACTTCAACGTCGAGTCTCTTCGCGACGGCATCACCCGCCGCATCATCTGATCGAGCGCAGCGAGACCAACCCCAGTCCCCACTCCGTGAAACTCCGTGCAACTCCGTGGTGAAACCTCATGGCAATACTCATCGACGAAACAAAGCGAGTCATAATCCAGGGCATCACCGGCCGCGAGGGCCAGGCCCGCACCAAGCTCATGCTCGGCTACGGCACCAACGTCGTCGCCGGCTGCACCCCCGGCAAGGGCGGTGAAGAAGTCCAGGGCGTCCCCGTGTTCGACAAGGTCGAACAGGCGATGGCCCACAGCCGCGAGCACGCCGCCGGCGACATCGACATCTCCGTCGTCCTCGTCCCCGCCCGCTTCGTCAAGGGCGCGGCGATCGAGGCGATCGAAGCCGGCGTCAAGCTCGTCGTCCTCGTCCCCGATCGCGTGCCCGTCTGGGACGCGATGGAGATCGCCGCGGCGGCCAAGGACCACGACGCCCGCTTCGTCGGCCCCAACACCCTCGGCGTCATCAGCCCGGGCAAGGCCGTCGTCGGCATGATTGGCGGGCGCGCAGAGTCCGCCAAGGCGTGGTTCAAGCCCGGCAACGTCGGCGTCATCAGCCGCTCCGGCGGGATGTCCAGCTCCACCGCGTATTACCTCGGCAGGGCGGGCATCGGCTGCTCGACCATCTGCCACGTCGGCGGCGACAGCGTGCTCGGCGTGCGCATCCCCGACGCCGCGCTCATGTTCGAGAACGACCCGCAGACCGACGCGATCGTGATCTTCGGCGAGATCGGCGGGAGCATGGAAGAAGACCTCGCGCGGCTCATGATCGAGGGCAAAGTCACCAAGCCCGTCGTCGCCTACATCGGCGGCAAGGCGGCCAAGGAGGGCACGCGCTTCAGCCACGCCGGGGCGATCATCGAGGGCGGCAAGGGGACGCACGCGGGGAAGGTGGAGGCGTTGGAGGCCGCGGGGGCGACGGTGGTGGAGAGCTTCGGGGATCTGCCGGGGGCGGTGGGTTCGGTGCTGGGAGGGGATTGAACCACGGAGTTCCACGGAGTTGCACGGAGGGTTGAGAAATAGGTTAGGCTCTCAGCGGTGCGTGGCAGGGCCGCTGCTCTGGGCGGCTGTGCATTGCGTGGTCGATGCCATAATCGCTCTGGGGGTGATGCAATGATTGTATACGCCGCAAGTCTACTACTCACGGATGAAGATGCGCATGATAAAGTAGTTAGTGCCGTCGAGTCATGGCTGAAGCGAACCAAGCGAATTAGTGATGCCTCGCCGCTCCTGCAACAGCCGCCTCGACTTGACCTCGAAAGCGGTGCGTACATCGAGACGGCGAAGTATGAGGACGATGCCGTGCGGGCATTTGCCTTCCGGTTTGCTCACCCCGATCGATCTGTGCGAGGGCGGGAGTGGCTCACTGAGATCGGCCTTCAACAGGGGCCGAGTCGATCAGCCTGCACCGTCTTGCTCCACACCCGGGAGGCGAGCGCCCAGGTGAGCGCCGAAGTTGAGACGACTCGCCCGCTAGTTGTTCCAGCGATCCTGTCCTCTTGCAGTCTCAGCAGTGATACGCCTGGTGGACGGCTCGGGCGGTTGACCGAGGGTGACTGCGAAGCGTTCGAATGGTCGGTTCGAGATCCCGATCGGAAGCACCCGATCTTGCAGGTCAGCCCACTACAGGAAGGGGGGTACTGCGTCGATCCGAAGCGGCTCAATGATCTCCTCGTAGGCATCGGGGATGTCGTTGTCATTCCAGAGACCACTGATACTTTCGCCATAGCCGACGCGCTGGGCGCTCGGTTCTGCGCATACCACGGCGCGGTCAACATCCTCTGGCCCATGGCCGACAGGGCGACGGGCTCGTTCATACCGTCGACACGTCTGCTCGCGACCGATCTTGAGAGTATGTCGGCTCAAGGAAGGAGACCCGAGAGCGACTTGCTCGCAATGGTGGGGCATAGATCGAACGCTGCGATCGCTCGTGCCCATCTATCTCCAGAACGATTACAGGCGTTGGCTTTGCGGGCGGCCCTTGACAGAGCCGCTACGTTAACCTCTATCGAAGATTCTGAGTTGGCGAGCCTCTACAAGAGGGTTGACAAAGATCAGACTAAGGAGATCAAGCAACTCAAAAGAGACCTGGAGAACGAAGAAGGAAAGAGGACCGAGGCCGAGAGCAAAGTAAAGGAGCATGAGAATACTGTCAAGGCGCTGCAGACTCAACTCCAGAGGGCCGGCAACACGGCGCCTGTAGCTGCCACAGGACTCACCGCTGATGATCGCAAGGTTTTTCTGGAGGCGATGTCCGATGGTGCAAACTTGCTTAGCTGCCTCGAGGCGATCGAACGCTTGTATCGAGGCCGAGTCGTAATCCTTGAGTCCGCTCGGGCATCCGCCCGCAAGGCCAGTAAATTCAACGACCCGAGGAAGGCCTTCGGCTTGCTCGCCACACTCTGCGGTAACTACTACGACGCGTTGAGCAGAGGACAGGGCGACGGGGCAGCGCGGGAGGTCTTCGGCAAGAACGCCTTTTCCCCGAAGGAGTCCGAAACGGTTGAGACCAACAAGCGAGCGGCCAAGCTGCGGACCTTTAGGTACAAGGAGGAGGACACACCGATGATGGCCCACCTCAAGATTGGCATAAAGGACAGCGTTGCCGAGACCTTCCGCTGTCATTTCCTCTGGGATCCCGACGACCGTGTGATCGTCATTGGCCATTGCGGCAAACATCTCGATTTCAAATGACGGGCAGGGGCATTCTGGCGGGCGCAGCAGGAACCCGTTCCAGCCGTGAACTTTCCGAATCTCACCGCAGCGGAAGCTGGCGGAATCGATGTGCAGGTCCTAAAGACGCACCGAGGAGGCCGCAGAGCCGGCCACCTCGGCGGTACGCTGCAGAAAGTTCACGGCGCTTGTCGCCTGGCTCCCGTCTGCAATCCCAACTCCGTGCCACTCCGTGAAACTCCGTGGTGAATCTCCTCGCCTCTCATCACATCCCCACCAACCGCCCCAAAACAATCATCACGATCACCCCACCCATGAACGCCCCCGCCGTCCGCACGCGCGTCGACTTCTCCAGCGCCTCGGGAATCAGATCGTCGATCACCAGAAACGTCATCGCCCCGGCGGCGAAGCCCATGCCCGCCGGGAGCAGCGGCTCGAAGATCCAGATGAACCACGCGGCGAATGGGGCCGCCAGCGGTTGCGGCAGGCTCGTGAACATCGCCCACCACAGGCACTTCCAGGTGCTCACGCCGTTGGCCCGCAGCGCCAGCGTGATCGCGATCGCCTCGGGGATGTTGTGCACCGCCAGCGCCGAGACCACCGCGAGGCCCAGCCCCTCCTCGCGCGAGCCGAACGCCACGCCGATCGCGACCCCTTCGGGCAGGGAGTGGACGGTCATGGCGGCGACGATCATGAGCGACTGCACGCCGCCGGACTTGCGGAGCTTGAGCAGGTCGAAGTCGTCGTTGTCGCGGACCCACGCCGAGGCGAGGGCGTAGAAGAGGGCTCCTGCACCGAGGCCGGCGGCGACCTCCCACGCCTGCCAGCCGGGGGCCTTGTCGAGCCCCTCGCCGACGAGTTGGACCAAGCTGGCGGC
>JAJDDM010000141.1 GCA_029260315.1 Phycisphaerales bacterium | reverse complement strand
GGAGATGGCGATGGGCGTGTCGTCCTCGGACCCGGGCAGGTTGCCCATAATCGTGCCGGCCGGCAGCCCGTTGGCGCCGCTGACAACGCCAGCGACCAGCCCGCTGTATTCGCCCATCGCGACGCGCAGCTGGCCCGGGTTCTCAGGGTCTATCTCCAGCACCGACCCGGGCTGTGCCGACTCGGGCTCCACCATCGGGAACCGCTCGGCCAGATCGGCGCCGAGGACCTCGAGCACGTGGACGCGTGCGTTTCCGTTAACGTCGAGCGCGGCCTGCGGGCTGCTCGTACCGACGCCCAAACGCCCGCCACCGAGGTACGCGTCGCCGTCGGTTTCAAGAACGAAGATCGTTGCATTGGAGGCGTAGTTCGGGTTGGATCCGTACTTGAAGTAGAGTGCGCTCCCCGACCCCGACGTATTCCGCCCCATCGCCCACTTGTCCACGTTCAGTCCCGCCCCATCGGCCTCTGCGAGTACGAGCGTCGATCCGCGGACCCCCGCGGGACTGCTGTATAACCCCAGCACCGCGTCGGCGTTCTCCACAACGATGTCGTCACCCACGACCGCGGTCGGGTTGAGCCCCATGTCCACGGACTCGACGTGCAACGGGGCGAGCGGGAACTGCTCCCCGCCCATCCCGATCCAACCGAAGGTGTTGATCTTCATGTTCACGCCGACGGCGTTGGAGATCTGGAAGCCGTCCGTGAGGCTGGTCGACTTGAGGTACCCCATCGTCGCCAGCGGGCCGGAATTATCTTCGAAGCGGATCGTGCCGTGCGAGGTTGAAAGAGCCGACTCGGTGTTGCGGAGGATCAGCTGGGGCCCGAAATCGTTGCCCTGCGAGAGGAGCAGCACGTTCGCGTCGTCCGCCTTGAGCGTGAGCAACTCGGTCGCCGTCGTGCTGCCGATCCCGACGTTGCCGTCCTCTCGGACGAACAACCCCCGCGTCTGGATCGCGTACGGCGTGTGGGTGATCGGCTGGCGTGGGCTAAGTGTCGTGCCATCGACGACGATCTCCAGCCAGCGGTCAGCCCCGTTGAAGTCGTCGGCGCCGAAATCCAGTTCCGCTGAGAACACGCCGTCGGAGACTTGCACGGACCCGGCGTTCACCGTGCCCAGGAGCGCCCCCCCCGACACCGCCGAGTACAAGCGGAATGTCATGGTGTGAGCCCCGCCGGCCGGGGAGCCGGCGTCTTTCAGGCTCCCCTGGTAGATGAACGACGTATCGCCGGCAAAGGCGGCTGCCGCGCCGGCGGCGGTCAGTAGAGCGGCGATCACAGGCAAGATCTTGCCACGCATTGGATGCTCCTTCTCCGGGGCCCTTGCCCACCCATGCCGCCGCACGCCGCGGCGGTTCGATCCCATGAATCCCGTCCACACGAGGGGCCTACGCCAAACCGAACGCGGCCGCGCACACACGAAACACGCCCTCGGGCGGGTCACCCCGCCCGTCCCCCCCGCACGGGCCTTGCCCCTGCCCCCTCGAGACGCGAGAATGGTGGGGCCAACTCCTATCGAGTTCTCGAAAGTTTCCGAGACCGAGCGATGATCACCGTGGACGAGAGGCCGACAGCAAACACGCCCGGCGAGTTCAGCCCTCTGGACGCCGAGCAGGAGGTCTACGCGACCCTCCGCAGGCTCGCCGCCGCGTTCCTCCGCGCCGAACGGGGCGGGCACACGCTCCAGCCAACGGCACTCGTCCACGAGGCGTATCTCAAGCTGGCAGACAGCCCATCGACGAGACATTGGAAGAGTCAGACGCACTTCCAGACAGTTGCGGCCAAAGCCATGCGCCAGATCCTGGTCGATCACGCACGCCGCCGAGCCACACAAAAGCGCGGCGGCGGCCGTTTCCGCATCACGCTCTCGCCCCAGATGGCGGCCACCCCGGACCGTGATGTCGAGCTGCTCTCGCTCGACGAGGCGATGAACCAACTCGCCGAACTGGACAACCGGAAAGCGTTGCTCGTCGAACTGCGGTTTTTCGGCGGGCTGACGAACGCCGAGGCCGCCCTCAGGCTTGGCGTGTCGCCAAAGACCGCGGAGGCCGACTGGTACTTCGCCAGGGCCTGGCTCCGTGACCGCCTGCGCAGAGCGGACGCATGACCGAGCAGCAGCGACTCGAGCTTACCGCCGATCTGTTCAAGCGTGCCCTGCCCCTGGATCGCGCGGACCGCGAACGCCTCTTCTCGCGGTCAAGCGCCGACGCGGGGCTGATCGACGATGTCCGCCGCCTGCTCGCGGAGCACGAATCCAACGACGGCATCCTCGGCGCATCGGTCATCGCGCCCGAGATGCGAAGCGAGCCGAGCGGTGTCGCGCCGACGATGATCGGGATGTACAGGGTCAAGCGGCGGCTCGCGCTCGGCGGCATGGGCGTCGTCTACCTGGCCGAGCAGGATAAGCCGCGCCGCGATGTTGCGATCAAGGTCGTCCGCCCCGGCCTCGTCACACGCGAGGTGCTCAGACGTTTCGAGCTCGAGGGCGCGATGCTCGGCCGACTCCGCCACCCCAACATCGCGCAGATCTACGAATCCGGCAAGTACGAGGACCACGCCGGCATCTGGCCATACATCGCGATGGAGTACATCGATGGCGCCCCGCTCATCGAGCACGCCCGGACGAGTGACCTCAACACACGCCATCGCTTACAGATGTTCACACGCATCTGCGACGCCGTGAACCACGCTCATCTGCGCGGCGTCATCCACCGCGACCTCAAGCCCGCCAATATCCTCGTCGACGCGGAAGCCCAGCCCAAGGTCCTGGACTTCGGCATCGCCAGGGCGACCGAGGCCGACCTCCAGTTCTCCACCATCCATACCGGGCCCGGACGCCTCATCGGAACGCTCGCGTACATGAGCCCGGAGCAGATCCAGGGCAGGGTTTCGGAGATCGACACGCGGTCTGACGTGTACGCCCTCGGCGTCATCCTGTACGAGCTCCTCGCCGATCGCATGCCATACGAGCTCCAGGACCTCGCCATCCCCGCCGCCGCGAAGGTCATCGCCGAGCGCGAGCCCACTTCCCTTACGACGATCAACAGGAGCTACCGTGGCGACCTCGAGACCATCGTCCGCAAGGCGCTCGAGAAGGATCCCGAGCGCCGCTACCAGTCACCGGCCGACCTCGGCTCCGATATCAAGCACTACCTCAACGCCGAGCCCATCAACGCGCGCCCGGCGACAACGCTATACCAGCTTTCTCGGTTCGCTCGGCGAAACCGGGCGCTTGTCACGGGTGTGGCCGCCGCGGTTCTCGCGATCACCGCCGGCGCCGCCGTCGCGACGACATTCGCCATCGGCCAGACGCGAGCCCTGGCTCTCTCGCGCGAAAAGCAGCAGCTCGCCGACGCCGTCAACGCGTTTCTAATCGAGGACATCGTCGAGCTGACTGACCCGGACCTGGAGGCGGAGCGCGAGATCACGCTCCTGCAGGCGATCGATCGGGCCGCCGAGCGCATCGGGGACCGATTCGAGGACATGCCACTGGTGGAAGCCAACCTCCGCAAAACTATCGGGAAGGCGTACCGCCACCGCCATCGCCTGGACGAGGCCGAGGGTCAGTTCCAACTCGCGTACCAGCTCTACAGCACACAGCTGGGAGAACTGCACGAGGACAGCCTGCTGTGCCGGATGGAGCTCAACTCCATCAATATGGACCGCACGGATTTCGACACCGCCGAGCCGGCGATCAGGGAACTGCTGGCCATCCAACGCCGCGTGCTCGGCAACGATCACAGGCAGACGATGGCGTCGATAAACAACCTCGGCGCCGCGTTCCTCGGCGCGGGACGCTACGAGGACGCAGAGCCCCTCCTCGACGAGGCCCTCGAGCGACGCACACGGATCTTGGGCGAGAACGACGCCGACACCATCACCACGATGAACAACCTGGTGGTCGTGTACAACTACACAGGACGTCAGGCCAAGTCCGCCGTGCTCCTGCCCAGAGCGCTGGCCGCACTCCGCCAGCGCTACGGCAACGAGGACCCGAGGACGATCCTCGCCATGGTAAATCTGGCGATCACTTACTCGCATGTCGATCGCCTCGACGAGAGCATCGCCCTGCTCGAGGAGGCCGTCGCACTACGCCGCGCCGTATTCGGCGATGAGCACCGCAGGACGCTCTCCGCCGCGAGCAGCCTCGCAGTGCTATACGGCCGCGCCGGACGCACAGACGAAAAGGACAACTTGCTCACGCAAAACCTTGAGATCCAGCAACGCACTCTCGGCCCCGACCATTTTGACACGCTCCTAACCCAGATGAACCTCGCGCGTGTCGCCCTTGATCGCGAGGACTTTGAGCGGGGCGCCGCGGAGTACCTGCACACCGCGGATCGATTCACGACCCTGTTCCCCGACCATTTCTTCTCGGGGATCTCCCGCATGATGGCGGGGCGGTGCCTCACGAGTCTCGGGCGGTACGCGGACGCGGAGCCTGTCCTCCTCGCCGCGTATCATCACCTCGCGGACAAACTCGGCGCCGAGAACGAGTACACCCTCCAGGCCGCCGGCGAACTCGCGACGCTCTACCAACGCATGGAGCGATCCGAAGACGCGACGCACTGGCAGGTCATCGCGAACACGGACTGAGCGAGAGCGATGCGCCAGCATCCATCCCCGCGCAGACCAACGGCCAGCCCCAAAGGACTGGCCGTGCTCGCTATACCTAAAATAGTGGGAGCGCAACCCTTTTCGGGACAGTGTTTCGGGGTGCAAACAGCGAGACGAGTCGGGTTCGTCCGCCGGGAGGCTCAGAGACGCCGGGTTATGACCCACTCAGTCGCATTCCTGGGAACCGTCGAATCCGAACGTCGTCAGACTCGTCGTCCGCCGCAAGTGACAGAGTTGTTGCAGGCCCATCTTCGTCGTTTGTGTAGCATCGCTGGGTCAACCCGATCAGCACGCATGGTGATTCAGTGGCCGCAACGCGACCGACCTGGCTGGCACGGAGCAAGAACAATGCGAAACACATCAGCACTTTACAGGACACTTCTGGTTGCCCTGCTCGCGTCTTCCGCCGTCGCATCCGCACAGCGCGCGACAGACGATCAAGAGCGGGTTGCCACCCCTCCCTCCCCAACGATCACGACCGCGCAGCAGGCAGTGGCCCAGAAGCGGGTGTTGATATCACGGGACGTTTCGGAGTTTCGTGCCCTGCACAACCCGGTCATCTCGTCCGACGGAGCCTGGATGGCCGCGGAGGAGCGTCCGGACCGTGGCGATGGGAACGTTCGCGTGTGGTCGACGGAGGGCGACGTCACGTTCACCATTGAACGCGGACAGAACCCGCGAATCTCTCCTGACTCGCGGTGGGTAAGCGTCCTGCAAGCGCCGCCGCTCGAGGACTCAAGGACTGTCGAGTCGAGGCACGAGCGTGCGGACCGGACGCTCGTCTTGCTGAACACGCAGGATGGCTCGCGAAGGACGTTTGACTTCGTCCTGTCCTATGACGTGACCTACTCCTCGACGTGGTTGGTCTACTTGCAGTCACGGGAGTCGATGGCTGACGAGGCAGGGCACTCGAACGACGAGACTACGGCCAAGCCGGCCGCGAAAGAACGCAAGGGGGGAACGTTGCACATGGTTCACCTGGAGAGCGACAAGGTGGTCACGACGGAGAACGTCTCTCAGCACGCCTCTCCGGTGCCCGCGGCGGTGCGCCGGGAGTCGGATCAGACCGCCGATCATTTTGCCTATGTGTTGCACGACGAGGAGACAGGTCGCGATACACTCCGCATCTGCATCCTCTTCGGCGACGGGCTCTCGGGCATCCGCGCGTGGTACGAAGGCGAGAATATCGGAGGTCTGTGCTGGGCGCGCGACACTGTCACGCTCGGGTTCATCGACAGCACGGAGACAACAGGCGAAGGCGGGAAGCGGCGCGTGAACAGGGCGCTCTACACGTGGGAGCTGTCCAGCGAGAATCGCCGGGATGCCCCTGTCGTTGAGGAATTCACGCGGGTGCGTGACATCTCGGACCACCGTGCCCTGCACAATCTTGTCATCTCGGCCGACGGAGCCTGGATGGTCGCGGAGGAGCGTCCGGACCGGGGCGATGGGAACGTTCGCGTGTGGGCGACGCAACGCGACCTCACGTTCTCCATTGAACGCGGACAGAACCCGCGCTTTAGCCGCGACGCGCGTTGGGTGAGCGCTCTGCAGAAGCCGCCGCTCGAGGGCTCGAGGACTGCCAGACCGACGAACAAACGTGCGGGCCAGACTCTCGTCTTGCTGGACCTGCAGGATGGTTCGCGAAGGACGTTCGACTTCGTCCTGTCCTATGACATGACCTACTCCTCGACGTACTTGCTCTACTTGCAATCACCGGAGACGAAGGCTGACGAGAAAGGGCCCTCGAAAGACGAGGCTACGAGGCCAGCCATAAAGGAACGCAAGGTGGGAGCGTTGCACCAGGTTCCCATAAACCCGGCTCGCTTAGCTCGAACGTTGCGTCCTTACGTGCCCGGCAGGATGTTCACGAAGGAGAACGTCGTAGAATTCGTCACGCATCCGGCGAACGATCACTTCGCCTATGTGTTTCACGACGAAGAGACGAGTGGCGACACACTCCACATCATCAAGTGGGGCATCCGCGCGTGGTACCACGGCGACACGATCGAAGGTCTTAGCTGGGCCCGTGGAGCCGACGGCGGTGATGACTCCATCATCCTCGGGTTCCTCAACTGCACGGAAACAACAGGCGAAGACGGGAAGCGGCGCGTGAACAGCGCGCTCTACACGTGGCAACCGGCCCAATCCTCAGAGGAGCAATTCACGCGGGTCGACACGCCTCAGTGACACCTTGACGCTCTCGGCAATCTTCGGGACATGATTCTGGGGTTTAAACAGCAGGACGAGTCGACCGCGCGCCGTCTCGGTGCACGTCGATGGAATCATGGAAGCCCTCGTGAAGATCAACGACGCCCGTCACGTCGCCAGGGCACTCACCGGCAAGTAGCTCTTGCGATCGACCGCTGAATAGTGCGATGGACGTGAGGTCCTCCGCGGCCGAGACGAGGTGCAGCCGCGATTCGAGACCGAATCCGTGCACCACCCGGTCGCGCGGCATAGAGAGACTCTAGAGACCCAGTGGGTTGCATCGCCTCGTCGACCCTCGATCGGGTCGATCATCCCAGCAGCCCGTCGTCGCGCGACGTCGCCAATCCGGCCACAACGGGGTTGCGACCGCCTCACCACGCACAACAAACCCCAGAGTCTCGGTGACCCTGGGGTTATTTGAATAGCGGGGACAGGATTCGAACCTACGACCTCCGGGTTATGAGAGCGTGAGTGGGGGATGGCGTAATGCCCTATTCGGCTGGGTGTTAGAAAGATGCGCCCGGCGGCGACCGCGGCAGCATGCGGCAATCCGCGGCAAATCGGTGCGCGCCGGCAAGCCGGCTAATCATCTACCGACCGGTCACGCCCCTGTCCAGTCGCGGCATCATCATCCCGAGTGCGCTGGCTCCCCGAGCGAAACTCGTTCAAGACTCGAAGATGATCTTCCAACTCGCGGAGCCTCCTGTGATCCGGAGGAAGTAATCTGTTCAGGTTTGTGCGTTCCCTCACGAGGATGCGTTCGGCCTCATCAAACCGCCCGATACGCATCAGACACGTCGCACGGCTGATCCTGAACGCGGTCGGCATCAGGTGGTCCTCCCCGAGCGCCGCGCTCGCGATCGATATAGCGCGATCGAGTTCCACGATGGCCTCCCCGGGCCTGCCCAGGTCGCGCAGCGCCAGCCCGAGATTCGAGTACGCCACCGCGGTCGATGGGTGGTCCTCGCCGAGCGTCGCGTTCCGGATTTCCGCCGCCTCGCGCAGCATCGGATCGGCGACCCCGGGCTCGCCCTCGCGGATATGCACCAACGCGAGGTTGTTCAGGCTCGTCGCAATCTCGGGGTGCCCAGGCCGCAGCAACGCCCGCTTGATCGACAAGCTCTCCTCGTGAGCGCGTCGCGCCGATTCATAGTCCCCCGCCGCCTCATACGCGTTCGCGAGGTTGTTCAGCACACCCGCCAGCCCGGTGTGTGACCCGCCGTACACAACACGCGCCGCGTCCACCGCCGCCCGGTGCGCCTCGAGCGACGCACCCATCTTTCCCCGGATCTCCAGCTCCACACCGAGCCAGCCCTGCATCGAGACCACGCGCGGATCATCGACGACGCCCTCGCGTTCCAATTCCGCCAGCGCGTCCCGGAAGTACCGCTCCGCCTCCTCGAACCGTCCTGTCCAGTGATACACACTGCCCAGATTGCCCGACCGGCCCGCCAGCGGGCTGGGCGCCCCGTTCGCCCGCCGAATCTCGATCGCCCGGAGATGGTTTCGTTCCGCGTCGCCGTACCGTCCCGCGGAGGTCTGCACCCCCCCGAGTGCATCGAGCAGATCGCCTACCGTGACGTCAAACACGCCCAGCTCGTGCTCGGTCGTGGCGAGCGCCGCAGACAACTGCTCGATCGCCGGGTCGTACCTGCCCAGTGCCGCGTAGCAGTCACCGATCACCCGCCGCAGCCTCGCCCGGATCAGCGGCCGCTCCGCGAGGTCGCCGTGCTCGAGCCGCCAGACCGCGTCGTCCAGGAGCTCGGACACGGGCACGTTCCGCCCGCCGGCCGCGTCGGGGTCCGCGCTGCCGAGCATCCCCGTGAGGAACGCGCTGACCTGCTCCGAGCTCGACGCCTCGAACTGCGCCAGGTCCCGCTCCACCCGCGCCTCTCGCAGGCCGTACACGGCCGCCACGAGACCGCCCGTGATCGCCAGCGCGACCACCGCCCCCGCCGCCACGAGCACGCGGTTCCGCCGCACAAACAGGCGCGCCGACGCCACCCTGCTCGGCGGGCACGCCACGATCGCCCTGTCCCCCAGGTACGCCTCCACCTCGATCGCGAGCATGTCCGCCGTCGCGTACCGCCCGCCCGCCGACTCGCTCAACGCCTTGAGCACGATCCAATCCAGCCCGCCCCGCAGCGCCTGGCGGAGCGACGCCGGCGTCGCCCGCCGCAACTCGGCGACCCGATCAGGATCCGAGACCCGCTCCCGCAAGACCGTGCTCGGCCGCGGCGTCCGCGCATCGCCCGGCGCAACGGCGATCCCACGCGACCGCTCGGGGAACGGGACCTCCCCGGTCAGCAGCTCGAACAGCAGCACCCCCAGCGCGTACACATCGGTCCGCGTGTCAGACTCACCCAGCGCCGGGTCGAGCTGCTCGGGCGCCATGTACCCGGGCGTCCCCACCACGTGCCCCGCCCGCGTCTGGACTGTTCTTTCCCTGTCCGCCGCCCCGATCGCCTTCGCGATCCCGAAGTCGATGATCTTCGGAACGCTCACACCGCCCTCGTCAACCACCAGCACGTTCGACGGCTTCAGGTCCCGGTGCACGACCCCCTTCTGGTGCGCGTGCTGCACAGCGTGGCAGAGCCTGACAAACAGGCGCAGCCGATCGCGGACCGGCAGCCGCTCCTCGTCGCAGTACGCCGTGATCGCCCTGCCATCGACGTACTCCATCGCGAAGTACGGCCGCCCGCTTGGCGTGGACCCCGCCTCGTACACCCGCGCGATCCCAGGGTGGCTCATCAACGCCAGCGCCTGCCGCTCGTGCCGGAACCGGCTCACCACCCGCCGCGTGTCCATCCCCAGCTTGATGACTTTCAACGCCACGTCCCGCCTGATCGGCTCGGTCTGCTCGGCGAGGTACACCACCCCCATCCCGCCCTCGCCCAACACACCCTCGACGCGGTACGCACCGATCCGCTCGCCCGGCGCCGCCAGCGCTTCCATCGCCCCCAGCACCCCGGCCGCGCCCCCGCCGACCGCGTCAGGCTCGAGCGCCGCCCATGCGCCGTCACGCGCGAGCAGCGCTTCGACCTCCTCACGAAGCTCGTGGTCGTCACCGCACTCGTGCGAGAGCAGTGCCGCGCGTTCCGCGCCCCCGAGCCCGCGCGCCCGAGCGAACAACGCACGGACCCGCCCGAGCCGCCCGCCGTCACCCATCCCCGCCCCCCTCGATCTCCTTGCGCAGCCACGCCCGGGCGAACGCCCAGTCCGCGTCAACGACCGATCGCGAGACATCGAGCATGTCCGCCGTCTCCGCGATTGTCATCCCGCCGAAGAACCGCAGCTCGACGATCCGCGCCAGACGCCGGTCCTGGGCGCCCAGCTTCTCGAGCGCGTCGTCCAGGGCAAGCACATCGACCCCCATCGGCGGCCCGTCGGCCCCGTCCATCGTCATCAGCGTGAGCCGGTCCCGCCCGCCGCCCCGTTTGAGCGCCACCGCCGATCGCGCGTGATCGACCAGGACCTGACGCATCGCCCGCGCCGCCATCCCCAGCAGTTCCTGCCGCGAGCACGCCCGCGCCGTGCCAGACCGCTCCAGCCGCAGGTACGCCTCGTTGACCAGCGCCGTCGCCTGTAGCGTGTGCTCCGGCCGCTCGCGCCGCATGTACGCCCCCGCGAGTTCCCGCACCTCGTCGAAGACCTCCGACAGAATCCGCGAGCCGAGCCCGTCCCCCGACCCGCCGCCCTCAGCCGCTCTGTCCGGTCGCTCAGGGACCATCGACACCCCGCTTGAGTTCCCCATCCCCAATGCCCGGACGCGTTCGCAGCCCATTATGCCGCCTCGGACCCGCCATCGGCCGCCTCGGCGTGTTTTTCTCCGAATTCGCCAAGCGACCCGCCCGCCGTTCTCGCAAGACCACCTGAACCCAACCGCAAGGGTCCGATCCGGAGGCACAGCGATGACGTTCAGAACCGCCCGAGCCCGCGCCGCTCACACACTCCAAGTACTCGCAGTTGTGATCCCATCGGTGCTCGCCGGCCCAGCCCTGGGCCAACCCTCGGGCTACGCCATCACCGACGACGACAGCTACGCCCGGTTCCAGGACGCCGTCCGCGCCGCCGAGTACGTCCGCGAGGACTACATCACCGGCTCGGTCCCCATCGTCGATGGGTCGGGCGCAGTCATCGGCGAGGCTTCCACGCCTGGCACGCGCCCAATCGTGATCGCCGCGGTTGCCTCCGCCGTCGCGTTTATGGAGCGCAACCCAGACGCCGACGCCGCGGCCTTCGCCATCTTCATCGAAGCCATCGACGCCGAGCTCGCCCTCGCCTACCCGGGCGACCCCGGCCTCGTCGTACCCCAGAACTTCCTCGCCGCCCTGCGGCACACCCGGTTCGTGACGCGCCCAGCCTTCTCCGTCGTCCCGGGCCAGCCCATCATGGACCTTCCCCCGTTCCTGCTCGCCGGCTACGACACGGACGTGGGCGAGCGCGCCCTCGAACTCCTCGGCGCAGTCGTCCCCGACCCGATCAACCGAGCCACCCTCGGCGACCGCGTCGAGACCTACGAGCGCCTCATCACCCGCAACATCGCGACCCGACGCGAGCTGGGCCAGCTCCTGACCCACGCGTTCATGAACCAGACCCCCGACGGCCAGACCCACGCCGCCGACTACGCCCCCGCCCTCGACGCCTACCTCCGCGACCAGGGCTACGACCCCGCGCTGGGCTCGGTCCGCCCCGAGCTGGTCGGCGTCAACGACGCGCTCGCCCAGCTCCCCGCGACGTTCGCCGAGTACCAGGCCGAGCTCGCCGAGCCGGTCCAGCGGATGTTCCGACTCCCCGGCGAGTCCGACGAGGACTTCCGCGCCCGGCTTGCGGCCAGCCCGATCCAGCAGCGCATGCGCGAGGCCATCTACGAGACGATCGACGCGACCGGCGAGATCCTTTCCTCGATCGGCGACGAGGTCACCTTCGAGCAAGCCCAGGCCCTGTCCGACGAGCAGCTCGACGCGATCGCCGCCCAGCGGCTCGCCGACCTCCGCTCAGCCTCCAGGGCCCGCGCCTCGCTGATCGCCAACGCGATGCTCCTGTACGACAACGTGCCGGCTGCCGACTACGTCGTCCAGCAGGCCGACCTGGGATCCGCCGCCCTCGGCGCCAACACCACCTGGTCCAACATCAAATCGGGCCTTTCCATCGGCCTCAGCGCGATCTCGTTCGGCGCGGCGATCTACTCGGGCGACGCCGCCGACGCCGCGGGCGCGTTCTCCGCCGTCGCCGACGGCGTCCTCACCCTCTTCGGCGTCGCAGAGACCAACCTCAGCGAGGGCGTCACCACCGACGACATCTACGAGCAGATCCAGGAGATGCAGCAGCAGCTCGTGGACATGCAGAACCAGCTCAACGAACGCTTCGACCGCATCGACCGCAAGCTCGACGTGCTCTTCAACACCATGATCACGCAGTGGGAGGCCATAGACGGGCGCCTCACGGACATCGAGGAAACCGTCGACGCCGCCGTCGCCCTGGTTCTCGAGCAGGCCGCCGCCCTCCGCCGTCTCGAGGACACCATTCTCGCCGTCGGCCGCGACCAGCTCAACCAGCTCTTCGACCAGGGCGTCAACCTCTACCTCGACGCCCGGGGCGTCTCGGACCTCCCCCTCTCCGGTCCGTTCAGCTTCGAGTCCGGCGCCTCCGAGTTCTACACGTTCGCGACGAGCACAGCCGGCGCCGTCGCCTTCATCGGCAACCCCGCCAGCCCCTTCCCGCTCAGCCAGACCGACGAGCTGCTCGGCGACGGGGTCGTTTCCCCCAGGCTCGCCGAACTGCACGCCCACGCCCTTTCGCTCTTCCCCGAACTCGCCACCGATCTGCCCGACGACGTCGTGAGCCCGGAGGCCTGGTCGCTCGCCGCCTCCGCCTACGCCCGCCTCGCCGAGGAGAGCCCCTGGTACTTCGCCCGCGTCTTCACCCAGGACAACAGCGACGGGCACACCGACCTGGACGACATCATCGCCGCCGGCCAACAGCTCACCCAGTTCGCCGACGCCCTCCGCCTCCACGGGAGCCACGGCCTACAGAGCCCCGACTTCCAGCCCCTCACCGAACCCACCGCGTTCTACCACCTCTACCAGCGCCACCGGGCCGCGAGCAGCGCCCTCCAGAACGGGCTCTACGACCGCCTGAGCGTCCACCTCGCCGACACGAACCTCTTCGGCACGCCCCTGGCCAGCCCCGCCAAGCAGCTCGCCATCTGGCAGACCAACTCCACACAGGACGTCACCAGTCTCGCGCCGCCGATCACGCAGATCATCGCCCACTGGGGCACGTCGTCAGACACCCTGACGCTCGGCTCGTTCGCCCACGAAGAGGGCTACATGACCTTCTTCCCCAGCCACTCGCCCGGCATCCTCGACGCAGACCGCGACGACGCCCGCCGCGCCAAGCTCCACACGCTCCGACTCGCCGAGCAGTCGGGCGGGACGTTCCGCGCACCGCACTGGTACAACACCGCCGCGTCCCAGTCCACCGACTACTGGTTCGTCATCGAGCTGCCCACCAGCGCCACCAACCCCGAGGGCGGCACGTACGACCACCTCCGGCGCATCCGCTACACCCGCCAGCGACTCGTAACGGGCTCTGGCTGGGTCAACGACAGGCCGTCCAGCTCCTCCGACGCCGCCGCGACCATCAAAGCCACCTGGAACGGGTTCTTCCGCGACCGCATCAGCGACGGCAACCGCATCGGCGACGTGGTCTCCAACACGTTTGTCCTCAACTCCGAGTTCCATCGCCTCATCATCCGCGAGGACAACCGCTTCGGCCCCCCGTCCGAGGACGCGCTCGAGGACGAGATCAAGCGGTGGCTCACCGACGTCCGCGGCCGCGTCCGCGCCCAGCTCATCCTCGAACTCCTCGAGCCCGCCACCACGCTCAACACCCTCGCCGCGGCCCTCGATGACGAGGAGTCTCTCATCGACGCCTACGTCTCCATCGCGATGCCCGGCCTGCTCGCCCGCAGCGGCGTCGTCCGCAGCGCCCTCCGAGGCGCCGCGCCCAACGCCTCGGACGATTTCGAAGGCAGCGAGATCGGCATCCGCTCCGAGGACGCCGTCCAGCTCATGCTCCGCTTCGACGACGCCGACGAGGCAGACGACCTCGACTGGGGCGACCAGAGCAACGACTTTGCCTCGCTGGACTTCTGGTTCCTCTTCCAGCGCATCCTCACCGTCCGACGCGAGATCGCCGCCGCCGACACGCTCCCGGACCAGTCCGCCCCCTACCCGGCCTGGACCCTCGAGCAGCTCAAGCACCTGCGCACCCACGCCGCCCGCCTCGCCATCGACGACACCTACGCCGTCCACACCGACGCCCAGACCCGTAGCGTCCTCGACAACGACGTCCACCAGCTCCGCTTCATCGATCAGGACATCAACGGCAACTTCATCGGCGTGTTCCGCCCACTCACCGTCGATCTCAACTTCGGGCCGGGCGACGAGCTCGACGGGTACTGGGCGCCCACCAACGGCCAGGTCGAGATGAACGCCGACGGCGCCTTCACCTACACACCCGACCCTGGGTTCAAGGGCTTCGACCGATTCTCGTACCGCGCAATCTGCGACATCTCCCCCAACCTCGACGGCACGACGCTCGCGTTCAGCGACCCCGCGTTTGTCCGTGTCTACGTCGGGATCAACCAGCAGGGGTGCAACGCCGCCGACCTCGCCGAGCCCTTCGGTGTCTTTGATTTCTCCGATGTCTTCGAGTTCCTCGTCGCCTTTGGCTCGATGAACGCCAGCGTTGACTACGCAGAACCCTTCGGCGTCTTCGATTTCTCCGACGTGTTCGAGTTCCTCGTCGAGTTCGGCGCAGGCTGCCCGTAAGCCACCACCTCACCACGCACATGCTGAGCAAACAACACCAATCTCCGCCTCCAAGCCCAGACACGCCCCGCGCCCCAAACCACCCTTCCCCGCGCACAACAACGGCCAGCCCCAAAGGACTGACCGTGCTCGCGATACCTTTATTAGCGCGGACAGGATTCGAACCTGCGACCTCCGGGTTATGAGAGCGTGAGTGGGGGAGACTCTAATTCCCGATCGCCATGGCCTTTAGAGAGATAGACGCTGTCGGTGGCGCGGCATAATACGGCAAACCGCGGCAAATCGGGGCACGCCGGCAAGCCCGAATCAATGCCGATGGGCGTGCCAGGGCGAACTGGGATCGGGCTCGCAGGGGCCGTGATTCGTGGTTTGCCACACCGGGTCGCATCTGGCCTCGCAGCGACAGCGTCGGGATGCTGATAACCGCATGGACTGCAAGGCCGGAGCGGGCTTTCGGCATGCAACAGCGATTTCGCTTGCTCCGGGCACGCCCTACAGGGTCAAATGGCCGTTGCTGCCCTGGGCAGCTGGGGGCTGATGATTGCAAAGCTGAAACTGACGCCTTGTCGTGTGAACCGCCGCGCCGATTGCCCGCGATCGGCTGTACGTCAGTCGTTTCATCCGAAACAACCTGAGCGACAGCGCCGAGGAGTTGGCCTATGAAATGCTCATGGTGGAGGCGTGCGTTACGATGCGCTCTGCGAAACATTTACGGCGTTGCGTGTTGCGTGTGGATTACCGTGAGCACGGTTGGTATGTCCCACGCGACCGCGCGCGTACAGCCTGTACTCACGGGCCCATCGGTCGGTCAATCGTGGCTCACGCCTCCGGGCACGGCCCAGTTCCTCGGCGCGAGCCCCGGTCCCCTCGCGGCGCCGTGGCTCTCGTGGACGCCGGATTTCACTGACGCACCCGGAGCGTTCTTCCGGGCAACCTCCGCGTCGCCAGTTTCCACTCCGATTCTCTTGAACGATCAGAGCGAGCACGCGTACCGAGACACAGTCGATGCCCCCGCACACCTGTCCGCCTCCGACCCGCCATCCATCGGTGACGCGTCCCCACCGGAGGCCCCACCCAGCCTCGACCTGACGGTACTTTCGTCCGATCCGCCTGTACTGGTCCAGGACGTGCAGACGGGGATCGAGGGCACAAACGCTCCCGATGTGATCACGATCAACAACCTCTCTGAAGTGATCGGGCAGGCCGAAGCGCAGGGTAATGACGTCAGCCTCTCGCTCACCGGGGCCGCCGGCGCCGACGTCTCCGTAACCGCCGAGGCGTACGCCAACGCCCTGGACGCGCTCGCCGGCGCCGACCTGATTCTGGTCAACGAGCCGCTCAATGCCAGCGCATTCTCCGAGGCGATTACCGACGGGCTCACACTCAACCTCACCGAATTCGCCAGCGCAGACGGCTCGGTCACCGCCTCCTCGAATGTGACCACGCTGCTCGCCGGCGAGGGCGACGACACCATCACCGTCGCGAGCGGCGCCGAGATCGAGTCTTACGCGGACGCAGAGTCATTCTCAAGAGCCGTGTTCGACGTAACCCTGCTCGACGTGACCGGGGGCCAGGTCGATACGACCGTCTCGGCGATCGCGCGCAGTGCCGCAGCGGATCTCGGCCCCGGTGGGGACACCCTTACGAATTTTGGTGACATCATCGCCGGCGCCAGTTCCAACGTGATTGGCGGTTCGACCAGCTTCGGCATTATCGGAAACCCATCCATCGAGACGTCAACTCTTTCCCTCGCCCAAGCCGTTGGCGTGCTTGGGGGGGCGGGCGACGATGTGGTACTCAACCATTCGTTGATCGATGTGAACACACTTGCGCGCATTGATTTCTTTGGGATGGATATCGCCTTCGTCGGCACCGACATCTCATCAATCGACGCACCGGTTATCAGCACGTCCTGGGCCTCAGGCATCGCGGGCGACGCCGGGAACGACACCATAATCAACCACGACTTCGTGGGGGCGATCGCCCAGGCTGAAACCGGGTTCGGCTCCGGCACGCTCAGCGCCATCATGATTGATAATCCATTGGCGAAGGCGGTCGTGGACACAAGCCCCGCTGCAATTGCGATCGCGACCGGAGTCTCGGGTGATGGCGGGGACGACAGGCTAGAGAATCACGGAAACATCCACACCGAGTCGCAGACCTTCGGGAATAGCCAAGAGAGCGAAGGGTCGATCCTCGGACTCGTGAACGCCACCGCCGCCACCCGATCCGACGCGACCGCGACCGGGGTGGACGGCGGAGCGGGCGATGACACGATCCTCAACACGGACCTGATCGAGACGATCGCGGATGCGGACGGGTTCGCCGCCGGCGTGAGCTATGCGCTCTCGGTCGTACCTATTCCGACCGGCGGGATTTTCCCGTTCGCCAACGCCGAGGCCGTCTCGACAGCCCGCGCGACCGGGATTTCGGGCGGCGAGGGAAACGATCAGATTGCCAACGCCGGCCTCATCAACGCGACCGCCACGGCAAACATGACCTCCTTGGAGGTCACTGCCAAGGTCGGGTTCAGCGGGGTCTCCGGTGGGGGCGGGGGTGGAGGCTCTGTGGCCGCCGACGTGGGCGGGGACGACGGCGGCGCGGGCGCGGGTTCCGGCGCCGACGAGACGCCACCCATGGAGCCGGGGCTCCAGTCAGTCGATACCTCCACCGAGCGCAGCGCCTCGGCATTCGGTATCGCCGGCGGTGACGGCGACGACGCGATCACCAACGACGGCTTTATCGACGCAGACGCCGACGCGACCGCTATCGGCGTGAATGTCAACGTCGGCATCGCGGTCCCCGTCACCTCGTCGGACGCCGTGCCCGACGGCCTCACCGCGGGTGCGGACGCGGGTGATGCTGCAGGTGACGATGGCGCCCAGGCCGATGACGTCGAGGCGCTCGCATTCACCATCGTGCACAGTAACGCCGTCGCGATCGACGCCGGTGCGGGCGACGACGTGATCCAGAACCGTGACATGGTCTACGCGACCGCGACTTCTCTCTCGTTGGAAGTCGCCGCGAAGGGGAACCTCACCATCCCGGTGAACCCCCTCGGCGCGCTGGGGCCGGGTATCGGCGTAGACGCTTCGGGTATGACCGAATCCGTCGCAGCCGGCATCGCCGGAGGCGCAGGCGACGACTCCATCTTCAACAATGGCACGATCGCCGTTCTCGCGGAATCCGTGACGCTCGCTTATGCGGCCGAAGTGAACTCGCAGGTCACGATCCCCGCCGTGATCCCCGACCTGTTCACATCCAACGTTACTTCGACGACCAGTGCGCGCGCCTATGGACTGTTCGGTGACGACCTCGCGGATCCCTTCAGCACAGGGAATGACGAGATCTACAACACTGGCGCCATCGGCGCGACCGCGAGCGCCTTGTCCTCCGGCGAAACCGTCGCCTATTCGCTCAGCGGCGCCCTCATCGGCGACGTGTCGACCTCCTCCAACGCGTTCGCGGATGGCATCAACTCCAGCTTCGGCGACGACCTCATCTACAACTCCGGCCTTGTGAGCGCGGATGCCACGGCCTGGAGTCTCGGCGTTGCCGTCGAGGGCCTCCCGGCGGGCGCCACGGTCGGCATCGCGAACAACACCGCCTCCGCGACCGCCCTCGGTGTGCACGGCGCATCGGACGACGACGTTGTTATAAACTTGGGCACGATCGACGCTACCGCCGACGCGACGGCGACCTCGGTACTCATCGACGTTAGCTTGCTCGGCGCCGCCGTCTCTGTCGCAACAACCACCTCAGACGCGCTCAGCGTTGGTCTGGGTGGCGGAACAGGTGAGGACACGATCGCCAGCTACGGCCCGATCAGTGCGGCGGCGACCGCCACCACGCACGCCGCCTTGATTGACATCGGCGGCCTCGCCGCACCGGGCGCCTCCGTCTCGGTCACGACAGGCACGGAGGCGACCTCGACCGCGTACGGTATCCTCGCCGGTCCCGACGACGACGCCGTCATGTGGACCGACACGGTCACCGCGAACGCGACGGCCGATTCTGGAGCCGCCACCGTCGATTTTTCCGCGATCGGCGCCGCGGTCGGCGTGGCCGGTGTCTCATCGACCGCTACCGCGGTGGGTGTGGATGCCGAGGGGGGCGACGACACGCTCGCCGCCATCGGCCAGGTTGATGCCCACGCCACCGCGACCAACAGCGCGACGAACGTCCAGATCAACGGCACCGGCGCCTCCGTCGGCGTTGCCACCACCGAAGTCTCCTCCCGCGCCGTCGGCATCGACGCCGGCGAGGGCGACGACTCGGTCATGATCGAAGAGGCGGTCACGGCCACCGCCGACGCCGAGTCGTCCGCCAACGGCGTCTCGGTCAACCTAGTCGGCGCCGGCGTCCAAGACGCAGGTGTGACAATCCATGCCGACGCGATAGGTGTCGATGCCGGCGACGACAACGACAACGTGATCAACTACAGCGATGTGACCGCGACGGCCAACGCGACCGGGCACGCGGGGAATGTCAGCGTAAACGCTCTTCTCGGCGCCGGCGTCTCAAACGCGTCGCTCAACGGCACGGCTGCAGCGACGGGAATCACCGGCGGCGCCGGAGACGACATGCTGCTGAACCTCGGTCTCGTCTCCGCCACCTCCTCGGCAATGGCCGATGTCACCAGCTTCTCGTTCTCCTTCGCGGGCGCGGCCGTCGCCGCCGCAGGCGGCCAGGATGCCATGGCGACATCGTCCGCGCAGGGCATGACCGGCTCCGACGGCTCAGACTGGATCCGCAACGAGAATGAGGTCGTCGCCGATGCCTCTGCCCTGTTCACCGTGAAAGTCAACTCCGCACTCAATATCGTCGGCTTCGCCGGCGCCAGCACGCAGCTGGGTGCAACGGTCAACTCCATCGCAATCGACGGCGGCGCGGGCGACGACCTCATCGAGAACCTGGCCTCCCTCACCGCCCTTGCAGACGCGACCGTCGAGCGCCTCGCCGGCGCGAGCTTCACAGTCGCCGGCGCCACCTCCCAGGGCACGAAACTCTCCTCGTCGGCTCACGCCACGGGGATCGCGGGTGGCGCCGGCGCCGACACGATCTCCAACGCGGACTTCCTTCTCGCCTCCGCGAACGCCGAGTCCTCGGAGCAGACCAGCAGCCTGACCATCCTCGGCTCCGCGAGCTCGGACTCCGTCGTCTCCACCCACTCGCTGAGCGTCGGCATCGACGCGGGCGACGGCGACAACGACGTCTCAAACACCGGCCTGCTGATCGCGACCTCATCCGCCGACATCTTCTCCGACGGCGGCTCGTTCACCTTCGCGGGCGCCTCGGGCGCCGAGGCCTTGATCTCCTCCGATGCCATGGCGATGGGGATCATGTCGGGGTTCGGCGAGAGTTCGATCATGAACGCGGCCGGCGCCGTCGTCGACGTGACCGCCGAATCAAAAGCCACACTGATCGGCTCCGCCAGCAACATCTTCGGCCCGCCGAGCGCGGCCGGGACGGCCAACTCCACCGCCAGTGCCGCCGGCATCCGCATCGACTCTGGCCCAGCGGATATCGCCAACGCGGGCGCCGTGCTCTCGGCCGCAATCGCCGAGACGACTGTCAACGCGGACGCCGATACCGTGGTCGGCGGCCCGAACGCTCAGGCGACCGCGTTAGATACGTCCGCCGACGCCGTCGGTGTCATGCTTGTGGCCAGCGACAACAGCGTCCACAATCTCACCGGCGGGATCATCGAGGTGAACGCGATCGCGACCTCGAACGCGACCGCAAACGCCTCCACAATCGTCCAGCAGGCCGAAGCCTTCGCCGATGCGGGCGCCTTGGCCACCGCCACAGGTTTGAGAGTGGCCGACGGCGCGAATGCTGTCCTGAATGATGGGACTCTGCGCGTGACCGCCAACAGCAGCGCCACCGCGACCACGACATCCGAGTCCTCGTTCTCCGTTGACTTCAACTGCTACTTCACCGGGGACCCCGCGGTCATTCCTGTCTGCGAAGCTATCTTCACATTCGGTGATGCCACATCCGACTCCGCGGCTGATGCCTTCTCGACCGCGATCGGCATCGACGGGGGCTCGGGCCCCTCGACGATTTTGAATACCGGCCTCATCGACGTGAACGCCACGGCCTTCGCCGCCGCCCTCGCCGATGCGCAAGCCCTTCTGGATGACACGGTCTCTGTGACGTTCGCGGGAATCGAGTTCACGTTCGATGTCCCATTCGTCGACGTCACCGAGACCGCGCAGCAGGCCGCCAACTCCACCGCAATCGGTATCCTCACCGGCCCTTCAGACGACCTCGTCGTAAACTCTGGCGATGTCTCCGCGGACGCATCGAACACCGGCGCGGGCGGCGCACTGTACGCCGCCGCGATCTCCACCGGCGATGGCGCCGACACTGTCATCAACCAGGGCTCGGGCTCGCTCGCCGCCAGCCTCGACGGCGCCGACGGCACGGGCATCGCCATCGACACCGGCGCGGGGGACGACACCGTCCGCCTCCTGGGTGACTCCGCCGCGCTCGGAGACATTTTCCTTGCCGACGGGAACGACCTGATCGCCCTCGCCGATGCCCCATGGATCACGGGAACTATTCACGGCGGCGCCGGCCTCGACACCATCCGCATCGAGGACCGCAGCACCCATTCCCTCGCCGCGAACGACCTCAACAGCGTCGAGCGTCATGAAGTCGACCAGGGCCGACTCGAAATCGACGGCGACTACGACATCCTGCCGGGCGGCGCACTTGAGGTCGAGATCTACAAGCAGGGCAACGGCCAACTCCAGATCATGGGTGATTCGGCCATCGGAACCGACAGCAACCTCAAGGTAATCGCGGGCCGCCGCCTCTACTTCGACGGCGACACCTTCGATGTCATGCTCGCCGACTCGATCAGCAATACGTTCGCGACCGAGGATCTGACACAGACCGCGTTCCTGGCCCTCCAGGTGAACTACCTCCCCGAGACTGTCCAGGTCGAACTGGCCGTGCAGCCCTTCCTCTCGCTGGCGACCAACACAGTGCACCGCGCCGTGGCCACGTACATTGATCTGCTCGCGCCGACAGTCACGGGGGGTCTGGAGGACATCTTCGCCGAAATCCAGCAGCTCACCGATCCCGAGGACATCTACACCGCGTACTGCAGCCTCAGCCCGGACTCGTACGACGCATCCACAAAGGTCGTGCTCGCGAACATGCAGAACCACAATCACGTCCTCCACCAGCGGGCGAGGACGTTCCGTGCGTTCCCGTCGGCGGGATCGACCGAGACTGTAAGCGGGACGATCCCCGTCTCCGGCTCGTACCTCGGCATGGGCTCATCCCAGCCCTCTGCCCCCGGACGCACGGACTCGTCACCCTTCGGTTTCTGGGCGAGCGGACTCGGGCAGTTCGGAGATCAGGGCGGGCGTGACGGGTATGCTGGCTTTGACTACGTCGCGGGCGGCGCCATCGTCGGCCTCGATTCCCTCTTCAACGAGCACTTCTTCGCCGGCGCGAGCTTCGCCTACACCAGAAGCAGCCTCGATCTCGACCAGAGCCTCGGCAGCGGGGACATAGACAGCCTCACCGCTTCCATCTACGGTGGGTGGTTCACCGACAACGCCTACATCAACGCAGCGATCTCGTACGGGTTTCAGAGCTTCGACAACCGCCGCCGAGTCACCGTCGGCATGATCGACTACACCGCGTCGAGCGATCACACCGGCAACCTGCTCGCCGCATCGATCGAGGGCGGCCCGCGGTTCCACTTGGGCGACGAGTGGGACCTCGAGCCGTACGCCGGAGTGCACTTCACATACCTCGACGAGGGCGGGTTCCGCGAGAGCGGGGCCGATGGCGCCAACCTCGTCGTAGGCAGCCGCTCCACCGAGTCGCTCTTGTCAGAGCTCGGCCTGCGCGCAACCGCCCATATACGACGCGAGGAGTACGTCATCTCCCCCTCGGTCGCCCTGGCATGGATGCACGACTTCCAGATCGACGATCACTCCATCACCGCTGGGTTCGCCGGCGCCCCCGGGACTTCGTTCACGCTCGCGGGTCTCGACGCGGCCCAGGATCGCGCCAGGATCGATGCCGGCGTGGGTGTGCGCCGCGGCAACGTCTCCGCGTCCCTGCAGTACTTCGGAGAGCTCGGCGACGACTACCAGGCGCACGGCATCATGGCCTCAATCGGATTCAGCTTCTAGCAGACACGGCCCCAGACTTCACGAAAACCGACCTCGCACCACGCTCATGCCCTCTCGCCAAGCCCCGGCAAGCCCAGACAAGCCCCGCGCCCCAACCCCCCCCCCGCGCACAACAACGGCCAGCCCCAAAGGACTGGCCGTGCACGCTTTACCTTCAATAGCGGGGACAGGATTCGAACCTGCGACCTCCGGGTTATGAGCCCGACGAGCTACCAGACTGCTCTACCCCGCAATCAGCCCCGACAGTAGGCCACACCCCCATCCGCGTCAATCCGCCTGCCCCCCGCCAGCCCACAGCTCGGCACTATCATCGCCCATGCCGCCCCCCAAACCCCTCAACGTCCTCCTCATCGGCGCCGGCGCACGCGAGCACGCCCTCGCCGCCGCCATCGCCCGATCCCCCCGTCTCAACACCCTCTTCGCCACCGGCACGACCAACCCCGGCATCGCCGCCCTCGCCTCGCCCGTCCCCGTCCCCATCGACATCAAGCAGATCTACCGCCTCCAGCAGTTCTGCGACGCCAACACCATCGACCTCATCGTCATCGGCCCCGAGGACCCCCTCGCCCAGGGCTACGCCGACGCCCTCGCCGCCCCGAACCGACTCATCTTCGGCCCCTCCGCCAGCGCCGCCCGCCTCGAGGCGGACAAGGCCTGGTCAAAGAAGCTCATGCGCGCCGCAGCGATCCCGACCGCCGAGGGCCGCGCCTTCACCGACCCCGACGCCGCCGACGAGTACTTCACCTCACGCACCGAGGCCCAGGTTATCAAGGCCGCCGGCCTCGCCAAGGGCAAGGGCGTCATCCTCCCTGACACCCTCGAGCAAGGCCTCGACGCGATCGACCGCATCATGCGCCGCCGCGAGTTCGCCGACGCCGGTAAGACCCTCATCATCGAGGAACGCATCAACGGCCGCGAGGTCTCCGTCCTCGCCATCACCGACGGCGCCTCCATCCTCGTCCTCCCCCCATGCCAGGACCACAAACGCCTCCGCGACAATGACGAAGGCCCAAACACCGGCGGCATGGGCGCCTTCTGCCCCGCCGACACGCTCGACGACGACACCATGTCCCGCGTCGAGACCGACGTCCTCATCCCCACCCTCGACGCCCTCCGCCGCGAGGAGATCATCTACAAGGGCGTCATCTACGCCGGCCTCATCCTCACCCCCGCAGGCCCCAAGGTCCTCGAGTTCAACTGCCGCTTCGGCGACCCCGAGTGCCAGCCCCTCATGGCCCGCCTCGAGTCCGACGTCATCGACCTCCTCTGTGCGCCGGCACAGGGCACGCTCGACGAGATCGACGTCCGCTGGTCCGACAAACACGCCGTCTGCGTCGTCCTTGCCTCCGAGGGTTACCCCGCCAAACCAACCACCGGCATCCCGATCGACGGCGTCGAGGACGCCGACGCGATGGATGGCGTCACCGTGCTTCACGGCGCGACCAAGATGGTGGGGGGGCAACTCGTGACCGACGGCGGCCGCGTCCTCTCGGTGACCGCGCTTGGCGGCACCCTCGCCGACGCACGCGAACGCGCGTACACCGCCGCCGACAAGATCAAATTCCAGGGCAAGATCTACAGGACAGACATCGCGTCACACACAGCGGCGCCGACGACGTAACGCCCGCAACAGCGCAGCCTAGTCCTCCGCACGCTCGATCAACGACGCGAGCCAGCGCGCGATCGACGCGTTCTCCTCCCCGGTCGCGATCCAGAACACGCCCCCGTCGCGCGCAACAAGGCCGCCGTCCTCCCCCGCGACCCCCCCGACCTCGAGCGACGCAAGCCGCCCACCGCCCAGCGTCTCCAGCCGAACGACGCCGATCGGCTCGTGCACACCGCTCTCACGCCCGAGCACCTCGACACGCCCGAATCCGATCCCGCAGCACAGCTCCAGCAGCGCCCCGAGCCCGGCAGCCTCACCCGGACCGACCGTCCCTCCACCGTCCCCGTCCACGCGTCGCCACCCGAGCCGATCGCGCTCGAAACGCGCCACCTCTGTTTCGTCCATCCGATGCAGGCTCACGATCCCAACGTCCGCGGCGCCGACCCCGACAGGCGCCCGCGAGACATACGCCTCCGCCCGCGCCGTCACACGCCCCAGGGGCGCGACCTCCATGATGCCGATCACCGGCCCCAACTCCGCCTCCACCTCCCCCTCGCGCTCAACGATGGCGCGCGCGCGGACAAAGCGCGTCCGCCCGCTCGCGTCCGCCTCGCCGCCGACCTCGAGCGTCTGCCGGGTGAGCACACGCTCGAACGTGTCGCCCCGCGCCTCGCGCCGATCGGTCTCCACGACGATCGTCGCCGCGGGCTGATCCAGCCGCATCACACCGCCATCGCCAAGCCCCGCGTCCAACTCCTGCGCCTCGATGGAAGCCAACCGCCCGAGCACCTCCTCCACGCGCGCCGCGTCGCCAAGAGCCTCGATCGGGTGCGCGAGCGTCCAACGCCCGCGCGCTCGATGGAGTTCGACCTCCGTAACTCCGCCACCGACACGCAGCCGCGAGGCCTCCGCGCCACCGACCCGCGGCAGCAACCGCGTGTCACGCCACGCCAGCAGCGCCTCGGGCTCCATCGCCGCAGCAAGCTCCCGCGGCGCCCAGACCCCGCCCCCGCTCACCCGCGCCGGGACCCTCCCGCCAACCGCGCCGGAGCCGACTCGCATCAACGCGACGTCCCCCCCCGCCATCTCGACCTCGATCGCCGCGTGCTCGACCCACGCCTCCCCCGCAGCATCGCCCGCGTCACGCGCCTCCAGGACCGCCGTTGCCAGCAGACGCACCGCCGCGCGGACCGCCTGCTCCCGCGCCGCCCACGCCAGATCGCGATCCCCCTGTTGCCAGCGGACCACCCACCCCGTCGCCGACGCCCCGTCCCGCTCGACCACGACCGAGCGTTCACCGCTCTCGACACGTACCGCAACGACCGTCCCCGGGTCGATCTCCAAGCGACCCGCGGCCGTCGTATCGCGTCCAGGGCCCGTCGAATCGCGACCACTACCCCCCGAAACCAGCAGGTACACCGCCGCCAGCACTCCCGCGACGACCACCCACACCATGACCACGCGTTCGGACATCGCCGCAGTCTACGGCTCCCGCGTCCCGCGGGCTCCGCCGATCCACCGCCGAGAACGACTAAGCGCAACCACCCGTATCCCACGATAATGGTGCCGTGGACGAGCCAGATACCCAGAACCACCGCCCCATCATCGCGATCACGACGGACCTTGTCGAGCGGAACGCCCAGCCGACCGCGATGTGCACCGTTGCCTATGCGGCGCGTGTATTTGCCGCGGGAGGCATCCCCATCCTCGTCCCGCCGACCCCACAGTGCGTTGGCGAGTTCGCCGACCGCTTCGATGCGTTTGTCTTTACCGGCGGCGACGACCCGGCCACCGAGCCTTTCGGCGCCCCGACGCACCCCAAGGCCAACCTCGTCCACCCCGCCCGCCAACGCTTCGAGACCGCGCTCCTGCTCACCCTCGCCCAGGAACACCCCGACAAGCCAGTCCTGGGCATCTGCCTCGGCATGCAGATGATGGCCCTCGTCGCCGGCGGCAGCCTGGACCAGCACCTCCCCGACACCCACAAAGACGCCGACCGACACTGGGACAACGCGCACCCCGTCGAGGCGGTGGGGGGACCCGACGCCCCGCTCGCCAGCGGCTTCGTCACCTCCCGCCACAGACAGGCCGTCTCCGACCCGGGATCGCTCCGCGTATGCGCCCGCGCCAACGACAACATCATCGAGGGCATCTACGACCCGCGCCGTGCCCACTACGTCGGCGTCCAGTGGCACCCCGAACGCACCGAATCCCTGCCAATGGGCCAGGCCTGCTTCGACGCGCTCGTCTCCGCCGCCGTCAAGCCCAACCGGGCATGCGAGCTCACGCCAGCGCCAGCGAGTCCTTGACGCCCAGCGTCCTGTAGATCTCGCGCGTCGCGGTCGATTTGTTCAGCGTGTACAGGTGGATCCCCGCCGCCTTGTGATCCAGCAGATCACGGCACTGCTCCGTCGCCCAGTGCACACCCACACGCCGCACCGCCTCGTTCGACCCGTCCGTCCGGTTCAGCGCCCGCATCAGGGGCGCCGGGTACCGCGCCCCCAGCGCCAGCTCCGCCATCCGCCGCATCCCCTTCACGCTCGTGATCGGCATCACCCCAGCGATGATCGGGATCTTGATGCCCGCCAGCTCGCACCGGTCCCGGAAGTCGTAGAGGTCCCGGTTGTCGAAGAACAGCTGCGTGATGATCGCGTCCGCCCCCGCGTCCACCTTCGCCTTCAGGTGCTCCATCTCCGCCATCCGGTTCGGGCACCCCGGGTGCCCCTCTGGGAACCCCGCGACACCGATGCCAAACCCGCGCTTGTCCGGGTGGTTCCCCTTCTCCCCGAACTCGCGGATGAACTTCACAAGCTCCGCGGCATACTCGAAGTGATCCGATGCCGGGTCGTACCCCTCCATCCCCGCCGGAGGGTCGCCGCGCAGCGCCAGGATGTTTGTGATCCCCTCGCGCGCGTACTGCTCCAGGATCTCGCCCACGACCCTGTCGTCCTGGCACACGCACGTCAGGTGTGGCACGGGCGTCAGCGACGTCTCACGCTTGATCCGCACCACCAGCTCACGCGTCAACTCCCGCGTCGAACCGCCCGCGCCGTACGTCGCCGACACAAACGTCGGCTTGAGCTGCTCGAGCGCGGCGATCTCCGCGAACAGCGAGTCCGCCCCCTCCGCCGTCTTGGGAGGGAAGAACTCGAACGAGAAAGTCGTCCGATGCTTCTCGAACATGTCCCGAATATGCATCGGCCTACCGTCCCTCACGCCAGCGGGGCCTCCGCGGGCGGTTCATCATACCATTCATCCGGATAGACGGATGAATGCCGCCGAGGTTTCCCACATACCCATTTATCGGCCTCACCATCAATCCCGGAGGCCCAATTGGCCACCCCGTGCGCCGTCCCCGCGACGCAATCCGGTAGCTTGAGCAAGCCGCACCGTTCCCGCACGCGGATGGACCACAGATGCCACGCGACAGCATGAACGCGAACGACGCCATCCTGGGCTTCCGCCTCGTCAACCAGTGCCGCGACCTGGGCACGGACTCCGACGCCTGGCGCGGGCGCCTCTTCGACGGCATCCGCGATCTCATCGGCGCCCAGGTCGTCATCGGGGGCGAGATGCGTGGATTTGACCAACCCGCAAACCAGTTCGAGAGCCTCGCCCTCCACCGCGTCGGCTGGCCCTCCGAGCAGGCCGAACGCTCCTGGGCCGAGTACGCCGAATCAACCCCCATGGAACGCAAGCCCGAGTACCCCCGCCTCCGCAACTTCGACGGCCCGATGGTCACACTCCAGCGCGACCAGATCTGGGCCCCCGCCGAGTGGTACCGCTCCAAGACCTTCAACGACGTCCACCGCGCCTGCGGCATCGACGACTACATCATCTCAATACGCCGCCTCCCCCGCCTGGGCCACTTCACCAGCCTCTTCATCCACCGCGCCATCGACGCGCCCGCCTTCTCCCCCCGCGACGTCGAGCTCATCAACCTCGTCCACCACGAAATCGGCGAGATGATCGGGGGCGAGCTCGCCGCCGCCGCAGAGCCCAAGCTCGCCCGGCTCACCCCGCGACAGCGCGAAGTCCTCGACTACCTGCTCGACGGTGACTCGGAGAAACGCATCGCCTACGCCCTCGATCTCTCCCGCGCCACCGTGCACGAGTACGTCACCGCCATCTACCGACACTTCGACGTCTCCAGCCGCGCCGAACTCCTCGCCCAGTTCGTCGGTCGCGCCCGCCCCCCGCGCGTCTCATGACCCAAGCGACCGCCGATGACGGTGGATCCGTCCCCCTCCCTCTCCCCGCTGGGGAGAGGGCCGGGGTGAGGGGCTCTGTCTC
>JAJDDM010000015.1 GCA_029260315.1 Phycisphaerales bacterium | reverse complement strand
CAGCCGCGAGAAGATCCAACGCAAGATCACGGTCGAGGCCAACGTCCGCGGCCGAGACCTGGCCTCGGCCGTCGCCGAAGCCCGTGCTGCCGTTGAGGCCGAGGTCGATCTGCCTCCCGGTTGGTACATCGAGTGGGGTGGACAGTTCGAGAACCTCCAGGCGGCCTCTTCACGGCTTTCGGTCCTCGTCCCTCTGGCCCTGCTGCTCATCTTCGTGCTGCTCTACACGACGTTCGGATCGAGCCGCATGGCCGCACTCATCTACCTCAATCTGCCCCTGGCGGCCTCAGGCGGCATCCTGGCCCTCACGCTGCGCGGCTATCCGTTCTCCATCTCGGCAGGCGTTGGTTTCATCGCGCTCTTCGGCGTGGCCGTGATGAACGGAGTCGTCCTTGTCGAGTACATCCTGCAGCGACGCCGTGAGGGGGCCGACACGCGGCAGGCCGCCCTCGACGCCGGCCGGATGCGTCTGCGACCGGTCCTCATGACCGCCCTCACGGACATCATCGGCTTCTTGCCCATGGCAGTCGCTGCGACGGCTGGCGCAGAAGTTCAGCGGCCGCTCGCAACAGTCGTCATCGGCGGGCTCGCCGGCTCGTTCTTCCTGACGCTGATGGTCATTCCCAGTTTGTCCCAGTGGTTTGTTGAGCCAGCTCGCAAGTCTGTTCCTGAACCATCATGACGACACAGCTGGCCGATAGAGACCGGCGTCACCTCCCATAGGTCTGCCTCATGACTCCACCAACAGAGTCTGCAGGTGCTGCAAGTGCATGGTGGCGCTACCCGCCTCTTCGCAATGCGCTGTTCGCCGGGCTGATTGCCCTGAGCGCTTTCGTATTGGCGCGACTGAAACTGATCGATCAAGGCGTGGAGAACATCCTCTACGGCACGGCCATACCACTCGGCGCGTTCTACTGGGCCCGGGAGGGCCTGCAGGAGCTCGTGCGGGAGCACGAGTTGGGGATCGAGGTCCTGATGCTCTCGGCGACAGCGGGCTGTGGTGTGCTCGGTCTTTGGGACGAAGCTGCCGCGCTGGTCGTGCTCTTTGGTGCGGCCGAGGGTCTGGAAGGGCTCGCTTTCGCCAAGGCGCGCCGCGCCATTCGCGGGCTCCTGGACCTGGCCCCGAAGCAGGCCAGGCTCTTGCGCGACGGCCAGGAAACGCTGGTCGCCGCTGAGGAGCTTCGCATCGGGGACCTCTTCCTGGTCCGGCCTGGCGAGGCGCTGGCCACGGACGGAGTCATCGTCGACGGCGTGTCGAATCTCGACGAGTCCGCCATCACCGGCGAGTCCGTGCCGGTCGACAAGGGCCCCGGGGACAAGGTCTTCGCAGCCAGCCTCAACGGCCAAGGCGCAATCACGGTTCAGGCCAGCACGTCTTTTCAGGACAACACGCTCTCCAAGATCATCCACCTGGTCGAGGAGGCGCAGGAGCAGAAGGGTCGCGCGCAGGCCTGGATCGAACGATTCGGCAGACGCTACAGCCCGGCCGTGCTGGTGGGCGCCGTCCTGATCGTCATGGTGCCGTGGCTCGTCGGGTGGGACACCGCCGATTGGGCCCGTCGCGCCGTCGTGCTGCTCGTCGCCGCGGCTCCCTGCGCGCTGGTCATCTCCCTGCCGATCGCCATGGCCGCCGGAATCGGCGCTGCGGGCCGACGGGGGATCTTGATCAAGGGCGGAGCCCATCTCGAGAATCTAGGCAGTCTCCGAACCATCGCCTTCGACAAGACCGGCACGCTTACGCTCGGCAGACCGAGCGTGACCGACATCATCGCCATCGATGGAGACGCGAGACGCTTACTGGCGATCGCTGCTGCTCTCGATCGCAACTCCGAGCATCCACTAGCCCGGGCCGTGGTCGAAGCAGCGCACGAGAGAAACATCGAACTCGAAGTCGCGACCGGTTTTAAGGCCCTTGTGGGTGCGGGGGTGCAGGCCGAGGTCGCAGGCGTCCGCTGGTACCTTGCCAAGCCGGACTTCTTTCGAAAGCGCGGTCTTTTCACGAACCCAACGGGCGGTCCGCTCGAAGACAAGGTGAAGGAACTCGAGGAATCGGGCAAGACGGTCGTCGTCGTCGGCAGCGACCGGCGACTCGGGGGCCTCATCGCCTTCCAGGACACCGTGCGTCCGGATGCGCAGCGGACGATCGAACTCGTACATCAAATGGGCTTGGCCACGGTCATGTTGACCGGAGACAACGAGCGAGCAGCGCGTCACGTGGCGCGCATGATCGGCATCGATGACGTGCGCGCCGGTCTGCACCCTGACGACAAGGTGAAGGCCGTGCGGGAGCTGGCGGCATTCGGCCCAATCCTCATGGTCGGCGACGGGGTCAACGATGCTCCGGCACTTGCTGCAGCCACCAGCGGTGTCGCCATGGGCGCCGCGGGCACCGATGCCGCCATCGAGGCCGCCGACATCGCCCTCATGGGAGACGACCTCGGCAAACTGGTAGAGGCGCTTCAACTGGGCAGGAAGGCGCGGCGCGTGAGCAAGCAGAACGTGGTCTTC
>JAJDDM010000140.1 GCA_029260315.1 Phycisphaerales bacterium | reverse complement strand
CGGTTGCCTCGGGCATCGCAACCCGCCGGATGCAGATGGTGGAGCTTGTCGAGCACCTGGAGGTCCAAGAGGCAGAGCGGGGCGGGCGGATCACTGATTACCTGCCCTCACCCGCCGTAGAGTCAAAGTGAACCACTACCGACGGATCCCAGGAACGCGCGGAACATACATGGAGTGCGTATCATGGCGTCGCCGTCGCTCGACGATTACCTCAGA
Organism: Phycisphaerales bacterium; assembly: GCA_029260315.1. Classification (GTDB taxonomy): domain Bacteria; phylum Planctomycetota; class Phycisphaerae; order Phycisphaerales; family UBA1924; genus S146-42. The sequence continues at coordinate 18,723 of JAJDDM010000140.1, read as the reverse complement.
CCACGACACCCGCCCCCCGGTCCGCCGGGACGCTCAGTTCCGCACCCCGAACTCCCGCTCCGCCGCCGCGACCACGTTGCGCAGCAGCACCGCCACCGTCATCGGCCCCACGCCCCCCGGCACCGGGCTGATGAACGACGCGACGGGCACGACGCCGGCAAAGTCCACGTCGCCGACCGTCCGCAGTTTCCCGTCCTCGCCCTCGACGCGGTTCACGCCCACGTCGATCACCACCGCGCCGGGCTTGACCATCGCGCCGGTAATGAGCCCCGGCACGCCCGCGGCGACGACGAGAATGTCCGCCTCGCGCGTCAGGCTCTCCAGATCCGGCGTGAACTCGTTGCAACTCACGACCGTCGCCTCGCCCCGCATGAGCAGCACCGCCAACGGCTTGCCGACGACGTCGCTGGCCCCCACCACCGCCGCGAGCTTGCCCTTGGGGTTGATGCCCGTGGACTCGATCAGCGCCATCGCAGAGAGCGCTGTACACGGCGCGTAGCCGTCGCGACCGTACACGACATTGCCGATGTTCGCGGGGTTCACGCCCTCGACGTCCTTGACCGGATCGATCAGCCGCTGCACGTCGTAGGGATCGACGCCCGCCGGCAGCGGCAGGTGCAGCATGATCGCCGTGCAGTCCTCTCGCTCGTTGAGCACGAGGATGCGCCCGGCGATGTCGTCGGCGCTGGAACAAACCAGCTCGTGCAGCCGGTAGTCGATGCCGAGGGTGTCGCAGGTCGTCTTCTGGTTCTGGGCGTAGACGCGTGCGGGGCCCACGGCGTCTTTGTCGGGCCCGCCGACGAGCCCGCCGACGAGCCCGCCGACGAGCAAGGCATCGAGCCCGACCCGCCCGCCGCGCTCGCGCACGCGAGCTGACCGCGAGGCCAGATCCTCACGCGCCAGGGCGGCGAGCGCTTTGCCGTCGATAGTGGTCGCGGGCATGAGGGATGGTAGAGCGGACAATGCATCGACACGCGGGGGCGGGTCAGCGCCGCAATCCGCCGGCGGGCCCTAGAATGAAGAGCGACTGCTCGGTATCGGCGTCGAACGCATGGAACTCATCGGCCGCATTCTCGATCGATCGGGCAAGTTCATCGGTCGAACAGTTGCCGAGCCGGACCCATACGACCTTTGGTGGATGCCCGCGCAGCAGGCATCGTTGGTTGAAGTCGTCATCCTTCGAGACAATCGCGAAGCCCTTATCGCGAGCGAGGCTCCAGATCTGCGTGTCCCCGGAGCTCTGGAGTCCGAAGTCTCGCACATGGGCCGATTCTGGAAAACTGGGCTCTAGCGCCGAGACAAGGCGATGAGAGAGATTCTCGTCGAGCAGCAGTCTCACCACGCGGCCTCGCGCACACGCCGCTCGCGGTCCGCGGCGTAGGCGAGGCAAGCACGGATGTCCTCGCCGGTCAGATCGGGAAAATCGGAGACGATCTGCTCGGGCGTCATGCCTGAGGCGAGGTACTCCAGCACGTCCTGAACAGTGACGCGCAGGCCCCGGATGATGGGCTTACCGCTCCGGATGGCGGGATCGATCGTGATGCGTTCGCGCCAAGTACTCATCGGAGGACTCTCCGGGGACCGGTGCGTCATTATATGTCGCACCAGAGCCGGACGCCTGCTGGAACCATGGAGCCCGCCCGCCGGAGCACGCACGCGAACAACCGCCTCGCTCGTGGCGCCGGGCCCGTCCAGGTCGCTACCATCGACGCCGTGCCAAGTGCGTCGCCCGAAGTGCGGATCGAACAGTTGCGCGAGCTGTTGGAGCGCGCCAACCGCGCCTACTACAGCGACACGTCGCCGATCATGTCCGATCGCGAGTTCGACGAACGCCTGCAAGAGCTCCAGGATCTCGAAAAGGCCCACCCCGAACTCGACGATCCGAACAGCCCCACCCGGCGCGTCGGCGGCGAGCCGATCGAGGGTTTCGAGACCGTCGCCCACAGCGTCCCGATGCTCAGCATCGACAATACCTACAACGAGGACGACCTCGCCGAGTGGCACGCGCGGATGATCCGCCTGCTCACCAAGGAAGAAGGCGGCTCGCTGTTCACCGGAGACCACGACGAGGTCCGGTTCTGCGTCGATCCCAAGGTCGACGGCGTCGCGATCAGCCTGCGCTACGAACGTGGCAAGCTCGCCCGCGCCGTCACCCGCGGCGACGGGCGCAAGGGCGACGACGTCACCCACGCCATCCGCACCATCCGATCCGTCCCGCTCACCCTCGACACCGACGACCCGCCGAAAGTGCTCGAAGTCCGCGGCGAGGCGTTCATCCCCAACGACGAGTTCATCCGCATCAACGAGCAGCGCGACGCCGACGGCCTCGAGCTGTTCATGAACCCCCGCAACGCCTGCGCCGGCACGCTCAAGAGCCTGGATCCAAAGGTCGCCGCCAGCCGCAACCTCGGCTTCGTCGCCCACGGTCGCGGCGAGATAGCCGACGGCTTCGTGAAGTCTCACAGCGAGTTCATCGAGCGGGTGCGCAAGCTGGGCTTGCCCGCGGGCGAGCACGTCAAGACTCTCGCGGAGCTCGCCGAGATCATCAATGCGATCCGCGCGTTCGACACCGAACGCCACGCGCTGCCCTTCGCGACCGACGGCATGGTCGTGCGCGTGGACAGCTACGAGGCCCAGAAGCGCCTGGGAGCCACGTCCAAGAGCCCGCGCTGGGCGATCGCGTACAAGTTCCCCGCCGAGCAGAAGCCGACGGTACTCGTCGATGTCGAGCACCAGGTGGGCAAGACCGGCAAGATCACGCCGAGGGCGATGATGGAGCCGGTGCTGCTCAGCGGCACGATGGTCCGACACGCGACGCTCCACAACTACGGGCAGGTCGCCAAGAAGGACATCCGCCTGGGCGACACGATCGAGGTCACCAAGGCCGGCGAGATCATTCCGTATGTGCTGGGCGTCGTGCGGAGCAAGCGCCCGAAGAAGACCAAACGCATCGAGCCGCCGGAGAAGTGTCCGGTCTGCTCGGGGCCCGTCGAGATCGACCCGCCCGAGGCCTCCGATGACCCCGAGCAGGAGACGGCCCGCCTGTGTGTCAATCCCGAGTGCCCGGCCCAGGTTCGCGAGAAGCTCGTCTGGTTCGCCGGTCGCGGCCAGATGGATATCGAGGGCCTGGGCGAGCGAACGATCGACCAGATCCGCGCCACGAGCCTCGATCCGGATGATCCCCGGCGAGAGGAACTGGGCGTGCCGGCGGAGGTTCCCGAGATCCCTCTCGGGCATTTTGCCGACATCTTCCGCCTCGCCAAGCGCCAAGGCGATCTCCTCAAACTCGATCGAATGGGTGAGAAAAAGGTGGAAAACCTGTTGACTGGCATTGAAATCGCCAAGTCTCGCGGATTGGCGAGAGTTTTGGCCGGGATGGGGATCCGACATGTCGGCTCCGCGACTGCCCGCCAGCTTGCCCGCCTTTTTCCCGATATCGACGCCCTGCTCGACGCCCCGCTGTGGCGTCTGATGCCCACCGCGGTCAACCAGATGAGCAAGGACAAACGCCGAGAGCTGACAGACTCAGCGGAGAAAATCGACGATCCCCCCGAGACCGGCCTGGGCGCTACGACCGCCCCCATCGTCCACGCGTACCTGCACAGCGAGCCCGCGAGAGACACGTTCGATCGGCTCGAGAAGGCGGGCGTGAGCCTCTCCAGCGTGGATTTCGCGGAGCCCGGCGCACGGGACCAGGACTTGCCGCTCTCTGGCAAGACATTCGTGATCACGGGAACACTGGAGCGGTTCACGCGGGATGAGCTCAAGGAGACCCTGCAGGCTCGGGGCGCTCAGGTCAGCGGCTCGGTCAGCGGCAAGACGGACGTGCTCATCGTCGGGGAAAAAGCCGGGTCGAAGCTGGCGAAGGCAGAGAGCCTGGGGATTGAGACCTGGACAGAGGCCAAGACTGTGCAAAAGCTTGGGTTATAGGGGCTTCTGTGTAGACAAAAACCCTAGACTATTCGCTATCTTGATCTCGAATGGCGCGACGGATTGGCACGAATCCGTGCGAAGGGGCGGAGAGATAGCTAGGGTTATCGCTAGCCCCTGGCTTGGAGAGCCGGGGGAACTATCGGGAATGGAACGAGGTGTGTGCGTGACTGCGACATTGGAAGGTGACCAGTTGAATCTGATCGGCGAGCAGGTGTGGGAGACCCTCGTGCAAGCGCCCGGCGTGGGTGTCAACGTTTGCACAAGGGACGGACGGACCCTGTTCGCCAACGACACGGACAACGCCATGTACTTCGGGGAGGACACCCGAGGGCTCAGCTCGTACGAGTGGAGCGGGCGTCTGCCGAAGGCCTGGGCGGCCGAGCGGCTCGATTTCGTTCGGCGGGCGATGAGTACCGGCGAGGGATTCCGGGTGCGCAGCGTGTGGCGCGGCGCTCAGATCGTTTCGCTGATCCAACCGATCCCGGGCGAGGATCGCTGCGTGATCGTGAGCAACAAGGTGGCGGGGCCGTTGAACGACTCGATGGGTGAGATCACGCAGTCCCGGTTTGTGGGGTTGGGTGTGATGTCGAAGCTGAGCCCGCGCGAGGTCGAGGTGATCGCGCTGATCGGGCGGGGCCTGCCGACGCGGGAGATCGCCGAGCTGCTCGATCTGAGCCCTAAAACTGTGGAGAAACACCGCGACGCGATCGTCCGCAAGGTGGGCGAGCGCAGCCGGATCCGTCTGGCGGAGTACGCCTACGACGCGGGGCTGGAGCCCGACGACGCGAAGCGCGATCGGGTGTAGTTGAGAGAGTCGATGGCGCGATCGGGGCTCGGACGCGGATCTTCGCAGAGCCTCAGGTCCGGCGTCCAGTCTCTCGCGCTGCATCGCGATTCACTTTGTACACGCGCTCTGCGATCTGAGGTGGACGATCGCGGCGCGGATCTGCTCGTAGGGCACCTCGCCATCGAGGCGGTCGAAGATCGGTCGCAGCCGGCCCTGATCCTCATCGCGGATCGCGTCGGCGATGCGCTGGTAGGTCTGCGGATCGACCCAAGGGTCGATCGACTTGGGTGACTCGCGTTCGATCCACTCGATGAGATAACCGGCGATCGTGCTGGTCGCTCGCGCGGTGGCCTCGGCGACCTGCTCGATCGAGTCGCCCTCGCCGAAGCGCTCGAACGCGAGGGCCTTCTGGGGGTTCATCTTCTTCGCGGGGCGCGGGCGGATGGTCACGACCGGTGCCGGCGTGCTGTCGAGTTTGAGGCCCAGGGACGCCGACTCGGATCGGATGCGTTCGAGAAAGGCGTCGGCGAAGGACTCAAGCTTTTGAGCGCCCACGCCGCGGATGGTGGCGAATCGCTCGGGCGAAGCGGGGCGGATGGCGGCCATCTCGCGGAGGGAGACGTCCCCGAAGACGACGTAGGGCGGCACGCCCATCTGCTGTGCGATCTCGCGGCGGAGCGATCGCAGGGCCTCGAAGAGCTGATGCTCGTCGTCGCTGAGGGGTAGCTCGCCCGAGGTCTTTGCGGGCGCGCGGGTGTCCTTGGGCTCGACGATATCGACGGTCTGCTCGCCCTTGAGGACGCGCCGGGAGGCCTCGTTGAGGATGAGTACGGGGTACTCGCCTCGTGAGCGTTCGAGCACGCCGCGGTCGATGAGCTGGTTGATGTAGCTCATCACGCTGTCGCGCGAATGGTCGCGGAGGATGGCGTGGGTCGAGACTTGGTCGTGCCTGTGGTCGAGGATTTTCTTTGCGCGCGAGCCTCGGAGGACGTCGGCGACGTGGGCCGCGCCGAAGTCGAGGCCCGAGTGCAGGCGCAGGCGGGCGATGCACGAGAGGATCTTGCGGGCGATGTCGGTGGAGTCCTCGCGGATGTCGAGCTCGTTCAGGCAGACGTCGCACGCCTGGCAATCGGGGTTTTCGTAGGCTTGGCCGAAGTGTTCGGAGAGGGCCTTGTGGCGGCACGCCGCGCCGTTGGCGAACGCGCGCATCTCTTCGAGCAGGGCGAGCTGGGCCTGGATGACCTCGGGGCCGGACTCGCTCTCGGCGGCGGACATCTCGTAGAGCCTGCGCCAGCGGGCGGCGTCGGACGAGGCGTGCAACAGGACGCATTCGGCTTCGAGGCCATCGCGCCCGGCTCTGCCTGTCTCCTGCTGGTAGGCCTCGACGGACTTGGGCAGGGCGGCGTGGATGATGCAGCGGACGTTGGAGCGGTCGATCCCCATGCCAAAGGCGACGGTGGCGACGATGACGTCCGTCCGCTCGTTGATGAAGCTCTCCTGGACCTTGCGACGCTTGTTGTGATCGAGGCCGGCGTGGTAGGCCCTTGCGTCGATATCGCACGAGCGCAAAGCCTCGGCGATCGCCTCTGTGTCCTTGCGGCTGATGCAGTAGACGATCGCGCCCTCGTCCTTGTGGCGCGACAGGATCTCGGCGATCTGCTGGTCGCGCGCGATCCGCGGCAGCACGCGGTAGACGAGATTCGGGCGATCGAACGTGCCGACGTGGATGGCCGGGTCGCGCAGCGAGAGCTGCCTGACGATGTCCTCCTGCACGCGCGGCGTCGCCGTCGCGGTGAAGGCCTGGATGCTCGCCTTGGGGTAGCGATCGCGCAGGGTCGCGAGCTGGCGATATTCGGGGCGGAAGTCGTGCCCCCAGTGGCTGATGCAGTGGGCCTCGTCGATGGCGAATCGGGCAACGGGCATGCCGGAGAGCAAGCTCTCGAAGCGCGTCGAGAGCAGACGCTCGGGCGCGACGAAGAGCAGGCGGAGCGAGCGGTCCTCGGCCATCTGCTTCGCTCGCTCCAACTCTGCGGGCGAGCAGCCGGAGTGGACCGCCGCGGCCCCCCCCCACGAGGGATAGCCGTTGAGCACCAGGCCGTCGACCTGGTCCTTCATGAGCGCGATGAGGGGGCTGACGACGACGGTGAGCTCATCGGCAACCAGCGGCGGGACCTGGTAGCACAGGCTCTTGCCGGCGCCGGTGGGCAGGACGACGAGAGCGTCGCGATTCGCTAACGCCGCGTCGATGGCCTCGGATTGGAGGGGGCGGAGGGTATCGAATCCCCAGACGCGTTGGACGGTCTCGGCGACGGCGGTGGCTGTTTGTTGGCTCACGCCGAGAGCATAGCGGGATTCACGTCGGCGTACCAAGCATCTCCCGAACCTTGGTAGCTCAATAGTCACCTGAGTGTCAGGGATGACTCCGAACGTGTGTCAGGGATGTCCCCGGTCCGGGCGAGATCCTCCGACGGCTGCCTCCGAGGCGGGGGCGGTTGCGAGCGGGATCAGCGCGGGGCGGGAGGTGCTGAGGGCACGGGCTGTGCGATGAACCTCAGCGATGCAGGGCGACCCGAAGGAAAACGCTCACGCGGCATCCGTCGTGCGCAAGTGGCGATTGATGTAACGAGAAAATGTCGCTTGTGCGACTGGATCCTGGTCGAAGAAGTCCTCCCAGAATCCGGTCGCGGCAAACTCCGGGGGGCCGGCGTACTCGACGCCGTCGTCGATCTCCGAAACCCAATCCGGCGAGCGGGTGTCATCAACGATGTCGAAGAGATCTGGCTCGAACAACACCGGGCTACCCGCATCGTCGATGACCCGAAAGTCATCGGCTTCGATGCCGATAACCTCGTAGATCTCCCCGATGGTCAGGGACGGGATGCGCCCATCGGAACACTTCGTTGACTTGCAGCGGACTCGCATGTCTCAGATTCTACGCGGGACTTCCTTGATCTCAAAGCGTCCCAGCCCGTGATGCTCGTACCAATGGAGCTCGATCCAATGACCAGGGCGAGCCAGAAACGCCCTGCTCGCGTGCTTCCGGCCTCTCCGCCGTAGTCGCGGAGAAGCCGGTCGATGTCACGGAGGCGTCGCCCCTTGGCGATGACGCGGGAGTTCGATATGAGCTCCTTGGTCAACCGGGGATCGTCCACTCGATTCTCTCCGGCTCACTTCTCAGGCGTCGGTCTTCGAGTGCAGGGCGAAGCGGTTGCCCTCGCTGTCGAGGATGATCGCGCGGAAGCCGTGCGGGCCGATGGGGTGGATCGGCTCGCTGACCTTGCCGCCGAGGGATTCGACCTTGGCGACGGCGTCGCGGATGCGCCCGGCGACGTTGAGGTAGACCAAGGGGCCCAGCTCGTGGGTCGTCTTGTCTGGCTGGGGGACGAGGCAGCCGCCGTTGCCGTCGGCGTGCTCGAGGACCGCGAACTCGAAGCCCTCGTAGCTCTCGCGGGAGACGGTGATCGCGAGGACGCCCTCGTAGAACTTCGAGGCGCGATCGAGATCCTTGACGGGGATGTCCATCCAGACGACGCGGTTGTGCTCTGCGTTGAAGTCGCTCATGGCGTTCCTTTCCTTCGGCGTCCGCTTGCTGCTTGAGAGGGTATTCGAGCGGCGCGACGGGGCGGACACGAGCGTCGAGCACGGCGGCGATCTCGGGGCGATCAGCGGAAGGCGGATCGGAGCGACTCGATGCCGCCGGGCTGGTCGCCCTGGCCCAAGACTTCGCGGATCTTGGCGATGCCGTAGCCGAGGGCCTGGCTCATGGCGATCGTGGGCGGCATGGTGCGTTCGTCGGGGTTGACATCGACGTGGACGATCGCGGGCTTGTTCGAGTCGAGGGCCTCGCGGAGCGCCGGGCGGAGGTCCTTGGGGTCGCTGACGCGGACGCCGTGCCCGCCGCAGAGGCGGGCGAAGGCGCCGAAGTCGCAGTTGTGGAGGTGGGTGACGAACTCGGGATAGCCCTGGACCTCCTGCTCCATCTGGATGAGCCCGAACTTGTCGTTGGCAAAGACGACGACGGTGATGGGCAGCTCGTGCTTGACGGCGGTGAGGAAGTCGCCCATGAGCATCGCGAACCCGCCGTCGCCGGCGAGGGCGACGACCTGGCGGTCGGGATAGGCGACCTGTGCGCCGATCGCGGCGGGCAGGGCGTAGGCCATCGAGGCGAGGTTGGCCGAGAGCGTGAAGCGCTGGCGCTCGCGGATGCGCAGGTTGCGGGCCGCCCAGACGGTGACCGCGCCGGTGTCGCAGCAGAAAATAGCGTCGTCGGCGGCGAGCTCTCCGACGGCGCGGGCGACGGCTTGCGGACGGATGGGATTCGATTCGAGGTCGCGTTCGGCCTTGTCGCGCCGCTCGAAGCCCTCGCGCGCGGCCTTCTGGATCGACTCCAGGAAGTCGCGATCGCCCTTGGCCTCGACGCGCTGGGCGAGGGCCGACAGTCCGAGGCGGGCGCTGGCCGTCACGCCGGCCTCGACCTGGACGCGACGCCCGAGATTGACGGGGTTGCGGTCGATCTGGACGACGGACGCGCTCTCGGGCAGGAAATCCGAGTAGGGGAAGTCGGTGCCGACCATGAGCAGGGCGTCGCAGCGTTCGATCGCCTCGACGCCGGACTTGGTCCCAAGCAGGCCCAATCCGCCGGCGACGAGCGGGTGCTCGTCGGGCAGCAGATCCTTGGCGCGCAGGGTCTTGACGATGGGCGCGCCGAGCTTCTCGGCGAGATCGGTCAGCTCGTCGACGGCGTCGGCCGCGCCGATGCCGGCGAGGATCGCGACGGCGCTCGCCTTGTCGAGGATCTGTGCGGCGCGTTCGGCGTCCTCGTCGCAGGGGGCGATCCGCGAGCGCCGGGTGACGACCGCGTCGCGATCGTCGGGGTTGGGCGTCTTGGCGCGGGCGATATCGACCGGCAGCGAGAGGTGGGCCGGGGTGCGCGCGTCCAGGGCGTTCTGGCAGGCGAGCGCGGCGAGGCGCGGCATCTGGGCCGCGTTCATGACCGTCTGGTTGTAGATCGAGACATCCTCGAACAGCGCGTGGAGGTTGATCTCCTGATGGGAGTTGTTGCCGATCTTCGAGGTCTCGACCTGCCCGGTGATGGCGATGACCGGGGCGTGGTCGACCTTGGCGTCGTAGAGGCCGTTGAGCAGGTGGATCGCGCCGGGGCCGGCGGTGCCGACGCAGGCGGTCAGGCGTCCGGTCAGCTTGGCCTGCGCGCTCGCGGCGAACGCGCCGGCCTCCTCGTGGCGAACCTGAACGAACTGGATCCGGTCTTGTTTGCGGACGGACTCGGTGAGCGAGTTGATGGCGTCGCCGGGGATGCCGAAGATGTGGGTGACGCCGGCCTCGGCGAGGACTTCGAGGAGGGTGTCGCAGACGTTGCGGCTCATGGGGGTCTCCTGGTAACTCTCGCGACAGACCCGACTCTGCGCAAGGGTATTGTGTCACCACCCGAGGCGAGGGTTTGTTCCCGCCAAGTTGTGCGCGGCCCCCTCCACGCGCTCTTGCCAGAAACGCCGCGCGTCTGTTGCTTCTCAAGCCCATCAGGCCGACGGGCTGGATGACCGATCGATCCGGATCTCGCAATCGCCGGGGGCACTCGAAAGAAGCAGCGTTTACGCGCGCTTCGACCCGCGCTTGAGCAAGCCGGCTCTCTTGAGAATCGCGATCCGCTCAGCGGGCGACGCGCGCCGGACTCTCGCGGCCGCCGCCCTCGCGCGGACGCTCATCGCCGTGCGCTTGGCGGGCCGCTTTGGTTGACGATTCGCGCTGCTTCTCATGAGTCAGAGTCCTCCTGAGATTCTACGAGCCAGCATCCCAGGATGCAAGACGGATTCCGACTGTCACACCGCCTGCTTCGCCTCATTGAGCTTCTTGCGAATCACTGTCTGGAGGATCCCGCCGTTGCGGTAGTACTCGATCTCGATCGGCGTGTCGATGCGGCTCTTGCAGGTGAAGGTGATCGGGTCGCCGCCGGCGGCGGGTGTCGCCTTGACATCGATCGCGGCGCCGGGTTCGAGCGGGTCGGGCAGCTCGATATCGAAGCTCTCGTCGCCCTTGAGGCCCAGGGACTCGGCGGTCTTGCCCTTGGCGAACTGGAGCGGGAGCACGCCCATGAAGACCAGGTTGCTGCGGTGGATGCGCTCGTAGCTCTGGGCGATGACGGCGCGCACGCCGAGCAGCATCGTGCCCTTGGCCGCCCAGTCGCGGCTGGAGCCCATGCCGTAGTCCTTGCCGGCGATGACGACCAGCGGCGTGCCAGCGCCTCGATAGTTCATCGCGGCGTCGTAGATGTAGCTGATGGGGGCGTCGTCGAGCGTGTTGCCGTTGGTGAAGTCGCGGGTCCAGCCGCCTTCTCGGGGAGTGCCGTTTTCTGAGGCGAGCTTGTTCTTGACGCGGACATTGGCGAAGGTGCCTCGGGTCATGACGCGGTCGTTGCCGCGCCGGCTGCCGTAGCTGTTGAAGTTGCGCTGCTCGACGCCGCTGTCGATGAGGTATTGGCCGGCGGGGGTCTCGGGCTCAATGCGCCCGGCCGGCGAGATGTGATCGGTCGTCACGCTGTCGCCGACCATGCACAGCACGCGCGCGGACTCGATGTTGGTGAACCCCGGCGGGTCCTCGCCCATTCGATCGAAGAACGGCGGGTTCTGGATGTAGGTCGAGGCCTCGTCCCAGCTGTACAGTTCGCTCTTGCTCACCGGCACGTCGTTCCAGGTCTCGTTGCCCGTGAAGACCTCGGCGTAGCGCTCGACGAACTGATCTCGGCTGACGCAGTTCGCCTTGGTGTCCGCGATCTCCTTGTGCGTCGGCCAGATGTCCTTGAGGAACACGTCGTTGCCGTTCGCGTCGGTCGCGATCGCGTCGCACATCAGATCGATGTCGACGGTGCCCGCGAGGGCGTAGGCGACGACCAGCGGCGGGCTGGCGAGGTAGTTGGCCTTAACCGCCGGGTGGACGCGACCCTCGAAGTTGCGGTTGCCGCTGAGGACGCTGGCGGCGATCAGGTCGGCGTCCTTGATGCCTTTCTCTATCTCGGGCGGGAGCGGGCCGGAGTTGCCGATGCAGGTCGTGCAGCCGTAGCCGACGGTGTGGAAGCCCAGGGCCTCGAGGTCGGCGGTCAGGCCGGACTTGTCGTAGTACTCGGTGACGACCTTGGAGCCGGGTGCGAGGCTGGTCTTGACCCAGGGCTTGCGGGTCAGGCCTCGCTCGCGGGCCTTGCGCGCCACGAGCCCCGCGGCGAGCATGACATCGGGATTGGACGTGTTCGTGCAGCTGGTGATGGCGGCGATGACGACGCTGCCGTGGGTGAGCGGGATCTTCATGCCGGGCTTGCTCGGGTGGCTGGCCTCGCTGAGCTCGACGGTGACGACATCGGGGTTGTCGGCGAGCTCCTTGGCGTCGGGGTTGACCGGGGCGCTGGCGTGGTTGCCGCCCTCGCCGGCGTAGAGGTTCAGGTTGATCGATTCGCTGGGGGTGCTCTTGCCGAAGACGTCGACGAGGTTCTTGTTCCACTCGGCCTGCATGCTCGCAAGGGCGACCCGGTCCTGCGGGCGCTTGGGGCCGGCGAGCGAGGGCTGCACGGTCGAGAGGTCGAGCTCGAGCACGGCGGTGAATACCGGCTCGGGCGAGCCCTTGGTCCAGAACAGGTCGTTGGCCTTGGCGTAAGCCTCGGTCAGGTCGGCCTCCTCGTCGCTGCGCCCGGTGAAGCGAAGGAACTCGATGGTGCGGGTGTCGATCGGGAAGAAGCCCATGGTCGCGCCGTACTCGGGGGCCATGTTCGCGATGGTGGCGCGATCGGGGATGGAGAGCTCGGCCATGCCGTCGCCGAAGAACTCGACGAACTTCTCGACCACGCCGTGGGCGCGCAGCGTCTGGGTGATGGTGAGCACGAGATCGGTCGCGGTCGCGCCCTCGGGCAAGCGACCCTTAAGGCGGAACCCGACGACCTCGGGGGTGAGCATGTAGACGGGCTGGCCCAGCATGACGGCCTCGGCCTCGATGCCGCCGACGCCCCAGCCGACGACGCCCAGGCCGTTGATCATGGTGGTGTGGCTGTCGGTGCCGACGAGCGAGTCGGGGAAGACCTCCTGGGTAGATCGGCTCTCCGAGCCGATGCGAGTCTCGCGCGTCAGAACCCCGCGCGCGAGATATTCCAGGTTGACCTGATGCACGATCCCCGTCGCCGGCGGGACGACGCGGAAGTTGCTCAGACTCTGCTGGCCCCACTTGAGAAAGCGGTACCGCTCGTTGTTGCGCTCGAACTCGCGCTGGGCGTTGATGGTGAGCGCGACGCGGGTCGCGAAGTCATCGACCTGGACCGAGTGGTCGATGACGAGGTCGCACTGGACGTCGGGGTTGATGTGCGAGGGATCGCCGCCGAGACGCTTCATGGCGTCGCGCATGGCCGCGAGGTCGACCACGCAGGGGACGCCGGTGAAATCCTGGAGCACGACGCGCCCCGGGCTGAAGGGCATCTCGACGCGATTCACGTTCTTGGCGTTGTAGCTCGCGAGGCCCGAGACGTCGTCGGCGGTGACTGTGAAGCCGTCGAGATTGCGGAGCATCGCCTCCAGAAGCACCCGGATCGAGAACGGGAGCTTCGTGATATCGCCCACACCCTGGTCCTGTAATGCGCCGAGGCGGCAGTAGCTCCACTCCTTGCCGGCGGCGGAGAGCGTTGATCGGGCGTTGAACGGGTCTGTGGTCGTCATGGGATCCTCCTGCTCCAATCACTTTAGAACGCGCCATCGACCCAGATCGAGTCAGCCCCGCTGGGGAGGCAGCTCGGCGGAATGTAAACTGAGACAGGAGGGCACTGGCCATGGGCAAGGACAACGCCGAACGCAGGCCGAAGATGCAGGAGGGCGAGCCCGGCGAGAAGGGGGCGCTGGGCAAGGGCCAGAAGATCTGCCTGCTGGTCGCGCTGGGGCTGATGCTCACCGGCGGGGCGCTGTGGGCCCTGGGACCGGCATGGGGCGATAAGCCGGTGCGTTCGGAGGGCGGGGGCGACAGCAACCTCGCGACGGGGTTGGATTCGGGCGGCGAGCCGTCGCCGGGGGTGGTCGAGGAGGAGTCTTCCACGCTCAACGCGCTCTCGCCGGCGATCTTCCGGGTGGGATTCAGCTTCGCGGTGGGCTTTGCGATCGCCTTCGCGGCCCGGACATTCGTGCGTCTGAGTCTGATCGCGGTCGGCATCTTCCTGCTGGCGCTGTTCGGGCTGGAGTACGCCGAGGTGATCACGGTGAACTGGGACAAGATGGAGGGGCACTACGACGGGTTCGTCGCCAGCGCCCGCGAGAGCTTCGGCGGGTTCCGAGAGTTCATCACCGGGCGTCTGCCGTCGGCCGCGTCGGCGCTGGCGGGGCTGGTGATCGGGTTCCGCAAGCGCGGGTAAACCTTGGGATTGGTTTTTCGAGCAAGATCCCGAAAAACTCCGTTGCGAGCCGCCAGGTATGACTGATGTGAGGGGGACGATGCCGCCGGCGTCGAGGAGAGTCCCCGCCCATCGGCACCTGGAGGTCTTGTATGCGTGGATCACTCATCGTGGCGCTTGTGTGTCTTGCGCCGCTCGCGAGCGCTGACGATCTCTTGGTCTGTGGATGGCAATCGCACGATGTGGTGCGGTATCAGCCCGACGGATCGGGCGCGTCGTTCGTGGCGCCGTTCGGGGGCGGGTTGCGTCAGCCGCACTCGCTGACGACGACGCCGCGCGGCACGCTCTTGGTCACGTCGGTCGGCACGAACTGTGTGTTGGAGTACGAGCTGGCGACCGGCAATTTCGTCGATGTGTTCATCTCGACGGGCCTGGGAGGGCTCAGCGTCCCCACGAGCCTGACGTTCGGGCCCGATGGCGACGTGTATGTGACGAGCTTCGGCAACGATCGCGTGCTGCGATACGACGGCGCATCGGGCGACTTCATCGACATGTTCGTTTCGGCGGGCGACGGCGGGCTGGACACGCCGGAGATGGCGCGATTCGGCCCCGACGGTCATCTGTACGTCTCCGGGGGCACGCCGGACGCGATCTTCAAGTTCGATGGGACGACGGGCGAGTTCATCGAGGTCGTGGTGGATTCCGGCGACGGCGAGATCAACGACCCGCACGCGTACACGTTCGCCGACGACGGATTCATGTACATCTCGAGCATGGACGCCAACTCCGTCTCGCGATTGGATCTGGACTCGGGCCTGCTGGAGGTGTTCGTGCAGTCGGGCAGCGGCGGGCTTTCGTCGCCGCACGGGCTGGAGTGGGGCGAGGACGATCTGCTGTATGTCACGTCGTTCGGCAGCGACCAGGTATTGCGCTATGACAGCGAGGGCGACTTCGTGGATGCGTTCGCGAACACACAAGACCTGGGCGTGGACGCGCCGATCGATCTGCTCTTTGTTGCTCCTGCGTGCAGAGCCGATATCGATGGCAACGGCACGCTCGACGCCAACGACTTCTTCGGATATCTCGACCTGTTCGCCGGCGGCGACGACGGCGCGGACTTCACGGGCAATGGCGTGATCGACGCGGACGATTTCTTCGGGTTCCTGGACGAGTTCGCGACGGGGTGCGCGTAGCGAGCGCGGCGCAGAGACTTCTCGACGCCGACGAACCCGACGCGCGAGCGAGGGGGTTCACACTTGACGCGATCGGCGCGAACAGCCTCGCTTGCGCGTCGGGCTCGTCAGTCGTTGGTGATGACGTATAGCCGCTCGTCTCGCACGCCGGTGTGGGAGAGAACGACGCGGAGCGTGAGACCCTCGCGCAGCGCGTCGGGCGAGCCGACGACGATATAGGCTGGGCCGGGTGCTGCCAGGATCTCTCTCGCCTGATCGATGGAGAGCAGGGGCTTCTTGACGCCGAGGAATATTTGCAGCGCGAGCGGCCCGCCGGCGAAGTGCAGGTTCGGAAGGTCGCGTGCGCTGATCTCGGCCGCAAACTCGCGCATCTCGCGCGTGCGGACGATCTTGTCCCATCGCGTGGGCGACGCGCCCGGGGGCGCGGGATTCTCGCGGGTCTCGGCGACATGGTAGATGGAGAAAACCGCCGCGAACGCGACGGCGACGATCGCGCCGGTCGCCAACCATCGCGCACGCGGACGCGGCTGGAGCCAGCCGTCGATCTGCCGTCCGACGAGCAACGCCCCGGCGGGGATGAGCGGGAGCAAGAGGTCCGGGCGCTGGTGCGGGAAGACGCTGAACATGATGAGCCCGCCCATGAGCCAGCAGGCGCAGAACCGCTCGAATCGGCGGGCGCGATCGTCGGCGCTGGGGCGCAAGACGACGCGGGCGACGGCGATGAACGCGATGATGCTCCAGGGGAGATACCGCGACAGAAAGTAGACCCAGGTCTTCCAGAAACCGATCAGCGGCGGATCGCCCGAGTCGCTGCGCATCGCGTGCCCGATCAGCTCGCGTCCGAGCATCTTGTCGACGACCGCCCGCCCCTCGATCGCGTAGGCTGCGAAGAGCCAGAGGCTGGCGATCAGCACCAGCCCCGCGGCACCCGCGAGAGTGGTCCAGAGGATCCGGCGACGCGCGACGGGCGGCTCTCCGGGTGCATCGTCTGGAGGCTCTGCGCGCGCCGTCTTGCGTTCCCAGAAGATCGCCAGGAGCCCGAGCGCCGCGATCACGACGCCGAGCGGGCCCTTGGTCAACGTGGCGAGCGTCGCGAACGCCCAGAAGCCGATGATCCATCGTGTGGGCGGGTGTCTGGTTGCGCGCGCCTGCCAGGCGAGCCAAGCGCAGGCCGAGGCGAGCGCGACCCACATGCAAAACAGGGGATCGGTGCGCGCGAGGTGGACCATCTTGAAGGAGTAGGTCGAGCAGGTGAACGCCAGCGCGCCGAACACGCCGGGCCAGAGGCCGAAGACCGATCGCCCGAGCAGCAGGATGACCACGCCCGAGCCGGCGATGCCGAGAGCGGTCGGGAGGTAGACGGCAAGGCGCGAGACGCCGCCGAGGGCGTGCGCGCCGATCGCGACGAGCCACGGATAGATCGGCGGCTTGCTCGCGATGTCGCCGGTGGAGTCGGTCTGGACGATCCATCGGTCGTGGAGGTACACGTCCATCGCGTACTGCACCGGGCGCTCCTGGTCGAGGTCCATGAGCTTCCAGGGCCCCGCGAGGCGGATTGCGAAGATGGCGCAGACCAGAGCCAGGATCCCGGCGACCGCGATGAGCGCCGGGGCGGACTTGGTCACAGCTCGACCACCACGCCGCGCGGACCGGCGTTGATGACGCGCGTGCCATCGACCGTCTCGTCAAAGCCCCAGGAGTCGTGGATGTGCCCGCAGACGACGAGTCTCGGGTGCTTTGCGTGGATTGTCTCGAGCACGGCGTCGCTGCCGACGTGGACGCCCATGCTGGTGCGATCGCCCAGGCCCTTGGGCGGAGAATGCGAGACAAGGACGGCGTTTGGGGGGCAGGTTTCCAGCAGAGCGCGGGCGTCGTCTTCGGAGAGGTCCCAGCTCCAGTCGCCGAAGGGCGTGATGGGAACCCCCCCGCCCAAGCCGAAGAACTGGCGGCCTTCAATCTCGACGCCGGTGCCATGGAGGACATGCGCCGAGGACCAGTTCGCGGCGGCGACGGCGTCCTGGAGTTCCTGAAGGGACTCGTTGTTGCCGGGGACGAGGATCGTGGGAACGGTGATGGAGCTGAGGGACTCCACCATCTCGGCATGCCCTCGACGCATGGTGGCGAGGTCGCCGGCGATGACGAGGGCGTCGCATTCAGCCGCGCGGTCGCAGACGGCCCAAGCCGCCGGGAGATCGCGATGCAGGTCGCTGACGAGCAGGATTCGCATGGCACATTCTTCCCGCCGACGTGTCGGAGCGCGGCGTGTGATCGCGATATTGGGTGTTTAGCCGCTCACCGATCGGGCTGCTGGAACTGGGTGGAAAAAAATGTCTCGATACCGGAATAGGGGCGTGGGCTCATTGATTGTATATGCACCGATTGGAGGGTGCGATGCCCGGTCCCACGCGAATGTCCTGCAAGGAGATGGCCGGGGGGTGCCTGGCGGCACGGATCCGTGTCATCGACCGGGCGATCCAGGGCATTTACGATGACGCGCTGCGTCCGCTGAGGGTCCGGATGACCCAGCTCGCGATCCTTGTGACGATCAGCGAGATGGGCGACACGAGCGCAACCGACATCGCCGAGGTTCTCTGGCTCGATCGTTCGACGCTGAGCCGGAATCTGGATCGGATCGAAAAACGCGGCTGGGTGCGGATCGAGGCGGGGGAAGATGCGCGGACGCGGATCGTGCGCCTGACCGCGAGCGGGAGACGGCTGATCGAGCGTGCGGGGCCGGCGTGGCGCAGGAGCCAGGAAGAGGCCCGCGCGTTGATGGGCGATCGGACGAGCGACGCCCTGCGCGATGCGGGCACGCGATTGATGGAGGCTGGATCGGGTTGAGAATCGGTTTCTCGCCGGCGTGGGCGGGCGTCGCTTTATTGTTTGTCCAAATAGTTGTATATGCATCTAAACACAAGGAGATCACGATGCACGCAGCAACAAGAGTCATGGGTTCGATCCTGAGCGCCGGCGTGGTGGTCGGGGCGGCGATCGCGGGTGCGGCGCATCCGCCGAGGAGCGCGGACTTCTCGCGGGCCCCGGCGGGGTTCATCCCCCCGCCGCTGCACCCCGAGGGCGTCACGCTGCGCAGCGAGCGCCTGGGCGAGGGGGTGTTCGCGATCCTGAGCGATCATCCCGCGGTGGACAACAGCGGATTCATCGTCGGCGAGCGCGGCGTGCTGGTCATCGACAGCCATATCTCCGACGCGATGGCGCGCCAGATTCTCGATCTCGTTCGCGCCGAGACCGACAATCCGATCCTGTATCTGGTCAACACGAACTACCACGGCGATCACACCTTCGGCAACGCGTCGTTCCCGGCGGAAACGAAGATCATCGCGCACCGCGCGACCGCCGAGGCCATGCGGGACTTCGAGCACGAGAAGGCGTTCATGCTGGCGACGGTGAACGACGACCCGTCGGTCTTCGGCGACGCGGAGCTG
>JAJDDM010000139.1 GCA_029260315.1 Phycisphaerales bacterium | reverse complement strand
CGCCCGACGGCGCGTAGGATGGGGATGACCAGCCGCGAACACAGAACGGGTTGGCGAGCTGGATGAGGCGATTGCAGGTATACCTCGACTCCGGCGTCGTGTTCGAACTGGGTCGTAGTGAGCTGGACGCTGAGCGTCTGGTGAAACTCCAGCAACATCGACGCCTACGCGCTGTGATTGGGTTCCGGGCCGTGTGGGAGATGGCGAAGGGACTGGCTGACAATCGCGTGGCGCCAGAGGTAATCCAACATGAAGCGCGCTTGCTGTTGAGGCTGCTTGACTGTGGTGCCCGCCTCGCATGTGACGGTTGGGTCATGGCTTGCCAAGGGGTCCGGCTACCCCAGACAAAACGACTGCCTTTGTCAATGGACCCGCTGTTTGGTCTTGGTAGCAGTGACGACCTTCTTGGCAGAGAGCAGCTTCGAATGATGGCTGCCGGTGAAGATGTTGCTGGCACCGTCGACTGGTATGAACGACAGCGAGAACGACTCGACCCCAGCGACTTTCTGTCCGAAGAGAGGGCCTACTTGAGTCGACTCCGGGAGCGAGGCTCAGAGCGTGGCGTGGTCGGGCTGGCTGACGTACGTCATGTCCTGGAGGGCCTTGAACAGAGCGGCTACCTTTCCGATGCAACCGCCGTTGTTGCGAAGAGAATCGGAATGAGGGGGGCTGCCAAGAGACGCGTGCACAGCGATTGGTTCGGGCCCCTCGGGCGACTGATAAGGGCGCAGCACGCGCTGTCGATTGTCCAGGCGACGCGAATCGAGGATGCGGACAAGACGAAACCGCGAGACTCCGATCTGGCCGACCTGCTTCACATCGTCGTCGCGGGGATTGTCGGTTCCTTTGTTACCAAGGACTGGAGGGCCAAGCTGGTGTTCAACGCGACCTGGCCGGCGCAGTCGCGGTCAGCCTTGATGTGGGAGCCCGACTTCCTGCCACTGCTGGCAGAAGCTCCATGAGGGGCCTCACGCAGCCGTCTCCCTCGTCTCCCGCAGGGATGGTCCGCACGCCCACGGGGCTGAGCTCCACCCCGATCTCCCCGCTGTTCGCCGTGTAGGTCATCTGCTCCAGCAGGGGCTGGCGCCGAATTCCCACCTACGCGGAGGGCGGCTCGTCATGTCCCGCATCGTCTTCGGAGCCTGGTGTGGGATCGGCCTCCGGAAGCCGCGGCGTCGGCGGCGTCCAGGCCGTGATGCCTTCGACAACGTCCCGGTAGAATCCCTCCAGGCCCTTCGAGACCCCTTCGAGAATGGGCGCCGTGCTGCGGCTACGGCCTTTCAGGAGTGCTCCCGTCGTGCTCAGGACGAAACGCCGGGGCATCAGATCCTTGGGGATCGGAATGCCCTCGCGGTTGCATAGGAATGCGTTTGGCTCGTCGATGAGCGCCGCGGCTTTCCCCGTGCAAACGAGACCGCGCCTCGGCCAGACCACGTCGAGTTGAAGACTTGGCGGGAGGTCGTTCGCCCGACGGAGCTGGCGAGCCAACCAGTTGAGGCGGGTCAGTTGCCGCCCCTCACCGGGTGGCCGAACCTCCAGGGAGTACCGGACGTACCGGCTGGGTAAGAAGACCTCGATGCCCACGTCCCCAGCGGCGTCGGGCACTCTCAGTGCCGTAGACAGTACCCCGGTGTCCCGCACTTCATCTCGCAGGCGTGCCTGGAGCTTGGCGACATCCTCGCGTTCGGGCCTGCTGACTCTCGGGTGAACATCCACGCCGAGCTTGGCCCGCAGGCGCAAGCAGACCTTGCGGATGTAGGCCAGCCAGTGTTCGACAACGTCATCCGTCTCGGTTCCTGCGGCGGCGAGGTCCCCTGTCTTGGCGGCCTTGAGCAGGGGAGTCCAATGCGGCCCGAGGTCCGGGGGGACGATGATCTTCGACTCGGAGTCGTCGACAAACCGGATCCACTCGTCCAGCATCCAGCTCTGGTCCGGGTCCGAGACGGCCTTCTTCCGACTAAGCATCTGCGCGCGGCTCAGCAGGCGATCCCAAGAGAAGTGCGTGACGGGTACGCTGCGAAGTCGGCGGCCATCCAGGGCGATCGGAGGCGAGCCATCTGGAAGAACGGGCTGGTTGCTGATCGTGATCAGCGCGTGGAAGCCTTCCTGCTTGGCCAGGCGGTGATAGAGGGCGATCTGTTCCTGCTCGAGGCGTGCGTCGCCCACCTTTACCTCAACGAGGGCCTTCCACCGCGTCTTGCCTCGCCGAGCCCTGATGAGGCCGTCGGGTCGAAGGTCTGTTGGTGGCTCCCGTGGACTCTTCTGGAGCTGCATCGGGACTTCGGTGAGGCACTCCAGTTGACCGGCCGGGCCCCCCGCGGCGCGGACGACGGCTCGGCCGAACTCGGAGACAGACATGACCATGGAGAGCAAGGCGGCCGTTGCCCGCAGCTCTGCTTCGCGCTCACTGGTGATGTGCGCCGTCGGGAAAAGGCGCACCAAGTGGTCGGTGTCTCTCACGCCCTGCCCCCTTTCCTGATCCTTCTATAACACGAACGGAGGGCGAAGCGCCGCGGCAAGTCTGCGGGGCGCCCGTCGCTACGTCCCGCGTGGCCCGCACGCCCTCGGCCCTCCTGCGCAGCAGCCGAAGCGGCTGACCGCCGCGTCGTTGGAGTCGTCACGTACACTGAGTCAGCCGCTCGGCTGCGCGGCAACACTGTTAGGCGTGAATTGCGGAGGGCGAGGGAAGGATGTTCGGTGAGTACGGACAGGCCCTGAGAGACCCTACGGTGCCAGCTAATCGCGTCGTTCGGAAAACCGCCGTTCTAGGCGTTGGCCTCGTTGTGGCACTCGTCTACTACCGGCACTCTGTCCTCGACCTCGGCTTGTGGGAGCCGGCCCTCGGCACACTTCTCCTCTCCGGCCTGGCGTACGGCGCAATCGCCGTCATCGGCGGAACGCTTGCAGGCGGCTTGTATGAGGAGTTTCTACTAGAGGTTGGCGCCACGACGTGGAAGCGAACCATCACCACCTTCCTCGTAGAGTGGCTCTTCGCACTTGCATCTCCCCTCCTTGCAGCGCTTTTCTTCGTCATTGCCTTCGGAGGAGAGGTATGACGTGTGTGACGCCTAACAAGATGTTAGGCCGATCTTCGTCGCGGCAGTGCCTATTTCACCCGCTCGTACTGCCCCCGCCCGACGCGCTTGAACCGCTTGTCCTTGGTGAGCGCCTGGGAGACCTGGACGCCGAAGGTCTTGGACGTGGTCTTGTAGCCGTTGGAGAGGACGAGAGCGGCTGCTTCCTTCGGCGAAACGACGGCCCCGACTTCCATGGCGGCGGCGACAGCGTCGGGCAGGCTGATGTCGTTCTTGGCGCGGGTGCGGCGGCCCGTGGACGCGGCGGGGCGACCACCACCGCGGGGCTTCCGGCCACCGAGCGCGGCCAGGTCCTTCTCGACCGCGGCGAGTTCCTTGGCGATCTTGTCGCGCCGCTTCTCCAGCTTGGTGACGCCCTTCTCGCGGCGGGCGAGTTCCTTCTTGAGGTCGGCTGTGGTGAGCTTGGTCAGGGACATGGGATATCTTTCTCCTGTTCAGACTCGGGTCCAAGTTCGACCAGCGGATCTTCCGAGACGCCTTGTGGGACGACGAAAGGGCTGTCCGTGTCGCCCTTTGCCCACCAGGTGGGAGGCGTCCTCGTCGGTGCTCTCGGCTTTCCCGAGAGGCGTGCGCCCTGGAAGTTCGAATAGGTCAGCCCTGTACACGCGAAGAAGTTTGTGCCTCGCACCGCAGCGCCCTGAAATGGCGTGGGCATCGAGATGAGTGACGTTGTGGCTCCAAGCTGGCGGCCCTTGTAGTCCCCGAAGTGCGCATACTGGA
Organism: Phycisphaerales bacterium; assembly: GCA_029260315.1. Taxonomy (GTDB): domain Bacteria; phylum Planctomycetota; class Phycisphaerae; order Phycisphaerales; family UBA1924; genus S146-42. Next base: position 13,590 of record JAJDDM010000139.1, on the reverse strand, counting down.
AGTCCGTGCCCTCCAGATCAGAGTTGAAGAAGTACGCACCTTCGAAGTGGCATCCACGTAGTACGGCCCCTCGCAAGACTGAGCCGCGGAAATCGGCAAGTCGGAATTCGCCACTGAGTACCTTGACACCCGACAAGTCGAGGTTTGATAGGTCAAGTTGATAGAGAGGTCCTTCTCTCCGAGCCGTCGCCGTGTCCTCCACGCCGGAGAGCCGCCTTCCTAGAACGGACATAATGACCTGAACTCTCGGGTTCGGTGCCGCTCCAGCTTCCTTGGTGGCATGCCTGCGGAGGTGTGCCATGAGAACCTCTACCACCGTGATGTGGTCACGCTCAGAATCTCTTGCGATTCTCTCAAGCGCGTAGACTGCCCCTGCGATGGAGTCTTCCTTGTCGCTGGACAGGAGTTCGATCGCCTTGGCGAAGCGATCTGTGACTTGGCCAGACTCTGTAAGGCGTGCCGTGGTTGCAGCCGCTTCGGACTGCGATGCTGTCTGACGCTCTAAGGCGAGCGTTCGTAGATAGGCAACTAGGAGCGTGATGACAACAACGACTCCGGTAAGAAGCTGTGCGCCCGTTCGGACCGCCTGCTCCTCTGCTGCCGATAGATCCAATTGCGACGGGCCATCGGTTGAACCGACTAGACCCAGAAGCTGTTGAGTGCGCCATTGTGGATACCACACTAGGGAGCTGTACCCGGCTCCGACAACAATCAAGAAGACTACGGCGAGGAGAGGTGGCCTAAGAGCGAGTATCGCCTTGAACGTAGTGCGGAGCCATGGGCGTAGCCTCGCGTCCCACATGCGGACAGCGCGGACCGCGAGCGCATCTCGCAGGTCACTGCGATCGATGTACTGCGCCATGTGGATGTCAACAGCGTAGCGGCTCCTCGCGTCAAGCTTGCTGCGAATGCTCTCGTAGGCGGCGATGTCCGCGCCGCTAAACACGTCTACCTCGTGCGTTGCCGAACGTGTCTTTAGCTGCACGCTAAGGCCCGGTCCGCGCGGATTGGCTTGCCAGGTGAGAGTGCACCTATCGAGTGTCCACTCGCCGCGCATTGATGGTGCGAGTTGGTGTGCTTCTGTCGTTAGCTTCGGCAAGAGGATTCAGCCACCTGGGATGGGACCGTTCATCTCATTGAGTCTGTGGGATCTTAAGTGCCGTTGCAACTTGTACCGCTGTTGAGGCCAAAGGGCCTCTTGTGTGGCAGGCGTGGCCGTACAAGCCGGTAGGTCGAGTGTGCCAGTAACGAGTTCCGCCTGCAGGTCGGGTGCGAGCAGCCGCAGGCTGACGATGTTGGCCAGGTGGGCCTTGGTGACGCCAAGCGTCTTCGCGGCTGCCGAGTAGCTCTCGACCTCGCCAGCCTCGACGAGGCGATGAATGTGGTGCGCCAGGGCCAGCCGCCCGGCCAGTGGACTCGGGGCCAGGAGATGGAAGGTCATCGTCGTCACGCGGCCTCCTCCGCGGTCTCTTGCCGTATGGTGCGCACACCTACCGGGCTGAACTCCAGCCCGATCTCCCCGGTGTTCGCGGTGTACGTCACGCGCTCCAGCAGGATCTGGACGATGCGCTGCCGTTCCTTCGGGAACAGGTGCTCCCAGACGGGATCGAAGGCGGCGATGGCTGCGACCAGGTCGTCTTCGTCGACGGACTCGTCGGTCAGTGCACCCAGGCGTTCGCGGGCCTCGTCCCGTCGCTGCTCCACGTCGGCGATGTAGACCTCGACCTCGCGGAGGCGTTCCAGGATGGCGGTGGGGGCGTCGGCCCCCTTGCCGATGGCGACGACGAGGTTGCTACGTTCGGTCTCCAGGTCCGCGAGTTGCTTCCCCAAGGAGCGCACCTCGGCTTCGATGGTAGGCCGTCGTTCGTCGAGGGCGTCACGTGCCGCCTGGATCGTCGCGGTGACCAGCGCGGGGTTGCGGCCAATCGTTCGGACCTGGGCCACGACGGCGTCCTCGATGGTCGCCAGTCGTATACGCGATCCAGGGCACGCCGTCGCTCCGCGCTTCTGGACGGTCTGGCAGACGTAGTAGCTGTATCGCTTGGCGCCCTTGCCGGTGTGGTGCCGACCCATGGCACAGCCGCACTGGCCGCAGTGGAGGATGCCGGCGAGCAGCGCCTCGGACCGTGCCTTGGTCGTGGTGCCGTTGCGAGCTGAAGTGAGCTTCGCCTGCACCGCGTCCCAGAGCGCTTGGTCGATGATGGCGACGTGTTCGCCCTCGAACAACTCGTCCTCGACCGCCACCTTGCCAATGTAGACAGGGTGCTGGAGCAGTTTGCCGAGCGAGTTCTTGGTGATGGTCTCGCCCCCGGCCAGCTTGCCGGTCTTCGTCGTCCACGCCTTGTTGCGCCACCCGCGGCGCTCCATCTCGTCGAGGACGGCCTGGTAGCCGGGGAGGGCGAGGTACAGCCCGTAGATCTCGCGCACCCGCTCGGCTTCGTCCACGTTCACGACGAGCTTCTTCTCGACCACGTCGTAGCCCAGAGGCGGGCGCCCTCCGGTCCACATACCCCTGCGCTTCGTGGCCATGACCTTGTCGCGGACGCGCTCGGCCGTGACCTCCCGCTCCAGTTGCGCCACTTGGCCCAACAGCCCCAGCGCGAACCGGCCCATCGGCGTCGCCGTGTCGAAGCTCTCGGTCACCGACACGAAGGTCACGTCGTGCTGGTCGAAGAAGTCGAGCAGGTTGAAGAGGTCTCGCTGCGTGCGACTCAGGCGGTCCAGCTTGTAGGTCGCAACCGCGTCGACCCTGCCGGCCTCGATGTCCGCCAGGAGCCGCTTGAAGGCGGGGCGGTTGGTGGTGGCCCCCGAGATGCCGAGATCGCTGTACGGATCGGGGAGCGCCTCCCAGCCATTGCCACGCTGACTGGTGACGTACGCGCTGACGGCCTCGCACTGCGCCTCGATGCTCCCGAACTCCCCGCCGTCGCCCTTGTCGACGCTCTTGCGGGCGTAGACCGCGACGCGCACCCGGGCAGTCGTCGTGGTCTTGGCCTCGCGCCGATTCGTTCCCCGGCGGTTCACCGCGAGTTCGCCCGGGGCGTGAGACCGAAGAACAGCTTCCCGTTCCACTTCGACCCCGTGATCGCCTTGGCCGCCGCGGTCAGCGACGAGTACACGACGCCGTTCCACTCGATGCCGTGCTCGACGACCGTCACGCGCACGTCCTGACCCTTGTACGGCCGCACGAGCACCGTGCCGACCGCCAGGCCGTCGTCGCGTCCGCGGGCCTGACGCGGGCGCCGGGGCGCACTGGGAGCACCTTGCCCAAGCGGTACGTCGAGCGTCTCGATGATCTCGTCGAGCCGACGCTCGGTGTCTTCGGAGAGCCCGCCGTACACGGCCGCCTGGATGTGCCACGCCAGTTCGCGCTTGAGGAAGTCCTTCCGCTTGATCCTGGGTGGTTTCCCGACCACGGCCTCGTACTCCACCACCAGCTCGGCCACCGACATGCGCTCCAGTGCCGTGATGCGGGCCAGCACCGTCTGCTCGCTCATATCTGGGTCTCCGGGCCCCGGCCCAGGCGGCTCTCCCGCCGGTGTCCGGGGTTCGCCCCGCATGAGGGAGCAGGTCCGTCGCGCTCCTCAAGCTGAAACTGGCTCTCTTTCAGGCGTTGGTAGCCAAGGGCCAGAAGGCGCCCGATTTCGCATAGGGCGTGGGGAACCGAGGGCCGAGCAGACCCGCTCGTTTTCGTCACGGCGGGCCCTCCAGCGCTTCGAAAAGCGCTTGCAGGATCTGCTCCTCGATGGCTGTCCGGGCGGCCTCGTTGATCGGGCGGACGATGGGGTGCCGCCGGCCCGCGCCGTCGGTGCGCTCGGGGTAGGACACCCGCAACTCGCCATCGCGCGTCCGCCGCAGCGTGAGGCCGTCGAGGACGAGGGCATCGCTGATGACGACGCTGATCCAGGCCAGGAGCCCCTTCGCGCGCTCGTGGTCTCGAGCGACGACGTACCGCGTCTCGGTGACCCTCAGGGTGCTCACAGGCAGCCCTCTGGCATCGAGATGGTGTGTCCACCATAGGGTGGGGCCATGAACACACGACCTCCTCCCGAGGGGCGAGAGACCCGCCCTCGGGAGTGGGTCCGCCCGACGTATAAGGGCGGGATCCGGGATGATCTGTCCAAGCCCTGATCCCTAACTGGACACATCATCGATTCGCCAGTAGCGGTAAGCCCGCCTGTTCGGCCCGCCCCCTAGCCTTCGGTCGACGACCTTCTCCGTCTTCAGAGCGGCGAGCGCGCGCTTGAGCGTGCTGCGGGACACGTCATCCCCCAGGCGGTCACGAAGCTCATGCTCGGTCAGGCCGTCATCGGCGTTGTTCGGGAGGACCTCCAGGATGGCGGTACGGCTGGCCGCTCGATCTACGTCCGCCGATGAGCCAAGGGAGACGTAGTGCGCGTCCTGAAGCTCGAGCACGAGCTGAGGGGGAACCGCGCTGAGTCGTCCGACCCCCTGCAGGCACCGCCGGGTTGGATGCCCCGGAGTCGGTGCCCTACGGAGCGACAGGAGGATGTCCGCCGAGCCACCAAAAGCCGAAGATCCTCTGGCGCTGTCCCCGACTTCCCCTCCGCCCTTTCGCTCGTGGCGCACCATGACGACCGCGAGCCCGTGGCTGGCGATTCGCTCCAGCGGTCTCATGGCCGCCTTGGCGGCGCCGGCGCTGTTCTCGTCGTCGCCTTCCAGGTTGGCCCAGTCGGACAGTGTGTCCACCACCACCAACTGGGCGTTCACTTCTCGAGCTTTGCTCAGGGTCGCCGTAGCGATGGCATCCCAGTCGAGCTCGTAGCTCTCTCCACGGAAGAGGATGGTCAGCCCCTTTGCGCGTGCGAGACCGACCCGCTTCAGTGCCTCCCTGAAGGTCGGCTTGCGCTCCTCCGTGAGATAGAGGACCCCGGTCTCGCGCGTGTCGAGGCCGAGGAATGACCTCCCTTCAAGGACGGCGGCGATCGCGTCCGTCACGAAGTGGGTCTTGCCCACCTTGATCTTGGCGGTGACCTCGGTGACGCATGACCGGGCGACCAGGCCTTCGATGACCCAGTCGGGCGGTTCGTCCGCCTCCGTGAAGAGCGCCTCCGCCGGGTACCAGCGCAGGGAGGCGCCAGGTAGAGGGGCCTGCGGTCCGCTGGGTAGAGGGGCATCGGTTGCTGACACAGCGCATCTCCAGTCGAGATGGCTACATCACAGCGAACACCACGCCTATAGACCGCCTATGCGGTCGGCTCCTTGACCTATGAGTTGGTCGGTCCAGACCTATGCAGCACCTATGGGGCCCCGTTCAGTGGGATGCCACCTCAGGACTCGCCTGCGTTGTCCGCCCTCACGACACGGACACCCCTGAGGGTGTATCCGCCGCGCGAGCTCTCGATGTACCCGCCCAGTTTGGGATACTTGTCCCTTACTCCGCGCACCAGTTGGTAGGCGTCGGTGCAGCGGCAGTGCTTTGCGAGATCCGGGCCTCTTATTGGCTCCTCTGTCTCCCCGAGCACAAGAAACAGCTTGGCCCTTGGGTTTGAAGCCAGATCGTATGTCTTGCCCTTGAGCGTCACCGTTGCGGCGGCCTCGTCGACGACAAGGACCTCGACGACCGCATGACGAAGGAAGCCGAGGAGTTCGTCAAGGTAGGTCCTGAGCGTTCTGTACGTAACCAGCGCTTCCGAGGGTAGAGAGGGCGGATCACGTTCAGGGTCGATACTGGTGAGTTCGTGGCAATGGCGGGCAACGGGTCTGTAGTTGGTCGGCATTGCGTACGGCTTCTCGCGAACCCGGTGGTAGCCCCCGAACTCGCGCTTCAGTTTCCGGATGAACCCAAGGGTCCACTTGGTCAGCTCCTGGTCGGAGCGTCTTCCCCATCGAGACACCAGGTTCTGGAGGTGGAACTCGATGACCGAGCGCTCGCCGAGTCTCCTGTGCTGGCCTTCCACCCAGCGCCAGTACTCAAGGCCTCCCGGATCGTAGAACCGATCGAGAACCCGCGTGATGTACTTCCTCGCCTGGTGGGGCGACATCCGCTCGGAGCGGGGGGCAGACAGGCGCCCGGTTCGCCCCATGGCCTGAGCAATGTCCCACGCGGAGAGCGCCAGCTCGCGATAGTCGCCGTCCACATCCCATGAGGGCTGTCCTATCCAAACCGACCGCACCATTGCGGCTAGATGGTGGAGGGACTCGAGCGCCTCGGCGTAGGTCGTGGGGTTGGTCGAGGGGTCGGGATCTCCCCCGAAGAAGCCCCCTTCGAAGTCGTCACTTGGAGTTGTGCTCTGGTCGGCCATGGTCGCGGGCTGGCTCGCCCGCCCACCATCCTAGTCGACGCCATTGATGCGCTTGTCGCCTTCCGCGACGTTCTCCACCGGATGCACACTCCCCGCGATCAGCTCCGCCATGGTCATCGACTCCCGCCTCTCGAGGCCCATCAGCGCCGCCTCGGCCTTGATCGCCGCCATGAGGGCCTTGGCCGCCTCCGACGCCGTCCGCATCGGCATGGTCTGCAACGCCTGGAGCGCCCGCCCCTGGATGGCCCTCAGCGACCTCAGGTGCCGCTCCCGCACCTCCCCCTTGGTCTCGACGAGCTTCTCGTCGACGCGGCGCTTCGACTCGTCCTCGATCTTCGTCAGCCGCTCCTGCCAGCACTCCTGCGAGGCCCGGAAGGTCACCGCCCGCTTGGTGCACCCGAAGGACTCCGCCAGCAAGGCGTAGCTGCGCTGCTCGCCGAGCCCGACGTACTGCTCGAAGGCGTCAGGTGGGATCTTGCCGGCCATGGGTCTCAGGTAGCCGCGGGGGCCGCCGTCTCCACCGCACCCCGCTCGTCGCCGATCTCCACGAACGTCCGACCGTCCCCGTCCAGGGTCGCGGCCTGGCCCGTCGCCTCCTCCCAGCGACGGAGCGCCACGTCCACGAACGCCGGCTCGATCTCCAGTGCCCGGCACACCCGCCGCTCCTGCTCGGCCGCGAGGATCTGGCTTCCCGATCCGCTGAAGGGCTCGAGCACGACATCCCCGGGCGAGGTGTGCTTGCGCATCGGCCGACTGAAGAGCTCCAGCGGCTTGCACATCGGATGGTCGGTCTGCACGCGCGCACGGCCCTCCCAGTCCACCTCCCAGACCGTGTCGTGCTCCTGGCCCTCGTCGTGGTGGGGCGGGCTGCCCTGCCGCCACCCCATCAGGCAGGGCTCGTGCCGGAAGCGCCAGAAGGTCCGGCTGAAGACCGCGGCCGGCTTGACCCAGATGATCTGCTGGTGGTCGAGGATCCCGAGGTTGGCCCAGACGGCCTGCAGCACGCCGGCGCGCTTGTGGGCGTGCCAGCAGTAGATCGCCGCGTGCTCGTCGAGCACCGCGAGGACGTTGGTGAAGACGGCGCTGTAGAAGCCGTAGGCCTCGCCGGCGTCGACATCGTGGTAGCTGGCGGTCCAGTCCTTCCCGGCGTCGCCCGGGCGCTCGCCGGAGTAGTCCACGAGGAAGGGCGGGTCGGTGGCCACCAGGGCGGCCTTCTCGCCCGCCATGAGGCGCGTCACGTCGTTGGCGGAGGTCGCATCACCGCACAGCAGGCGGTGCTCGCCGAGCCGCCACATGTCTCCTCGGCGGCTGATGGGGTTCTCCGGTGGGGGCGAAGGGCCCGGGTCAGCCAGGTCCCGCGGGCCGTCCTCCTCCAGAGCCAGCAGCAGCTCGTCGATCTCATCGGGGTGGAAGCCCACGCCTGAGAGCGCGTCATCGACCCGGAGCTGCTCGAGCAGGCGGGCCAGGACCGGCTCGTCCCACTCAGCCAGCTCGGCCGTGCGGTTCAGGGCGATCCCGAGTGATGTGGCGGTGAGGTCGTCGACCTCCAGCCCCACGACATCAGCCTCGGTCCAGCCCAGCCGCTGCATGGCGACGAGACGCCCGTGGCCGCCGATGACCCGCCCGGTGCCCGCCTGGACCACCAGGGGCTCGGCCTGGCCGAAGCGCCGCAGGCTCGCCTCGATGGCAGTGAGGTTGGGCTCGTCGTGGGCCCGGGGGTTGGACGGATCGGGGACGAGCGACGCGAGGGGCACACGGCGGACCGTGAGGCCCGGGGTGGGGGGCGAGTCCATGGGACCACTCCAGAGGGCGGGTCAGGCCCGGGGGGATCTTGGAGTGGCTTGGGGGGGAGGGCTTGGAGCTCGCTGGGCGACCGGGAGCTATCGTAGCCGCCGGAAGACGGGGTTTCAGGGGGCGGGCGGGGAACTGCCGGGACGCGTGCGAGGAAGCGGCGAACCGTCAGCCCCAGGAGAGAGGATTCAGGCTGGGAGTTGAAACCGGCCTCCGGCCGCGCTCAAGTGGGGAGCTTCCAAGCTCCATTTCAAGAGACCTGGATTGCCCAGGGCACCCATTCAGAGCCTGTCCGCGGAGGCCATCGAGCAGAGGGCCGAGCAGATGCTCTACGCCCACCGTCCGGGCCTGCTGAGGTACCCGAGGCCCACTCCGCTCGATGCGCTGATCAAGTGTCACGTCGACGCAGGCCAGGTGGTGTACGACGAGTCGATGGATCTTGGGCCTGGTGATCTTCGCGGCTACTGCGATGTCTACGTGCGTCCGGTGGTGATCCGCATCGACTGCAACCTTCGAGGCACCCCGGACTTCTCACCTACGTTGGCTCATGAGCTGGGCCACTTCGCCCTGCACCGCGAGACCGACATCCCGAACGACTACACGCAGGTGAGAGAGCCCCGGCGCGACCTCGTGACGGGGCACAAGATCCTGGGGACATCCCACGAGTGGGTGGAGTGGCAGGCCAACCGGTTCGCTCAAGCGCTGTTGCTGCCACGCAAACCCCTCAAGGTCATGCTCATGGCATCCACTGAGATGGCGTTTGGTGTCGGGCAGGACAATCTCCATCTCAATCCAGACGCCCCGAGCCATCGGGAGTGCTTCGGCGTTATCAGGATCATGGCCGGCCGCTATGCCGTCACTGAGCAGTTGATGCGGTACCGGCTTCAGGACCTGGGACTACTCCAGGATCATCGGGACGAGAGCAAGGCCCATGTCTCGCAGATCCTCGGTCCGCGTGGCCGTCCGATCCTGACGTGCTCCGTGCCACGCCGGCAGCGGAAGAGCACGCGTCGGCGGGCGACCGCACACTCGACTCGGCGACACCGGCACAAGTCCTTGGCTCAGGCTCTCTGAGCAACCGTCCTCACGCCCCTCGACAGCGGGTACGGACCACATCCTGACTCAGCCCTCGGGGGAGGCGGTTGAGACTGAATGTTCGGCGCTCGTTAGGTATCCTCTCCGAAATGTCGGCCCGAAGCGCAACCCCTGAGAGTCCTCCCCGAGGCTCCGTGCCCTCGGCGATCGCCCAACTAGCCTCTCGCAACGACGCCGCTTGGCCCGCGATCATCGAGGCTCAGTCATTCAGCCAGAGGGTTCTCGCGGATCTCGGGACTCTCTTCTCAGACCTTTCGGATCCGGTTCTCTCTCTCGTTGTTACGGGTTCCTTCGGGCGTGGCGAAGCCTCAAGAGGAAGTGATGCCGATTGGATGCTGCTTGTCGACGGGCCGTCTGATCCGACTCTCGGGGCGCTCGTTCACGACATCGGTCCGCGAATGCGGGAGTTGATCAAGAAGCCAGTCGGAGAGACGGGGACCTTCGGAGCGCTCGTCTCCAGCCACGAACTCGTGCATCACATCGCCGGAACGCGAGATTCGAACGCCAACCTGACGCGGAGAATGCTCCTCCTGGCAGAATCGCGAGCGATCACTGGCGCTGACGTTAGAGAGAGGGTCATCCGCAACATCCTGGCGCGCTACGTTGTTCTCGATCGCTCAGTCCCGTCAAAGGACCGTCCACGAGTTCCTCAGTTTCTTCTGAACGATGTCGTTCGGTACTGGAGGACGGTGGCCTCCGACTACGCATCGAAGATGTGGGACCGCCAGCACGAAGGATGGGCTACGCGCAACTTGAAGCTGAGGTACTCACGCAAGGTCCTCTACATATGGGGGTTGCTCGCCTCGTTCTCGGCGTCGCTCTACGACGCGCCTGAACTCGATGAGGCGACAAGCGACGAGGAGCACAACGCACGGCTTGCCGACTTCATAGGTCGCCAGACCGACAAGACGCCCCTAGAGGCGCTCGCTGGAGCGCTCCTTCGACTCGGGTGCGAGGACCTTGGGCCGGCAATCTTCGGCCCCTACGATCGGTTTCTTGCAGTGCTTGCGGATCCTGGTCTTCGCAATCAGTTGGATGCACTGTCGTTCGACGATGCTGCCGCAAACTCCGTCTACGCTGAGCTTCGGGAAGCCAGCAAGGGTTACCGTGAAGGCGTCTTGGATTTGTTCTTCGACCGCTCTGAGCTGAAAGAGCTAGTGCGGCGATTCGGGGTGTTTTGATGAGCGGGCGAGTCGTCGGTTTCTCAACGGGTGCGCTTGCGCGAGGCGACTACCGGCGTGCACTTGACGATATGGCCACCTTGCCTGTGCAAGCCGTAGAGCTATCGGCACTCAGGGAGCGAGAGTTGCCCGGTCTCGTCGAGGCGAGTAGTTCCCTAGACACCAGCGCCTATCGCTACGTATCAGTACACGCACCGAGCAGGCTCGGAACGCTTACGGAGGTGGAGGTCAGCAGGCTGTTGCGGCAACTCCCAGCCTCCTGGGCAATTGTCGTTCACCCTGATGTCATTCACGACTATGAGCCGTGGCGACAGCTGGGATCGCGGCTTCTCCTGGAGAACATGGACGCCCGCAAGATCAGGGGGCAGTCGGTAGAGGATCTCGCTAGGCTCTTCGAGCTGCTTCCCGACGCCGGTTTCTGCCTCGATGTCGGCCATGCACGCCAGGTCGACCCAACGATGGCGTTGGCCTTCGGTTTGATCCGGGCGTTCGCGCGCCGCCTGCGCCAAGTGCACGTGAGCGATGTGGGGCACTTGGGCCAGCATCGGCGTATCGGAGCGACCGCCCGAAGCGCGTACCGACGGATTGCACCACTGGTACCGGCTGAGTGCCCATTGATACTGGAGTCGGTTGTGGGAGCCGCCGACGCTCCTCAGGAGTTGGTGTCGCTCTATCGCGCCTTCCCATTCGACCCTGTGGCCACAGGGCAGGGGGAGGTGCCCGCAGTTGCAGCCAGAAGATGGACTGGTTCGACGGAATCGTCTGTGTGCACGCGCACACCTAGCCATACCCGGGTACTCCTGGCGAAGCGGGGATCGCTTGAGCTGTGTCCGCGCTCTACATCGACGAAGCACCTTTCTGCGCGGGCTGGCCCACGCGACCTCAAGCTCGGCCTCACCCAAGTCGCGGCGCGCGCCAAGGCGAGCGAGGATCGGATCTCGCTGAAGCCGATCAACAAGAGCAGCTACGGCCCGCGGTAGGCCTGGAACGGTCACGGCAGCTAGGTCCCGCGGGCCGTCTTCTTCGAGTCTCAGCAACAGATCGTCGATCTGGTCCGCGGTGACCCCATCCCCGCCCCGGGCTGCTCGATCAGGCGAGCCAGGACCGGCTCGTCCCGCTCATTGTGGGGGCGTGTGCGGGGAACGTACGCCGGCCCGCGTGGAACCACCCCGGGGAACCCCTCAGCCCCATGAGGTAGGAAATGGGGCCTGGAGTATATCGGCTCCACTCGTCAGGGGGTCAGCGTCACCGGCGCGGGGTTGCTAACGAGCAGTACGTCAAGCGAACTCTGGTCAAACACCGCCGCCATGTGATGCAGCGTGACACCCGCAAAGCTCGGACTGCTGCCAGCCGGCACCACAAACTGGATCGTTGCTTGGCCCTGCGAGTCGAGGACTCCAAGTGCCCCGGAGAGAGGAGGCGCACCCGGGGACATCAGCGTGTGCTCGAAGTAGCTGTCGTAGACCAACGGGATCACCAGGCCTCCTACAGTGATCGCGGGACACACTCCGGAGAACGACCCCACAACGAGATAGCCCCTGCCCGCAAGGGCGGCTCCGGCATCAAGCGACAACGACTGCAAGCCACCCTGCGTGAGTGAGAGTTGGTTCACGTGAGGCAGCAGAGGCGTAGGGCCGGCGGAGACGCGCTGGCCGAAGACCTCAATCTCCCCGGGGACAAGGCCGGCCAGGTCGTCCGAACCGCCCCACACGACGAGATACTCTGTCTTGTCATTCGCCACGAGTGCAGGAGAGCTGGCGTGATAGTCCAGGCTCCCATCCGGTCCGGCATCGGACAGGCGGAAGTCGTCCGGCCCGACCAGCCCGCACGGGTTGATCCCGACCTTCTGAGCATAGACTTCCTTTTGGTTCTCCTGCTCCTGACCACCCCAGGTCACGAGGAACTCGTGTTGATCGGGGCCAAGGGCCACGGCCACTGGTCCGGGTGTTCCAAAATCCATGTCGCTCAGTCGGAAGTCATTCGGTCCAGTTTCCGTGCCATTGGCTTCAAGGCACTGGCCGTAGATCTCTACCCAGTGTGTTGCATCGTCATCGCCAACCCAGACCACGAGGTACTGATCCGCTTCCGGCGAGAATGCGACGGCAGGGCCCCACGCCGCGGCATCCACGGGAGGCTGACCATCAGTTCCCATGTCACTGATCCGGAAGTCGTTGAGACCGGTTTCGGTACCCGTTGCCGCCGCGACGAGCTGCCCGTAGATCTCGTACTCGCCTGACTTGGTGGCATCCCAAACCACGAGGAACTCTCCGGCGGTGTCGTTGGCTGCGAGGTCGATGAACAGTGTGGAGCTAAACTCCGGACCGATCGTGTTTGGATGCGCAAGGTCACTAATCAAGAAGTCACCGGTGCCGACCTCCGAAGCCGTTGTCCCATCGAGGATCTGGCCGTAGATCTCCCAATCCCCGATCTCTGGGGGCAGGGGAAAGGTGTGTCCGTCCCTGCCGACCCAGGCCACGGCATAGGTATCTGTCGTCGAGCAGTACGCGACCTCCGGTCGAAACGCCCCAAAGATGTTGCCGCTCCCAGGGTTTCCCATCTGGCTAATGGCGAAGTCTGTGCCGATCTCAGCGCCAGTGGCTCCTGCTAGCCGCTGGCCGAACACCTCGGGGCCCTCTGAGTTGGAGTCCAGCCCCTCCCAAACGACGAGGTACTCATTCGCGAGGGCATTGAAGGCAACACTGGGGTGTAGAGCATCGAAGAACGAGGAGCCGTCGGGCCCCATTTCGCTAATCCGAAACGTCAGCCCGAGTGAGGCTGAAGTGCACGCATCGAGGCGCTGACCGTAGATCTCGTACTCTCCGCTGGCATCCGGGTCGGCGGCCCACACGACGAGGTACTCCCCAGACGACGGGTTGAACGCAGCTGCAGGATGCAGCGCGTCGTGAGCGGGGTTTCCCGCTGGCCCAACTGCGGAGATGCGGAAGTCGTTGGGGCCAACCTCCTGTGCATTCGTAGGATCCGCCAGGCTGAGGAGGGCGGTCACGCCGATCATCACGAACCGCCGTGAGAGTGGCAGGCAGGGCTTGAACATGGGGCTCCTCCGATGGCTCGATCTGTGGGTCCCTCGCTGGGGTCCATTCCGACTAAGCGCAAACGGTGTTGCCTACGGCCAGGCATCGTGACTGCCGCGGAGTCGAGCGAGGGTGTCGTTGGCAGCGGGATTCCTGCCGGCCAGCAGGCGGGGGACCGGGATTGGCACCCGGTTCGAGCACGCGACCAGGGCACGACCTTTCTCC
>JAJDDM010000138.1 GCA_029260315.1 Phycisphaerales bacterium | reverse complement strand
CCGGGGCGACCGTCCACGCCTCGACCCGTTCGCGTCTTCGTTGACATCGCCGGCCTCCTTGCCGACGAGCAGTCTCACATATCATCCAACAAAGCGCAACCGAACGAGCGCCGAACAAATGGGCCGTCAGACAGAGCCTAGGCAGAATCCGGGCGTCTTCAGAGCCGCGAGCGCAAGAGCCATTTGCGTCGTTTTTCACAGGTGCTTCGCGGCAGGATGCTTGCGCGCGTGTCTCGCGTCGTGCCGCCAACCGCTGCTTTGAGCGGTTGGTGTTTCTTGGCGCTCTCCCAGAAGCACCAGCCGTGCAAAGCCACGGCTGGCGGCACATCGCTCGGTCATCCGCAGTTGTTCGAGTTCTCCGCCAGTTGACGCAAATCGCTCGCAAGCACGCGGACCGTGTGCGCCGGAACTTCGAACACCGTTGAGATAACCAGAGCTTGCGATTCGAGTCGGGCCCCACTCGTGAGACGCCCTCTGTTTCGGAAGTCCAAGGCTCGCGTGCTGATGCACGCGGCTCAGTCCGAGCTCCGTAGGAGTCGCGTGCGCAAGCACGCCGGCCTCTGGCGTCCACGCCACGAACCTTGTCGGAATCACCAGAGCTCTCGATTCGAGCCCTGCCCTATTTGTGCGTTGTTGTGTGTGCCGGGTGTCCAAGGCTCGCGTGCTTATGCACGCGGCTCGGTTAGGCAAAATCCATCAAGACCTTAATCCCCTCCCCGGACATCATTGTCTCGAACGCCTCCTCGTACCGCTCGATTGGGAACTCGTGGGTGATGATCTCGTCCAGCTCGAGCCGCCGGCTCAAGACCAGCTCCTCCATCTGGTACCACGTCTCCCACATCCGCCTGCCGTTGATGCCCAGGACCGTGCAGCCTTTGAAGATGACGTTGGCGTTGAGGTCGAACTCGACGGGCTTGGCCGGCAGGCCCAGCAGGGCCGCCGTGCCGCCGTTGCGCAGCGCCCGGAATCCCTGATCGATCGCCTGGGGGAAGCCGGACATTTCCAGGAGGACATCGACGCCCTCGCCGCGCGTGGCGTCTTTGATCTCCTTGACCCAGCCGTTGGGATCGCTGACGTCGAACGCCTCGACCGCGCCGAGCTTCTTTGCCAGCTTCAGCCTCGGCGGGTTGATATCGGTGCAGAAGATCCGCGATGCCCCCGCCGCCCGCGCGACCGTCACCGCCATCAGCCCGATGATGCCGACGCCGGAGATGAGCACGCTCTTGGCGCTCACGCCTGCCTCCATCACCGTGTGTACCGCGTTGCCCAGGGGATCGAAGATCGCCGCGATCTTGTCGGGGATCTCCTCGTGCACCGGCCAGACGTTCTCCTCGGGCACGCTGACCAGATCCGCGAAGATCCCGTCGCGATCGACGCCGAGGATCTGCGTGTCGCTGGCGATGTGGGCGTTGCCCGTGCGGCTGAGGTAATCGACCCCCTTGGTGATGTGCCCCTCTGCACTCACCCGCTGCCCGGGCCTCACCAGCGTTACCGCGTCGCCGACCTTTTCGACAACACCGACAAACTCGTGCCCGGTGACGATCCCGATGGGAATCCGCCCCGCCGCCCAGTCGTCCCACTGCCAGATATGGCGGTCGGTGCCGCAGATCCCGGCCTTCTTGACCCGGATCAGCACGTCCCGCGGTCCCAGCTCCGGGACCGGCCGGTCGCTCGTGAACGCCAGCCCCTCGCCGGCGTGGTGCTTGTAGAGGGCGCGCATGCTCAATCCTGGGCTCCCTTCGGTTTGACCTCGGCTGTGAGCGGGGGTTCTCGGGCTGCAATCGCCCGCCCGCCGGTGTCGTTCTGAGTATGCTCCGCGAGACCATCCGGAGCCGGTCGCGATCATAGTCGCTTCCGCCCGCGTCCTGAACGGAATCCGCCCGTGAGCCGAGCCTCCCAGCCAGCCCCGTTCCTCTATCTCGCCGCGGGCGTCCAGGGCGGCAGATCCGTCGGCCTGCGCCAGGCCAAGAGCCAGCGGGCCCTCGCCGACGAGCTGCGGCGCGATCGCAAGATCTTGCTGCGCTCCTGGCGCCTGCCAGCGTGGCTGGCGAGCGAGAAGAGACTGACCGCCAAGGACCATGTGCAACTCAACGAGCTGCTGGCCCAGCTCCAGGGACGGGGGGTGCCGCTGGTCGAGACGTTGGATGTCATCGCGAAGACCGTCCGCCCCGAGGCCCGCCCGCGGATCGAGCGGCTGGCGCAGATGGTTGCCCAGGGCGCGAGCTTTGCCGACGCGTGCCAAAGAGTGGGGGGGTTCGACGAGGTGACTATCGCGGTGTACAGGGCCGCGGAGCGTTCGGGCGATCTCGCGCCCGCGGGCGAGCAGCTTGCCCTCGCGGCCCGCCGACGCATGGCGATCGCCGGCAAGGCGACGACCGTGATGATCTACCCGCTGGTCGTCGTCGCGATCGGCATCGCTGTGGGCATCGGCATGCTCGTCGGCATCATCCCGATGATCTCGCGCGGCCTGGAGAAAGCCGGGGCGGATATCCCGTGGTTCACCCAGATCCTTGTGGACACAGGCACGATCCTGCGCGCGAACTGGACGTGGGCGTTGCTCTTTGTCGCCGGGCTCGGTGTGCTTGTCTTCCTGCTGCGCGATCAGCTCAAGCAGCTCATCGCCACGATCGGGCGCGTCATGCCCCTGCTCCGAGACGTCGTGCTCGCCCAGGAGTCCTCGAGCTTCTTCAGCGTCATGGCGGCGATGACCCGCTCGGGCGTGCCGCTCTCGGACGCCCTTGGCGTGGCCCTGCGATCGGTCAACCACACGGTCCTGCGCAAGCAACTCAAGCACCTCCGCGAGCGTCTCATCCAGGGCGGCGTGCTGCGGATCCTGATCGAGGAGGTGACCGCTCTTCCCCTGGCAACCCGCCGATTGCTGGTCGCCGCGGAGCGTGCCGGCGACCTGGAAACGGCCTTCGGCGCCCTCGCCGACGACATGCGCGACGAGGTCGAGAAGCGTTCGACGCGCCTGCTGGCGTTGCTGGAGCCGTTTCTCTTGATTTGCCTGTTCGTCTTCGTGGGCGCGATGGTGCTGGCGATCATGCTGCCGATGCTGAGCGCCGTGAATCAGTTCTGATGATTCCATCCCAATCAGAGCCGCGTGCGTGAGCACGCGAGCCTTGTGCATAGATCGGAGAGAGGGCCGTGCCAATATTTCAGCCGTCGTCCCTTCGATGGGCCTTGGTCATCGTGCGTCCCGGGTCCGCGTGCTCACGCACGCGGCTCTGAAGGCCGCCCCCAACGCCCACATACTCACGTCCGTTCGTCCGAATGGCCTTCTCGAGGCAGAAACCGCTCGATGCGATCCTGCTCCTTCATCACATACGAAACCGCCTTGGACACGCTCTGGTCATCCCAGAGATACCGGGTGCCGCCGTGGCGGGTCCAGATTCCCCGACCGGGCGAGAAGCAACCCGCGTCGCAGAGCGCCCGGGTTCCCCAGCTCTTGAGCTGCTGCATGACTCTCTCGGGCGCGGCATCTGCGCCCACGACAACATGCACATGGTTCGAGCGGACCGCGATCGCCAGCATGTTCCATCTACGTCGCCGACACACTTCCTGGATAGCCGAGTCCACGATGTCGCGCGCCGCGGCATTGAGGCGAACAGGTGGGTCGTTCAGGAATCTCTCACGCCGGAGCCGCGTCGTTTCGTTCGGCGGCATGTGAGCCGTTCGGAATGTATTGTGTTCGCGATCCACGGAGCCGCGTTCGTCGCCGTGGAGCCAGGTGCCCCGTGTGGTCCATGTGATGAAATAGGCGATCGCCCGCCCCATGTCCAGAGCGTACCAGAACATGGACGCGATATGCAAGCGGCCATACAGAGCCGCGTGCATGAGCACGCGAGCCTTGGGCGCTGTTATGGAACGTTCCTCACATGAGCCTGCGACCGCTGGGATCCAGTCCATGTGGTTGGCGTGTGCCGTCAGCCCGCGTGCTCACGCCCGCGGCTCCGAAAGAGCAGTCCTCATGACCGAGGCGCGGGCGCTAGCGCGCGGACGCCGGGTCGCGCCACCACACGAATGAGTCGAACTGACGGCGTCTGCCGTGCTTGTCGATCACCCTTCCATCTCCACGCACAAGGTCCGCGTGCTCACGCCCGCGGCTCTGATGGCCGCGCGACGATAACCTCTGGCTGTGCCCCTCCGCATCCTCCACATCTCCACCCGCCTCATCCTCGGCGGATCGCAGGAGAACACCGTCCTCTCCTGCGAGGGTCAGGCTCGCCTCGGGCACGAGATCCACCTCGCCTTCGGCCCGATCTTCGGCCCCGAGGGCTCGATGCTCGATCGGGTCGCAGAATTCCGAACCGACGACGGTCGCGCGATCACGACGCACGAAGTCCCCGATCTCATCCGCGAGATCAATCCGCTGCGCGATCGCAAGTGCCTCAAGCAACTGGAACGCCTCATCCGCGACATCGAGCCCGACATCGTTCACACCCACTCGTCCAAGGCCGGCATCCTCGGCAGAGCCGCCGCCTGGAAGAGCCTTCGTCGTTCCTTCGCTCCGTCGCTCTTCCCCTTCGGCGTCATTCACACCATCCACGGCCCGCCCTTCCACAAGTACCTCCCCAAGCACAAGAACCTCCTCTACACGCTCGCCGAGCGATACGCCGCCAAGCGTTGCCATCTGATCGTCTCGGTCGCCGACGCCATGACCGAGCAGTTCCTTGACCGCACGATCGGCAGGCCCGAGCAGTACGTCACCGTCCGCAGCGGCATGGAGATCGAGCCGTTCCTCAACGCCGCGCCTGGCGAATCGCGCGAGGAGATCCGAAGCTCGCTCGGCCTCGATGCCGACGACCTCGTCATCGGCACCGTCTCCCGCCTCGCCGAGCTCAAGGGCCACGACGACCTGCTCGACGCCCTCGCCGAAGAACTCAAGAAGCGCCCCAACTGGAAGCTCCTGTGGGTCGGCGACGGCTGGTGGAAGGACCGCCTGCTCCAGCGCGTCCGCGACATGGGGCTCACAAACCAGGTCGTCACCACCGGCCTCGTCCCGCCCGAAAAGATCCCCGGCCTGATCCGCGCGATGGACATCCTCGCCCATCCCAGCTATCGCGAGGGCCTGCCCCGGGCGGTCACCCAGGCGCTGCTCGCCAAGACAGCCGTCATCGCCAACGACGCCGACGGCACCCGCGAGGTCTGCATCGACCGTCAGACCGGGATCCTCACCCAGCCCGGCGACGTACACGCCCTGCGCGAGGGGATCGTCTTCCTCGCCGAGAATCCGAGTGAGCGAGCGTCCATGATACAGCGCGGGCACGAGCGCTGCGTGCGAGAGTTCAGCGCGCAAACAATGGTCGATGATCTGGAGAAGGTCTATGCCCGAGCGCTCGAGCTCGCAAGAGCCTGAAGGACTCCGTGCCCCCCGTGCCACCGACCGCCGCTCTGGGCGGTCGGTGCTTCGCAGGTTGCTCTCCCAAAAACACCGACCATGCAAAGCCATGGTCGGTGGCACGACCCGCCGCCTCATCCTCGCGTTCCTGCTCGCATGCGCTTCCTCCACCCCCGCCCAGATCCTCGACCTCGACCGCCCCTTGCCCCCCGTGCTCAACGAGCCCACCGCGATCGACCTCGCCATCGACACGCTCACGGAGGAATCGCGCAATCTCGCCCGCCACGTCGACGTGCCCGTGCGCGAGCGAGCCCGCATCGCCGTGCGCGATCTCGCGGCAGACCTGTTGCGTTCGTCCTCCGACGCCGCGCGCCTCTGGGGCCTCACGATCGCCGACCGGCGCGATGCGATCGACGCGATCCTGCTCGATGCAGATGTGCCCGAGGCCGTTGCGATTCTGCTGATCGCCGACCTCGACATACCCGCGTTCGATCTGCCCAGCGAGCCCGTCGAACTCGACCGATTCATCCGCGACGCCTTCGCCGAGCTCTCCGTCCACACCCCCGTCGGCTCCCTGCCCACCGGCTGGATCGGCACGCCCGATCCCGCCGTCACGCTCGACCATTTTCGCGAGATCCTCGCCCGTTGGGAGCGTGAGGGCGTCATCGACGCGCAGCTCGCGGCGGACCTCCGCTCGCTCACCGACGCCGCCGAGAACTGGGCGCCCTACACCGCCAGCGTCCTCGCCCTGCAATCCATCATCCTCGACGGCGCGCGCCTCCTCGATCAACCCGCGCTCAGCGAGCCCGCGACAGAAGAAGCCCGCGCTCGCTTCGCGCGCGCCGTCGCCGACACGCTCACGCCCGAACTCCGCGCGCGCGCCCTCGATCAACTCCGCGAGTCACACGACCTCGCGATCATGCTCGAGCACGCCGAGGCCCTGGAGGCCCGCGATGCACGCAACGCCGTCATTCAAAGCATTGAGGGCGCGCTGCTGCCGAGCGAAATGGCCCCGGCTCCCTCGGATCTCACCCTCGCGCGCACGATCCTCGCCCTGCTCGCCGAGCGCACGGAAATGCCCGCGGAGGACGCGATCGTCCGCGCCCTGCGCCCCGCCTGGCGCGCCCTCTCGGCGACCGCTCGCCAGACCGAGATCGGCCTCGCGGGCGTCCTGCCCCTGGCCCTCAACGCCAGCTCTGCGATGAGCAACCCGGGCGTGCTCGCACCCCTCGGCCTGCACCGCGCCTCGCTCGACGACCTGCGCATCGTGCTCGCGGTCAACGAGTTGGTGCAAGACCCCGAAGCGACCTCGCGTGAGCCGGTCGTCCGCGACGATCGCCGAGCGCTCGCCGCCCGCCTGCTCCGTCTGGGGCAATCGCTCGCCGACGAGTCCGACGCCGATCGCGCCGCGCGCATGCTGCGCGAGCTGGGCGAGCACGCGGAACTGCTCGATCGCCTGGAAGCCTGCGCCGAGCAGCTCGGATCGCTGCCCGCCGAGACCGCTGCACGGGTTCGCGACGAGATCGACACGACGCGCGCCGCGTGGATCGGGGCGTGGAGCAACGATCGCGACGACGAGCTCGACCAGATCCTGCCCCGCCTTGAACTCCTGACCGAGCTCTGCGAGCGATCCGCCGAGCTCTCCCTGCTCCAGGACGCGCCGCTGGCGATCCACGCGTGGCCCGCCTTCGAGCTGTCTCCCGAGCTGATGCGCATCGTCTCCCAGCAGGCCGCCGACCGCCTCGACCAGACCGCCCTGGTGCTGCTGGAAGGCGATCTCACGCGCGCCCGCGATCGCCTGGGTTCCTACGCCCAGGAGCACCGCGTCCTCATCCTCCTCGCCCGCCTCGAGCGCGGCCTGCGCTCCCGCGGGTTCGCTCGCGACTCCGGCCTGCTCGATCTGGTCGGCGGCTCGCCCACCTCCGACGCCTGGCTCGCCGACCTGCGCAATCCGCTCAGCGAGCTGAGCCTTCTCTTGCGAGAGATCAAGGGCGCCCGAGCTCGCAACGAGCCCCGAGCCGAGCGCGACATCCGTCTCTATGCGAACCACTTGGCGAAGAATCTGATCGGGGATGTTGGCGATGCACGGTAGCAAAGCCCGCGTATCGGTCGAAGCACACGAAGGCAGAGTTGCGACCCGTGCGGACTTGGCGAGTCCTATATTCGTCAAAATATAATCAAAGTTCTAGGACCACTATTCGTTCGCGGACCCTATAATACATGCCTGTATGTGTCGTATCCAGGGCCAACCGGATTCTAACGAAACTGGAGAGGTGCAACGTGAAACAGCATATCGCGTCTCTGGTTCGACCGCCACGGTTTGTTAGGGGAGGGGTGTGGGGTATTTGTTCGCTATGGCCGTTGTTGTGCTGGCTGCGAACATCACAAGGGCTCAGCCGTGACCTCGGGGCGGCAGCACGAATCCGAATGTCTCGTGGATCCGATTTATCGAGGATGATTGGATCTTTGTGGCCGCCGGAGTCGGGACGGAAGTTGACGGGTTCTTGGCATGGATGCCGCCCCAACTTGCGGTCGGCAGCAACGTCACGGTTCTCTGGTATCAGCGAGAAGTGGGGGACCACTGGACCACTTGGGGCTGGGAGAACGTCAGTCTCGGCGAGGCGGCGGCATGGGTCGGGCACCATCTCGACACATCGCCGGTATTCTCCGAGGATCCACTGCTCGGTGTTCTTGCGTTTGACTTCGAGGATGGCGGTGTGCCGCCGACGCCACCAACGGAAATGGCCGCAGGCCTGTTCGTCGGCGACCCGGCGGAGGCTCTTGTCGCGAACTCTGACGATCCGGCGGAGACGATGGAGATTCTGGTTCTGAACGGCTGGGCCGCCGCGCCGGAGCTCTCGCCGATGGTGGTGGACTCTGGCGCACCGTGCGCGAGCCAGGGTCAGGATGCCGTGGAGGCGATGCTGAACCAGTTCACATCGACCTTCGAGCAGACCTTCTTTGGAGAGACCGGCGTTACGATCACCTGCCAATGGCCGTGCGACGGTTGCACGCGCGTATACGGAGCGTGGACGCCGGGAACCGGCGCATGGACGCTTGTGCGAAGATTCCCGAGCGCCCCCGGGACCGACACCTGCGAGTGGAGCCGTCCGGGCACTCGGACATGGACCGAAACGGGCGAAACTTGGTTCTGGTGTAACACATGCGACGGCACCGGTACCGACGGTCCTAACGAGACTTCGCGAACAACGACGCTCCGTACCGACCCGTGCGTGCCCCCGCCGTGAATCTTCGAAGAGCGAGAATCCTCGCCGGACCGCGCCGATGGGTCGGCGCGGTCTTGGTTGCGCTTCTTGCCGGGTATCTGGCGTCGCTGCTGCTCGTAGCCGCCACGCTGACGCCGGTCAGCGATTGGTTCGGCACTTGGGCGCCCAGGATCGGCGAAGTGCTGCCCGGCGTGCAGACTCCCACGGCGATAGGCTCCGGCGTTCATCGGGTGCAATTCTCTTCCCTTAGCTCCGCAAGGGTCTCGGGATCCGACGGCACGGAGCGAACTGTGACGGGGTGGGCCGTCATAGGGGATTGGGCAACAGGGCGGGCCTTCGACGGGATGATCGAATGGGCGGCGCTGCACGTCCTCGCGTGCTCTCTTATCACGCTGATCTATGTGCTCTGGGGACATCCTCCGCTGCTTCGCGGCTCGACCGGCGTCTCCATGAGAGCCGTTCTTCCGCGGACGATCGCCATCAGCGCGTGCCTCGCCGTTCCCCTGCCCGCGGCGACGCGACTGCTGCACGTCATGTGGTGGTCGATCGCGTATGGTCCGCCCGAGCGAGGCGGAGTCCCGATGCTCGGCCTCGCCGTCGGACTGGGCGGGATCGGTGCCCTGCGCGCGGGGGCGATCCTCCTCTACGTCGTGATATTGGCGGCGGTGCTGCGCCGCGTCGCACGGCGCGCCTGGCGATCGCGAGATGAGCACGCCTGCCCGCGATGCTCGTACAGCAGATCGCCGGACGAGATCGGCGCGTGTCCCGAGTGCGCCAGCTTGGCGACGCCCCAGCCCCTGGGGGCGTCGTTCATGCTGGGCTCGGCGTTCATCGGCTTTCGGCGATCGCGAAGGGGACGGGTGCTGACGCGAGCCGGTCTCGCGACACTCATCGTCCTGCTCCTGCTCGGACCCTGGGTTCTGGGAAGTCTGGACAATGTCATCCCGCAGAGCGTGCTCTACGCGGTCGACGACGTGTGGTACTCGGTTGTCCGATTCCTGGAGCGTTGGAACTGACCGCCGAGCCGGAACTACCGCAGCTTCACCGACGCCAGCGCCATCACCACCAGCAGCAGCGCCACGATCCACGCCCGGCAGACCACCTGCCCCTCGGTCCAACCCGCCAGGTGCAAATGATGGTGATACGGCGCGCACTTGAAGATCCGCCGACCGCCGGTCCAGCGGAAGTAGCCGACCTGCAACACCACGCTCAGGATCTCCCACAGGAAGATCGCGCACATGAGCAGGATCACGACCTCCTGACGCAGCACGATCGCCAGGAAGGCGATCAGCCCGCCGAGCCCCAGCGAGCCCGTGTCGCCCATGAACACCTTCGCCGGCGAGCAGTTCCACCACAGAAACCCCAAACACGCCCCCGCCATCGCCCCCGCCAGCACGCCCAGGTCATTGCCCCCCAACACATGCGGCACCAGCAGATACCGTGCCGCCTGGCTCGACCCCGCGACCAGCGCCAGCACCACGATCCCCAAGGCCACGATCGCGCTGATCCCCGTCGCCAGCCCGTCCATCCCGTCGGTCAGGTTCACCGCGTTGCTCATCCCCGCGATCAACAGCACGCTGAGCACCACGAACGCCCAACGCGGCAGGTGAATCAAACCCTCCGCCGGCGCCATCCCCGCCCCCTCGCCGTACGTCCGCTGGAACGGTAGATTCACGACGTCGATGAACCCCTCGCCGTTCTGCGCGCCGTATCCGAACGCGAACCATCCCACCAAGACGCCCAGCCCGATCTGGAAGGCCAGCTTCTCCCAGGCGTAGAGCCCCTGCCTCCCCGAGCCCCGCCTTGCCGCGGTCAGCTTCAGCCAGTCGTCGGCCCCGCCCACGCCCGCCAGCCACAACAGCACGAACAACCCCAGCCCGACCCAGTAGACCCGCAGGTCCGCCAGCAGCAGCGTCGCGATGAGGATCGCCCCGACGATCAGCACGCCGCCCATCGTCGGCGTGTTCGCCTTCGACGCCATCTGCTCCTCCAGAGCCGCGGCGTCGCTCAATCCGCTATCCCCGATCTTCATCCGATGCAACAGCCGAATCGTCGGCTTGCCGGCGACAAGCACGATCGCGAACGCCAGCATCGCCGACGCCAGCACCCGGAACTCCGGTTGGTCGAGCACGCGGACGTACCGATACAGCCCGGCCTCGATGAGCCACGCCCGCAGGGAATCGAGGAGAAGATACAGCATGGTTCAGGCCGGCCGCCGCAGGGGGGCTCGTGTCTCGATCCGCAGCCCCGAAGCGACGCGATCGCGAAGGCTCTCCACGACGCGCTCCATCCGCATCCCCCGAGAACCTTTAACGAGCACAAGGTCACCGTCGCGCAGCTCCAGAGCGGTCGCATCGAGCGATGCGCGTTCTGCATGATGCGTCGCGTCGACGCTGGATGAGCGCTGCGCTTCGTACGCATCTTTCATGGCAGGCCCCACAAGAACCGCCCGCTCGATCGAGCCTCGCGCGATGCGCTCACCGATCTCGCGGTGGGCCGAGGTGCTCATTGCGCCCAGCTCCAGCATGTCGCCGAGCACGCAGACACGTCGCCCCGCGTGCTCGAACTGCTCGAGCGTCTCGATCGCCGCGAGCATCGAGTCCGGGTTGGCGTTGTACGCGTCGTTCAGGACCGTGACGCCGCCGATCCGCTCGACCTGCAAACGCATCGCCGGCGGCTCGCCCTCCAAGAGCCCCGCGCGGATCTCGTCATCGTCCAGGCCCATCGCCCGCCCGATCGCAACCGCGAACGTCCCGTTGATCGCGTTGTGCGCCCCGATCGCGGGCGCCGCGAACGGCGCATCGCCGACGAGAAACCGCACGCCGCCACCATCCATCGTGATCCCGCCGATGCGCACGTCTGCGTCCTCGCCCGTTCCGACACGAAGCATCCGCGCCGCGATCGAATGCGAGGCGAGCGCGCGATCCAGGGCCGCGCACCCGCCTGTCACAAGTGCGAGCCCATTCGGATCCAACTCGCGAGCGAGGTCCGCCTTCTCCGCCGCGATCGCCTCGATCGACCCCAGCCCCTCGACGTGCGCCCGCCCGATGCTCGTGATCACGCCGATGTCCGGACGCAGGATGTCGCGCAGCGCCGCGATCTCTCCGGGCGCGCTTGTCCCGACCTCGCTCACGAGATAGTCGCCGTTCGCCGGCGCGTTGAGAATCGTCAGGCACACGCCCAGGGTGTTGTTGTGCGATTTGCGCGACGCCCAGCCGCGCAGTCTTCGCGACAGCACGCCGTCGATCATGCGCACCGTCGTTGTCTTGCCCGACGAGCCGGTGACGCCGATGACTGTTGCGTGCCGCATCGCGTCGCGCCGGGCCCGCGCGAGGCGCACCATGGCGCCGCGCACGTCCGCCACCCGCAGGATCGGCCCCGAGCTCATCGCGTCGCCCGCTAGCGCATCGCGATCGAGCGCATCGGGGTCGTCGATCACGCACAGCGAAGCGCCGGCGCGAAACGCCGCGCCGACAAACCGATGCCCGTCGGTCTGCTCTCCGCGGTGCGCGAAGAAGATCTGCTCCGCCTCGATCTCGCGTGAGTCGATCGCTGCGCCTCGCGCCGCCCCGTAATCACCCGTCGGCGGCACGACCCAGCTCCCCGCGCACACCTCACGCACCCGCGACAGATCCAGGATGGAGCCACTGCCGCTCATGCGTGCTCCACCCCGCACGAGTCGAATCGCGCCGTCAGCCCGAGCGCTTCGCGCGCCACCTCCGCGTCGTCAAACGCGACTCGGTGAACCCCGCCGCACCCGTCGGGCAGGATCTGCTCGCGCTCGTGCCCCTTGCCGGCGATCAGCGCCACGTCCTGCGCCCGCGCCAGTCCAATGGCCCGCGCGATCGCCTCCCGCCGATCCGCCACGACGAACGTCTGCGCCGCTGCTTCCATCCCCTCGCGCACGTCCTCGATGATCCGCATCGGATCCTCCGTGCGCGGGTTGTCGCTGGTGAGCACGGCGATGTCGCCGAGGCACGCCACGCGACCCATGCGCGCCCGCTTGGATCGATCTCTATCCCCGCCGCATCCGAAAACGACGATCAGGCGCCGCTCGGCGTGCGCCGCCGCATGCGCCATCGCCCCGCGCAGCCCTTCTATCGTTGCGTGCAGCGCATCATCTGTATGCGCGAAATCGATGAAGACCGCGGGCGCATCGCTCACACGCTGGAGCCTGCCCGCAACGCCCCCGAAGCTCTCCAACCCGATCCGGATCTGCTCGGCGTTCGCGCCCATCGCGTGCGCTGCGCACGCCGCCTGCAACAGGTTCATCGCGTTGAATCCGCCGAGCATCGCCGAGCGAACAGTCAGCTCGCCGAACGGCCCCGCCATCCGCAACACCAGCCCCGCCAGCGAGCTCTCAACAACCTCGACCCGCGCGTCGAGCGGATCCTCCCGTCGCGCGTTCTCAGGCACTGCGCCGCAGCAGACGACGTGCGCTCGCGTTCCACCCGCGACGCGCTCCGCCCACGCATCATCCGCGTTCACAATCGCGAAGCCGCCCGATCCAAGCCTCTCGAACAACCCCGCCTTCGCGTCCGCGTACGCCTCCATCGAGCCATGAAAATCCTGGTGATCGCCCGACAGATTCGTGAACACCCCGACATCGAACCCGATCGCCGCCACCCGTCCCTGCGCCAGCGCGTGGCTGGAAGTCTCGATCACCGCACGCGAGCACCCCGCATCGACCATCCGCCGAAGCCCCCGGCTCAGGTCGATCGCAAACGGCGTCGTCAGGCTCGACGCCTCGCTCCTCACCCCGTCGTCTGTCTCGACCGTCCCGATCAACCCGCACGTCCGCGAGTCCTGATTCAGGATGTGCCGGATCACATGCGCGACCGTGGTCTTGCCGTTGGTCCCGGTCACCCCGCAGAGCGTCAGCGACTTCGATGGCTCGCCGAAGAATCGCTCGCCGACCACCGCCGTCGCCCGCGCCAGATCTCCCGTGCGCACCACCGGCCCCGCCCCAGGACAGCCCAGATCGCTCAGCACCGCACTCGCCCCGCGTTGCAGCGCTTCGGGGACGAACCGCCTCGCGTCCACCCGCCCGCCGGCCCGCGCGACAAACAGCGTCCCCGCCACGACCTCGCCCGATCGCTCGGTCACGCTCGTGATACCGATCGCGCCGGGGTCGAAGCCCTCGCAAGAGACAGCCAGACCATCGAGAAGTGTCGCCAGGCGCATCGAGTCCATTCGTGCCCAGAGCCCGCCAAACCCCTTCCTCGGCACGCGATCCGTCGCGCCCGCAGGATTCGTGCATGCAGGATACCGCGCTAGGGCAGGATGAGCATCGCGTCGCCGAAGCTGTAGAACCGATAGCGCTCCACGATCGCCTCGCGATAGATCGCCAGCAGCCGCTCGATCCCCGACCGCTTGATGCCAGACCGCTCGCTCCCAGGCTCCTCGAGCATCGCCGCCACCAGCGCCAGCAGCGTCGACCTCGGCAGATGGAAGTTCGTGAGCAGCCCCTGCGTCCAGTAAAGCCGCTCGCCCGGCGCGATCATCAGCCTCGTCTCGATCGCCGACGGCCAACTCTCGCGTGAGCCGACCTCGCGGGCATACGCCTCGATCGTGCGCACACTCGTGGTCCCGACCGCGATCACCCGACCCTGTCGGTTGCCGTCGATTCGCTCTCGGATCGCCTCCCCGAGCCCCGTGTCCATCGAGCACCACTCGCTGTGCATCGGGTGGTCCTCGACCCGCTCAACTTCGATCGGCTTGAACGTCCCCATGCCCACATGCAGGACAAGTTCTCCACGCTCGATCCCCAGGTTGTCCAGATCGCTCAGCAACCCCGGCGTGAAATGCAGCCCCGCCGTCGGCGCGGCGACCGACCCCGCCTCTCTCGCGTACACCGTCTGATAGTGCTCCAGATCCGCCCCGGCATCCCCCTCCGCCGCCCGCCGTTTGCGAGCCGCCAGGATGTACGGCGGCAGCGGCGGCAACCCTACCCGATCCAGAATCGCCGGCGTGCCCACATACGAGCTTGTGTCTCCCCTCCCCCCCAGGGTGGCGGGCGTCCCGTCCGCGTCGATCGCGACGTTCACAACCCACGCCCCATCCCCCGCCCGCCCGCGCATCTCCAAAGCAACGTCGCTCTCGCCGCCCTCCCGATCGAACAGCCGGACCCGCGCCCCCTCCCGAAACCGCCGGCTCTTGAGCATGCACACCCACGCCCCCGCCTCGGGCCCCTCAGCCAGATACAGCCCCTCGACTTTGCCCCCCGTGTCCTCGCGAACCCCCAGAAACCGCGCCGCCAGCACCCGCGAGCGGTTGAACACCAGCAGATCCTCCGCCGATAGCAGCCCGGGCAGATCCCGCACACTGCGATGTTCGAGCCGCTCCGGATCGCTCCGGCTGACCACGAGCAGCCGCGCAGAGTCCCTGGGCTCGACCGGCTCGATCGCGATCAACTCCTCGGGCAGTTCATAGTCCAACTCGCTCGTGCGCACGATTCCCGACTCCTTCGTTGCGCCTGATGTCGCCCCAGAGCAACACGCCAGACCAACCCGCTCCGCGCGGTGCCGCCGAACGCGCGTCGTTTCCCCACCCCCTTGCTCGACGCCCCGATCTTATGAGACCCTCGCGCCCGCCCTCGCGCCCGGCACGCCATTCGTCCATGTCTTTGCATGGTCGGCCCTGTGTCCCATTTCCCCCCAGCCTACGAGCCGTTCCCGCCTCGGCACGTCGAGCCCGCCGCGCCGCCCGAGCCCACCCGCGACGCCCCGCCCCCCCCCACACGCTGCGTCTGCCCCGCCGACCTGCTCGAAACCCTCCCCGGCGACCGTCCCTTCGACACGCATCTGCGCATCGAGAACGCCCGCGCCGATCTCATCCGCCGCCTCGGCGAACGCAAGGACGCCCCAACCCCTTCTTCCGCACCCTCGCCTCGATCTCAGCACGCTCCCAATCTTGGCGGCGTCACGCCCGTCGAGACCACGCAGATCCAACGCCGCCTCCTGCTGACCTATCGCTTCGAGCAAACATTCCGCGCCGGCGTCATCTTCGACATCGTCGCCTGACTGTGCCACCAACCGCTGCTTTGAGCGGTTGGTGCTTCCCACCGCGCGTGATCTTCGATATCATCGCCTGCCCGTGCCACCGACCGCCGCTCTGAGCGGTTGGTGCTTCCCACCGCCATCTCAAGAGCACCAGCCGTGCAAAGCCACGGCTTGTGGCACGTCTCTCGGTTCTTCTCACGGCCCGTGCCACCAACCGCTGCTTTGAGCGGTTGGTGCTTCCCACCGCGATCGTAAATCCCGGACGCCCAGCGCTCTACCGTCCGTGCATGCTCGAACACGCCGTCGGACTCTCCCGCCCGCTCCTGCTCGCGATCGCGATGCTGACCATTCTGATCGGCTGCGCATCGAGCACGCGCTCGATCGTGCAAGAGCCGCTGGAGTTCCCCGTCGCCAAGCTCGTCGAGCAAGACGGCGTCTGGGCCGTCCTGGTCGAGCTTCCAAACCCAGGCTGGCGCATCGTCGAGACCGAGACCGAGCAGGGCCGACGCGTCTTCGTGACGATCGCTCGCGCCGATCCCGCCGGGATCTACACCCAGCAGATCGTGCCCACGACCGTGCCGACCGCCATCTCCGCCGACCACCCCGCGGACCTCTTCGCGCGGGTCGTCGCCCACGACTGGGATCCCAGCGAGGCGGTTCCATTCCATCCGACGCCCTGAGCCCGCGACCCTCTGCCTGCAAACAAGGCTGGCATTCTGATCGGGTTGTGATAGGATGCGCCGATGCCGGTCCAGGCCGCCATCTCCGAGCGGGCTCGCGTGCGCCTCCGCCTCGCCCTCACCCCGGGCCTCGGCCCCACCCTCTCGGCACGCCTCATCGACCTCGCCGGCTCGCCCGAGGCCGCCTGCATGGCCAACACCTCGACGCTCCAGCGCGTGCGAGGCATCGCCAGCGCCAAGGCCCGCACGATTGCCGAGGGTTTGCGCAAAGCGATCGAGCTCGCCGACGAGCAGATCGAACTCGCCCAATCACAGGACGTGCGCATCATCGCCCAGGGCGAGCCCGCCTACCCCGAGCTCCTCGCCAACATCCCCGACCCGCCCCAGGTTCTCTTCGTCCGCGGCGAGCTTCCTCTCAGCACTCCCAACACATTCGGCGTCGCCATGGTCGGCTCCCGCCGATGCTCGGCCTACGGCATCGAGCAGGCAGAACGCTTCGCCAGCGTCCTCGCCCAGGCAGGTCTCGTCATCGTCTCCGGCGGGGCCCGCGGCGTCGACACCGCCGCCCATCGCGGCGCCGCACGCGCCGGCGGGCAGACCGTCGTCGTCCTCGGCTGCGGCCTCTCGCACTGCTACCCGCCCGAGAACCAAGACCTCTTCGACCGCCTCGTCGAGCAGCAGCGCGGCACGATCATCTCCGAACTCCCCATGCAGGTCGCGCCCACCGCAGACAACTTCCCCGCGCGCAACCGCATCATCTCAGGCCTCAGCCTCGGCGTGCTCGTCGTCGAAGCCGCCCGGCGCTCGGGCGCGCTCATCACCGCCCGCCAGGCGCTCGAGGACCATCAGCGCGAGGTCATGGCCATCCCCGGGCGCGTCGACAACGCCGCCTGCGAGGGCACCAACGACCTGCTCAAGCACGGTGCCGCGGCGATGGTCACCTCGCCCGCCGATGTCCTCGAACTCCTCGAGACCCCCGCGCGTCACCAGCACGCCGGTACCCACGCCGACCGCTATCCAGGCGAGCCTGAGCCGATCGCGACCCCGCCGATCAACCCGGCCCACGCGCCGCTGCTCGACCATCTCGACTCGCCGCGCACGGTCGACGAGCTGATGGCGTTATCGGGTCTGGCAGCGCACGAACTGCGTTCAGCCCTCACCATGCTCGAGATCCAGGGGCGCGTCGTCCGGCGCGGCCCGCGATTCGAATGCCGATCCTGAGGCCCTATGGGCCCTCTTTGTGTGGATCTTGCTTGGCCTAGCGATTCCCGAACTTTTTTCGCAAGAGGGACTAGCCTTGTTGACGAAGAGGTAGTAAGATGTTTGGAATCAGCCGGGGTTTCTGGCTGGATGTCGGAAGCCGGGACGATGCGATCCTCGGCATGCCCTCAGACGGACCTGCCCGACCGGGCGGGCGTCGAAAAGGGCGGCGGGCGGATCGACGGAAATCTCGGCAAGGCGGAGCCGGAGGCTCGCGAACACAGGCGTCGCAAGCGACGCCGCAGGGCATGGACGGATCCTGGAAGGGTCCATTGGTGCCGGTTGCGGGTGGACGATGAGCGTGCTCAGAAGGGTCTTGCGACGGAACGGATCGTCACAACACGGCGCGGTGCTCCGGCTCGGGCCGGGCGGCGAGTTCGTGTACGACTATGTTCAGAGCGAAGGACAGAGCGAGGGGGGGCGGCTGCAACTGGCCGAACGCGCCGAGCGATGCACAAGCCACGCATCGGCGGGCCCGGCGATCGCGTCGGTCACCTTCGGCATGCTGGAAGGTTGCGGAACATGGCTCAGCGAGCAGATCGAATCGCTCGCGGGCCTGTGCGGAGGGAAGGCCCACGCGCAGGGCGCGCCCGTGGATCGGGCGGGCTGGATGGTGCGTCTGGGCTCGTCCGGCGGCGACAAGCCGCGAGGACTGCCGAGCGGTGCCGAGCCGCTGGGGATATCGAGCGGCGTCGCGCCGCGAAAGGGACCTGGTCATGAATCTCACGCCCAAACAACTCAGAATCCTGAAGCTGATCCGGGATTGGCGGGTTCGGCATGGCTATTCCCCAACGATGCAGGAGCTCGCCGACGAAATCGGCGTCAGCAAGGTCACCGTGTTCGAGCACGTCGAGGCGCTCATCAAGAAGGGCGCGCTCGTCCGCGAGGCGAACAAGGCTCGCTCTTTGTCGATTGCTGAAGGCATCGCCGTCCCCGACGAGGCCCGCCCGCTGCGCTTCCCGCTCGTGGGCAGGATCGCCGCCGGCGTGCCGATTGAAAAGGTCGCCGACTCCGAGGAGATCGACCTGGGCGATGTCCTGGGCGCGAACAGCGAGGCCGCCGGCTCGACCTTCGCCCTGAAGGTCGAGGGCGACTCGATGCGCGACGAGGGCATCCTCGAGGGCGATTACGTCCTGGTGGAGCGCACCCAGGTCGCCAGCAACGGTGACCGTGTCGTCGCGCTGCTGCCCGACGGCTCGACCACCCTCAAGAGCTTCTACAAGGAGGCCGACCACATCCGGCTCCAGCCGGCCAACCCCGACTTCGAGCCCATCCGTGTGAAGTTCGTGCAGGTCCAGGGCATCGTCAAAGGTGTGGTGCGCAAGTACTGACCGGCGGTGTTGGCACCCGGTCATCTCAGCGGTTTCCTGCCGGCTCGCCGACGCTTTGGGCAGTACGCGCGCGCCGCTTGCGAACGGGCCGGCGATCGCGCCTCCGCGAGCGCCAGATGCCGGTAGTTCCACCGGTTTCCCGCGGCGAGCCAAGTCAAATGCGTCGAAATCCAGCGCTCCTTTGTCGCTCCCGCGCTCATCTTGCGAACAAAAGCGACTGTGTGGACGCCCGCGTGCATCCGGTGGAATGTCAGAGTCCAAGGGAGGCGCGCCATGCTCATTCGTCGATCGCTCGTCGCAACAGTTATCTCGGCATCCATCGCGGCACTCGCCTCGGCCCAACCGGGCGACAACCGCAAGATCAAATTCACGCTTCCCGCAAGGGACGCATTCGATCGGGCCGTCGCCGAGAATCGCCTGCTCTTCCTCAAGCCCATCTACGGCGGCGTGGACCAGGCGGGATACGCCGACTATCGAGCGGGCAGTTGGTGACCCGCCGGCGATGCGCTGCGGGGCGTAGCGCTCGTGCATGAGGGACTCATCGGCGTTCTGAATCGCCGATTCATCAACTGCTATTTCAATGCCCACGTCGGGCCGGGCGCCGACCCGACGGTGGGGGTCCTGCTTGAGGAGATCGGCGTCGATCCAGCGTCGCTCTCCTACGGCGCGATCATCACGCCCGAGGGCAAGCGGCTCTCCTCGTTCGGCTTCTCGCAGCAGGAGTTCTATCAGAGGATCGTTGACGCCCTGGAGGAGCACCCGGAGTTCGCCGAGATCACGCCGTCCGAAGCCGAGGTCTTCGCCCAGGCCGAAGAGAATCCCGGCGACGTGCGATCGCAACTCGCCGCCGCCCAGATCCGACTGGAACTTCTCGATTTCGACGGCGCAGAAGCGATCTGCGACGAGTTCCTCGTGCGCCCAGGTATTTCCGACGAGGACCGCGCCCGTGCGCTTGCGATGAAGGCCCATGTGACGCTGCTCGATCTGCGCAGCGATCGGCGGAGCTTGGCCCGAGAGATCCTGATGTCGATCGAGAGCGCTCCGGAGGATATCGCAGACGGCATCGCGATCGATCTGATCGCCTGCGACGTGACCGTTGCCCCGACTCAGGCGTTCTATGGTGGCTGGCAGATGGAGCCCGCTGCGGCACTGCGTCATGAGCGCACCATTCACTCGTGGCTTGAGCGCGACACCGAGAGCAATCGGCGGGGCGAGATGCTGTTCTATCTCGGCCTGGCGCGCCTGGCGCAGGATGATCAGGAGGGCGCCGACGCCGCCTGGAAGCGCCACGTCCGGGAGCTGCCCGAGGATCGGTACGCCATGCTCAGCCGCATCCATCACTCCGGCTATGTGTTCAGCCCGACCGGGGGCTCGAGCAACGTGATGCGGAGCGGGGGCGGGAACATGGTCGTGGATCCGCGATCCAGGATCGTCACAGGGGCCGAGTCGAGCGTGCCGGAGGTCGATCTCAGGAGCCTGCTGGAGCGAATCCAATCGCAGGGCGGGCGGCTGCGGATTCAGGGCGACAAGGTCTTCGTCGGCGATGAGCAACTCCCCGAAGACGAGGCGAGGGCGCTGCTGGAGTCTCTGGGCATACCCGATCGAGACAAGTAGCGTCACGCGAGCCGTTGCGGTCACTCGCCGGATGCCGACCCGAATGGTCAGCCTCGAAGCGGCCGGTTCGCTACGATGGGCGCGTGGCAAGATTGAGTGTGCCGATGCCGACGCGCCAGATCATCGCCGCTGTTCTCGCGGCCATACTCGCCAGCTCGGCCATAGCCCAGTCTCGGACCCTCGAACTCACCGACGACGGCACATGGGTCCAGACCGACACCCCCGAGCCCGGCACGGTCGAGTATCGCCTGAGCGAGATCCGGCGGGAGCTGGCCCAGGGGCGTGCCCGCCGGGCTCGCTCGCTTGCCGAGCGCCTGGTGGACGATCTGGAGCAGGACGACCCGTGGTATCCCTCGGCCCGCCTGATCTTCGCCGACGCCAAGGCAGCCGCGGGCCGCGAGTTCCGGGCGCTGTTTGATTATGAGGAGGTCATCTCGCTGTTCCCGGCCTCGCCGGAGTATCGCATCGCGGTCGAGCGCGAGCTGGAGATCGCGATCGACTACGCCCGGGGTCGCAAGCGCAAGGTCTTCTGGGGCCTGCTGCGGATCGGCTCCGCGGGCAGCCTCGCCGAGGAGCTGCTCATCCGCGTGCAGGAGCGTCTGCCGGGCTCGCCCGCGGCGGAGCGTGCCGGGATCGAGTTGGCGGATTACTACTTCCGCGAGCGGGACATGGAGATGGCCGCCGAGGCGTACGAGCTGTTCATGATCAACTATCCGGATAGCGTGCATCGCAAGCGCGCGATGCAGCGCCGGATCCTGGCGAATATCGCGCGATTCAAGGGCCCGCGGTATGAGTCGTCGGGTCTGATCGAGGCCGAGGCGCTGATCGAGGAGTTCCGGGGCAGATTCCCGCTCGAGGCCGCCGAGACCGGGCTCAACGACGCCCTGCTCGCCCGATTGGATGAGTCGCGCGGGGCGCAGCTCTTAGAGACCGCCGAGTGGTACCTCCGGCGGGACGACGAGGTCTCGGCCCGCTACACGCTCAAGCGGCTGGCGGCGGCGCACCCGCGCTCGGTCGCCGCGGCGAGGGCACGGGCGATCATGGACGAACGTGGCTGGGCCCCGCCGCCCATCGCCGATGAGCCCGCGCCGATCGGCCCCCAGCCTCTCAATGAAGTCGAGCACGAGGACGAGACCGAGATCGGAAGCGAGGGTGACGGTTGAGGCGTCGATGGAAGAGATCGGTGGCGCGCGTCGCGATGAGCTTCTCGTTCGCGGGCGTCGTCATCGCGGTGCCGAGCGGCTGCGCGAGCTACTCGTTCGAATCGACCCACGACCGCAGCATCCAGACCGTCTCGGTCGACATCTTCCAGAACCGCACGCGCGATCCCGGCCTGGAGATCGCGCTGACCGAGGCGATCATTAAAGAGATCCAGGCCCGAACGCCTTGGCGCGTCGCCGACGACGCCGTCGCCGACACCCGCCTGACAGGCTCGATCACCCGCATCGGCTACCGCCAGCTCAGCCGCACGCGGGCCATCGGGCTCGCCCAGGAGGTCAGCTTTGAGTTGACCGTGGACTTTGACTGGAAGGACAGCCGCAGCGGCGAGCTGCTCGCCGGGCGTCGATCCTTCGACACGCTGGCGACATTTGTTCCCACACGCGGCGTCGATGAGCGCGCGGAAATCGGCCAGCAGGGCGCGATGCAAAAGATCGCCGAGCGGATCGTCGATGAGATGCGGGCGAACTGGTAAGGGCTTTGTCGGGTCTGCTTGGGTCGAATCGTCGGGGCTTGGACCCTACGGTTTTGATTGAGGTGCGCCCCAGACGGGTCGGGAATCGTCCGATTTGATGGAAGCGCACCGACCGAGGACCGCATGAGCGAATCTGAGCCACCCCAGAACGAGAATAAGCCCGAGCAGGGCAAGGCCCCGGCCCAGCAGCCCAGCCGCGGCATCTTCGGCATCGTGTTGGTCATCCTCCTGGTGATCCTCGCGATGATGCTGATCAACTCGCCCAACGCGGGCAATCGCATCACCCTCGCTGAGTTCGCCACGCAGTACGAGAACGGCGAGATCGTCAAGGACAGCGTCGTCGTCCGCACGACCAGCGTGACCGCCAAGCAGAAGCCCGCGGCCGACGGCAACGAGCGCGTCGTGATCGTCGAGTTCAACACCGCCAACGCCGAGGTCGTGACCAAGCGGATCGACGAGATTACCGCCGGCAACTACACCTCCAAGCCCCCCAGCGCCTGGATGCCGTTCATCCTGACCTTCGGCCCGCTGATCCTCATCATCGGACTGCTCTGGTTCTTCATCGCGCGCGGCATGCGCAACGCCGCCTCCGGCGGGGGCATGCTCGGCAACTTCGGCAAGAGCCGCCACCGCACCTTCTCCAAGGAGATGACCGGCATCACCTTCTCCGACGTCGCCGGCGTCGACGAGGCCAAGGATGAGGTCGGCGAGATCATCGAGTTCCTCAAAGCGCCCAAGAAGTTCACCCGCCTCGGCGGGCGCATCCCGCGAGGCGTGCTGCTCACCGGACCCCCCGGCTGCGGCAAGACCCTGCTCGCCAAGGCCATCGCCGGCGAGGCCGACGTCCCGTTCTTCAGCATCTCCGGCTCGGACTTTGTCGAGATGTTCGTCGGCGTCGGCGCAAGCCGCGTCCGCGACCTGTTCAAGCAGGCCAAGGAGAACGCGCCCGCAATCATCTTCCTCGACGAGATCGACGCCGTGGGCCGCAAGCGCGGCAGCGGCTTTACGACGGGCGGGCATGACGAGCGCGAGCAGACGCTCAACGCCATCCTCGTCGAGATGGACGGGTTCAACCCAGCCGACGGCGTGATCGTCGTCGCCGCGACCAATCGCCCGGACGTGCTCGATCCTGCGCTGATCCGCCCGGGGCGGTTCGACCGCCAGATCACGGTGCCCCTGCCGGATGTCAAGGGCAGGCTCCAGATCCTGCAGGTGCACGCCAAGAAGGTGAAGCTGGGCCCAGACGTCGACTTCGAGCGGATGGCCAAGATGACGCCGATGTTCTCCGGCGCGGATCTCGCCGCGATCATCAACGAGGCGGCGATCAGCGCCACGCTCCAGAACAAGGACTTCGTCGAGCAGGAAGATATGGAAGAAGCCCGCGACAAGGTCCGCTTCGGTCGCGCCAAGAAGAGCCGCGTGCGTGAGGACGAGGAGAACAAGCTCACCGCCTATCACGAGGCCGGGCACGCCGTCTTGCAGGCGATCCTCGAGTACGCCGACCCGCTCCACAAGGTCACGATCATCGCACGCGGCGGGATGGGCGGCGCGACCTTCAGCCTCCCCGAAAAGGACCGCGAGACCTACAGCCGCAGATGGATCCACGCGACCATGCGCATGGCCTGCGGCGGTCGGATCGCAGAAGAGAAAGCTATGGGCGACGCCTCCAGCGGCGCATCCATGGATATCTCCCAGGTCACCGACATGGCCCGCGTCATGATCCTGGAATGGGGCATGAGCCCCAAGCTGGGCTTCATCCGCTACACGGGCGACGACCGGCGCGAGACGCTCGTCGCCGACAAGGACTACTCCGACCAGACCGCGCGGATCATCGATGAGGAGATCAAGCGCATCGTCGACGAGGCCTACGCCGACGCCGATCGCATGCTGGAGGAGAACTGGGAGGCGGTCGAGCGCGTCGCGGCGGCACTGCTCAAGTACGAGACGCTCAGCGGCGAGGACGTCAAGAAGATCGTCGCCGGCGAGGAACTCGCCAAGCCCACCGTCGCCGACCTGCTCGCAGCCGAGGCCAAACGCTCGACCGGCAAGACTCAGGCCCCCGGCGGCGAGAAGGACCGCATCGCCAAGCGCCCGAGCGAATCCGATGGCGAGGGCGACCTCCCGCCGGGCCTTGCGAGTCCGGCCTGACACACCCCCGGCGTACCACTGCGCGCGGGGATTCACGCGCAGAAAGGGTTCTCCGTGGTCGATCGAGAGCTGGTGCATCGCTGGGACAATCTCGAGCAGGACGCGCCGATGGATAAGATCCGCCGGCGCAGGATCATCGGTCAGCAAGCCATGATCTCCGAGGTCCGCCTGGCCAAGGGCTTTACCCTCGCGACCCATCAGCATGACAACGAGCAGTTCGCGATGGTTGTCTCCGGCAAGATCAGGTTCGGCCTCGGCGCGAAAGATTCACCGGAGCACCGCGAGGTCGTGCTGAAAGGCGGCGAGGTTCTGCACCTGCCCAGCAACCTGCCTCACTCGGCAGAGGCCCTCGAGGACACCCTCATCTACGACGTGTTCAGCCCTATCAGCGAGGGTACCGGCGTCGATCGGGGCTGAGCGGCGATGCGCGAGAGATTTATGGATTCGACCGCATCCAATCCCAGGCCTCGTTGGTTCAGGGCCGTTGTCGCGCTCACGATCCTGAACTCTCTCGGGCTGCTCACGCTCGGCGGACTGGAGATCACGCGCCGCTTCGATGAGAACCGCGAGAACAACGCGATGGAACGGGCCATGCTGGAGGCCCGCCGGAACGCCGAGCGAGTGCGCAGCGGCACTATCGCCCGCGCACTCGCCCAGTCTCTCACGATCCTGGCCGATGAGAACCACCTTGGGCGCTACCCAGCCGGCGGCGAGGACTGGGCGGCCATGCTCGTCGATCGCCACATGATCGAACGGTCGATGCTCATGGGACCCGCGGGATCCGGCGTCACGAGGGCGTATCACTACGCGCCGCCCAGCGCTGAGGCGCTCCGACGATGGGAGCGGGGGGGCAACGCCCCCGTGATCATCTACGAGGATCCCGCGCTGTTTAGCGATGGCGGCAACATCGTTCGTGCCGACACGACGACCGAATGGCTCGACCGCGAGAGCTTCGACACCGTGGTCAGACGCATCCAGAACGGCGACGGTTGACGCTCGCGCTTGAATAGAGCTTGGCCGCCTTGCCATCGCAGAGCCGTTGCCCG
Organism: Phycisphaerales bacterium; assembly: GCA_029260315.1. GTDB lineage: Bacteria > Planctomycetota > Phycisphaerae > Phycisphaerales > UBA1924 > S146-42. The sequence continues at coordinate 567 of JAJDDM010000138.1, read as the reverse complement.
CACCACGAGAAAACTGCCCGATCGTCCGAGTGAACGGGCGATCGGGCACTCATGAACCGCTACCGTGAGGCGAGATCGCGATATGTCGTCGCGATGTTATTCGCGTGCAGACCCCGGATGAACGCCGCCAAGGGGCCCTGGACCTCGGAGACCTGTGCCGGCACCGGCGCGTCGCGCAGCGTCTGCTCCAGCGTCTTGCCCGCGTCGATCGCCGCACGCACCGTCCCGAGCAGGTCGCTCAGGTACGCGATCGTCACGCCCAGGTGCTCGCGCCCAGCGGGGAAGCCGTGCCCCGGGATGATCCGGCGCACGCCGATCTCGCTCGCAAGGCGCGACACCGTTTGGAGGTACAGGTCGGTCTGGCCCTCGAACACCGGCGGGACACCCCCGAGCCCGATCACGAGGTTGCCCGTCCACGCCGTGCCCGTTTCAGGCTCGAAGACCACCGTGTCGCCGGCGGTGTTTCCCGGGCCGAAGTGGTGGATCTCGACGGTCCTGCCGCCCAGATCGACGTTGAGCTCGTCCTCGAAGGTGAGATCCGGCAGGCGCAGCTCCGCGTCGCCGAAG
>JAJDDM010000137.1 GCA_029260315.1 Phycisphaerales bacterium | reverse complement strand
GGAAGACCACCCCCGCCCCCGGGCTGAGCCCCGCCGCGAGCAGCGCCGCCACCAGCGGCGTGCTCGACGTCGCGCACACATACAGCGGGATCCCGATCAGCAGCATCAGCGCCCGGCTCGCCCACGCGCCGAACTGCCCGCCGGTCAGGTTCGCCTCGATCCACCCCTCGGGGATCGCGGCCAGAATCACCGCCGAGACCACCAGTCCCAGCCCCATCCAGATCCCCAGGTCCTTGGGCAACGTGAGAAACGAGTATCGCACCGCCGTGCGCCACCAGGACGCTTTCGCAGGCGTCGATGCACAGCACGCGGAGGTTGGCATCGGCTCATCGCCACAGCACGCCGATGCGCCGCTCTCGCAGCAGGCCTGCGGCTGGGGCTTCGAGGAACAGCACCCCGAATCGTCCGACGACATCCGCCCCTCGTGCGTCGGGCCTTCCTTTGATTCGCCGAACCGATCGATCAGCAACCCCGCCGAGAGCGCACTGAGCAGCGCAGCTATCGGCCGCACGATCGCCATCGCCGGGCCCAGCAGCGCCCAGGTCAGCCCGATCGCCGGCAGGTCGATCTCGGGGCTCGAGATCGCAAAAGACGCGCTCGAACCCCTGCTTGCGCCCTGCCTGCGCACGCCCGCGGCGAAGGGGATCACCGAGCACGAGCACAGCGGGATCGGTGCTCCCAGCAGCGACGCCTTCCAGACCCCCGCCCGCCCCGAAAGCTGGCGCTCGATCCACGCCCGCTTCACCAGCGCGTGCAGCAGCCCCGCGGCGATAAACCCCGCAAGCAGCCACACCCCCGATTCCACCAGGATCATCCAGAGTGCCGCGACTGTCCTCTGTAGAAACTCCACAAGCCATGCTACGCCACGCAGCAGAGGTCTATTAGCGATTCCAGCGAGCCAATGCGCTTCGATCGCCGCGACAACGCCTTGTGCTCAGGACGAACGATCACCCGAGCGCGCGGACATGCGCGGAATGCGCGAGGGCTGGATCAGAGCCGCGTGCGTAAGCACGCGAGCCTTGCGCTCAGGAATGGAAAGAAGACCTGGATTCAGGCCGACCTCCCGCGGCGTCGGGTGTCTTCGGAGGTCGTGCGCTCTCGGTCCGCGTGCTCACGCACGCGGCTCTGATGAAATGCTCCTGAGATTCGCGTACGGCACGCTACAAACCCAGACTATCAAGAATCTCTCGACACGCCCCCGCCGGGTCCTTGCTTGCGCAGACCGCCGAGCTGACCGCGACGCCTCGGCAGCCGAGTCTCGCCAGTTCGCCGACATTGCCGGCGTCAATCCCGCTGATCGCCAGATGGGGAGAATCCGCGGTGAGCGGATCGGCGAGCACGTCTCGCACGAGCGACGGTCCTGTGAGGGTGTCCTTGGGCTTGGTCGCGCTGGGAAACATCGGGCCCAACCCCAGATAGTCCGCGCCATCGCGCGCCGCCTGCTGTGCGTGGGCAAGGGTCGAGCAGGACACGCCGACGAGCAGCGACGCGCCACCGATCGCCCGCACATCGCGGACCGAGAGATCGGTTTGCCCCAAATGAACCCCATCAGCCCCGCACGCCAATGCAACATCCGCCCGATCGTTGATGATGACGGCGACGCCCGCGGGACGTGCGATCTCCACCAGTTCGCGTGCCGCCTCCAGCAGATCGCGAGATTCGAGGTTCTTCTCGCGCAGTTGCAGGCACTCAGCCCCGCCCTCGATCGCACCCCGCGCGACCTCCTGCCACGCCGGGTGCTTGCACAACGACCGTGAGATCAGCACGCACAGCCTCCACTGTCGCGCCCGCCGACCGCTGAGGGCGACCTCGACCCGTCGCGATGCCTCGTAGACGCGATACCGCAGCGCCTCGAACGGCCCCGGCGGCGCCATCTTGGACGCGACCATCTTGGAAACCTCCTCGAGCACGCGCAGCGCCTCGCACGCCCGCCCCCCGCCCGCCGACGCGATCGACGCGAGATTCTCTCGAGCCTTTTCCCCCGGCGTCGAAAGAGCGGTCCCGACATCGCCCGGCGTGTCGCGCAAGGCGAGGCGCTGGACACGATCGGGCAGAACCGATCGGACGCCTTCGGCGAGATCGTGCCGGATCGCTTTCAGCTCCGCCGCGAGATCCTGGTCGTTCAACTCGAACCGCGCCAGGTCCTCCAGCACCCGCAGCCCCTCGCTGGCGCGGTTGGCGTTGGCGTCGATCAGGCGTCCCAGGCCCCGTTCCACACTGAGCATCTCCGGCGGGCAGCCACCTCGAACCAGGCGATTCAGGCCCGAGACTGGCAATCGGGCGCTGTCGGCGTCACAATAGCACGCCGTGAGCGAGTCCTATGCCATCGACCCCACCCCCGACCTACCCGAGCTCTGGGGGTGTGCCTTGGTCGCCCGGAGCCTCGACGAGGCGATCGGTGCGGTCGCCGCCGACCTCTTCCAGCAGGCCCGCGCCTGCGTCAGCCAGTTCGGGGACTTCCACCTCGCCCTCAGCGGCGACGCGATGCTCGAGCCGGTCTACCGCCGGCTCATGTACGACCCGCCCCTGCGCAACTTCCCCTGGAAGAAGACCCACCTGTGGGTCATCGAGGAATCACACGATGGACGGTCCTCGGGCGAGCGCTCGGCGATGATCCACGACCTCTTCGCGATGCACTCGGGGATCCCCGCCAGCCAGATCCACGCGATCTCGCTCGAGGGCGACGACCCCGCCGAGGCGTACCAGAGCGATCTTCGGGACGTGCTGGAATGGCGCGAGAAGGGGCACGACCGCCTCGATGTCGCGCTGCTATGTCTGAGCGCCGACGAACCGACATTGTCGATGACCGGCACGCGGATCGACGCCCAACCGCTGGTCGCGTTGGATGGCGAGCGGGTCGCGATGACGCCCCGGCTCATCAATGCCTCGCGTTTGATCGGCGTGTTCGCTGCGGGCGCTGAGTGCCGCGAGCGGTTGGCGCGGATCAGCCGCGACCCGGACTGCTCCTGGCGGAGCATCGAGCCGGTCGGGGGCGTGCTGCACTGGTACCTCGATCGGGCGGCCTGCCTGGACCCGGCGGACGTCTGATGGCCACCCTGAGCATCGAGCCCAACGAGCGCGTCACCTTCGGCGTGCGCCACGAGGACGACGACATGCTCGTCGTCGAGAAACGCAGCGGGCTGGTGACTCATCCGGGCGTCGGGCACGAGCGGGACACGCTGCTCAACGGCTTGTTCGCCCGCTTCGGCACCCGCCTCCAGAATCTGGGCGATAAACGCGACTTCGGGCTCATCCAACGCCTGGACAAGGAAACCAGCGGCCTGCTCATCGTCGCGCTGAGCATCCCGGCCCACGACGCGCTGTCGTCGGCGATCCGCGCCCGCGAGATCGCCAAGTTCTACTGGGCGCTCACGCGCAACAGGCCAAAGCAAGATTCGGGAATCATCCGCCTGGGCATCACAGAGCAGGTCAACTCGCTGAGCAAGTATCGATCCGAGCGGATCGCCCGGATTGATAAGCAGGGCAAGGCCGCGATGACCGCGTATCGCGTGCTGGAGACCTCGATCCACGCCTCGCTGATCGAGGCGAGGGCCATCACCGGACGTCTGCACCAGATCCGCGTGCATCTGGACGCGATCGGCTGCGCGATCCTGGGCGATCCGCGCTACGGGCCCAAGGAGTCGCGCCAGCTCGCCGGTCGCGTCGCGCTGCACGCCCATCGCCTGCGATTCAGCCACCCGATCACGGGCGAAGAGCTGGACATCCACGCGCCGTTCCCGCGCGATCTCAAGAAGACGCTGGCGCAGCTCAAGCTGGCCCGCCCAGATCTGGCTTCGAGCGACTCAGGTGAGGACGCCGAGGAACTCGCGGGCGATCAGGTCGGCGAACCGGAGCCCTGACTCGCTCGCGACCACGCGATCCCCGTGGGTCTCGATCAAACCACGCGACTCCAGCGACGCGCGCACGCCGTCGATCGCGTCTCGAACGCGCCCATCGAGCGCCGCCGCGGCTCGCTCGATCTCATTCCAAGGAACACCCTCGCGCAGACGAAGCCCGGTCATGAGTCGCTCTGCGAGGGCTCTGGAAGGATCGGGCGATTCGATGTCGACCGCCGGGGGCAGCCCGCCGCCGGCGAGATAGTCGCCCAGCCGCGGGACGTTTTTCCAACGCCATCCACAGACGTGCCCGCTCGCGGACGGCCCGGCAGCGAGCCACTGCTCCTGGCGCCAATACGCGAGGTTGTGCGCACACTCCTGACCGGGCCTTGCGAAGTTGCTGATCTCGTAACGTTCGAGCCCCGCCGCGGAACAGTGATCGACGATGAGATCCTGCATGGCGATCTCGAGATCCTCGTCGGCGGGCTCGAACTCCCCACGCTGGAGCCGGCGGGTCATTGGCGTGTTGGACTCGTACGTCAGGTTGTAGCAGGACAGGTGCCCGACGCCGAGACCGAGGGCGATGTCCAGGTCCCGAGCGAGATCGTCGAGCGTCTGGCCCGGGATGGCGAAGATCAGATCGATGCTCTGGCGGTCGATCCCGGCGTCCCGGGCGAGTTGGATGGCCCTGCCGACATTATCGGGCTCGTGCCAGCGTTCGAGGGCCTTGAGATGAACGGGGTTGAAGCTCTGGGCCCCGATCGAGATCCGCCCCACGCCGCCCGCTTGCAGGATCGCGAAGAGCTCGCTGGTGGCTGTCTCGGGATTGCACTCGACCGAGAACTCGCCGCCGGTGTGGATGGTCGCGAGGTCGAAGTGCGTTTCCAGGGCGGCCAACAACTCGCCCCAGAGGTCGGGGCGGAGGAGGGTGGGCGTGCCTCCGCCGACGAAGATGGTCTTGAGGGGCCCGGCGAGGGGGGCGATGGCGGCAAGCTCGGCGATCAGGCGGGCCGCGAAGGCCTCCTGGCGGTCGCGGGTGTCCACGATGCTGTAGAAGTCGCAATAGTGGCATTTGTGGAAGCAGAAGGGGATGTGGATATAGAGCGATCGAGGGGGGTCGGCAGGGGAAATTCCGCCCAAAGGGTGGGTGTTTGTGAGGCGTTCTGTCTCAGGTGATTGCCCCGCGATCGAAATGGCGATATGGTGTTGCATAAGGCGAGCGGGGACTTCGACCCTCGCGGATGCTGATCGACGGTGTCGAATCGGGAGAAGCCCCTTGAGCGTGCGCGCGAGTCTGGTCGTGGTCAAGTCCGACGGATCGACGAAGGAGGTGGCGATCACCTCGCCTCGTCTGGTCGTCGGACGGGATAGCGACTGCCAGATCCGCATCCCGCTGGCGGATGTCTCTCGGCGCCACTGCGAGCTGCTGTTCGCGGGCGATCGGGTGGCGCTGCGGGATCTGGGAAGCTCCAACGGCTCGTTCGTCAACGGCGAGCGCGTGAGCGAGAGCCAGCTCTCGGCGGGTGACGTGCTGGGCGTGGGCCCCTGCCTATTCGTTGTACGGCTGGATGGATCTCCCGAGGATATCGACGTGCGGGCGCTGTGGGCGAAGCAGCAGGAGCCCGGTGCGGCGAGCGAGGCCTCGGATGAGTTCGGCAATCTCCAGCCGCCGGACCTGGACGGCAGCAGCGAGATGGACTTTGATTTCAACCTGGATGACGACGAAGATGATGAGCAGCCCGCCCTTTGAGCGAGCGAAATCCTGTTGGTCAGACGCCCTCTCTGCGATGCACCCGCGCCTCCCGGCACGGGTGCTGTTCATTTTGGGTGTTGACGAATCTTGTGAGTGGTTCTGGACGATGTGGACGCACGGTGCGATGTGGAGGACTCGATGAGCGCAATGGAAAAGCTCCTTCGGCTGTTTCTTGTGGATCAGCAGCTGAGCGGGCTGGAGGGAAGGCTGGGGGCCGCGCAGCGGTTCCTGGATGCACAATCGGCGGCGCTCGCGGATCTGAAGGCAACGCGCGACAGCCAGAACGCTCAGCTCCGCCAGCTGCTGGCGCACATCGCCAATATCGAGGGCGAGGGCGACACGATCCAGCAGCGGATCGACGAGCTGCGCGGCAAGATGAACTCGTCGCAGACCAACAAGGAGTACCAGGCGCTGTTGGTTGAGGTCGGCAAGCTGACCGCCGACAAGTCGGCGCTGGATGAGCAGGCCCTCGAGCTGATGGAGAAGGCCGACGAGCTGCGGGCGTCGATCAAGGAGACCGACGCGGCCGCGAGCGAGCGCGACAAGATGCAGGGCGTCGCCAAGCAGGACCGCGACAAGCGGGCGGCGGAGATCAAGGACCGGGTCGAGGCGCTGCGAGCAGAGCGCGAGCAGCTCGCGGCGGACGCACCGGGCGACGCGCTGCGGGCCTACGAGGCCCGGCGGGATCGGTTCGACGAATCCGACGACGTGATGGCGCCGCTGGTCGAGCAGAATCTCAAGCGCCACGAGTTCACCTGCGGCTCGTGCATGATGTCGGTCCCGATCGATATCGTGACCTCGCTGATGTCCGGGCGGTTCAGCACCTGCACGTCCTGCGGCGTGATTCTCTATCTGGAAGAGGCGAGCGCCGAGAAGCTGACCGCCGGCAAGAAGTAGAACCGCGGGGCACGCGATGGGGCTTGATCGGCTGTCTGTGCGGCGGGCGGAGTGGCTGGCGTATCTCACGCCGGCGCTTGTGTTCCTGGCGATGACGCTGCCTCATCTGGATCAGGGGGACTGGCGCAAGGACACGGGCCGGTACGCGGCGGTCGGGCTCCAGGCGTATCAGGACGGCTTCTGGTGGACGCTGCGGTTCACGCCCGAGCGGGTGTATTTCAATAAGCCGCCGCTGGCGATGTGGATCCACGGGTGGTTCCTCGACACGTTCGGCGTGAACCTGGTCGCGACGCGGCTCCCGACGGTGCTCGCCGGGCTGATGATCGTGCTATGCACGGTCGGGTTGGTTCGGGTCTTCGGGACGCGCCGGGTCGCGGTCACGTCGGGCGTGGTGCTCGCGCTGACCTACGAGTTCTTCCGGCGGACGCGCGAAATCAGCCTCGACATGTGGCAGCTCGCGTTCATGATGCTCGCGCTGCTGCTTATTGCGCGGGGCGTTCGGTCCCGCCGCGCACGATGGTTCCTCTTTGGCGGCGTGCCGATCGGGCTCGCGTTGATGACCAAGCCGTTCGTCGGGATCGTTGTCGTCCCGATCGCGCTTCTCTGGGTGCTGCTTATCGGGCAGCGCCGGGCGGTCGGTTGGGGTTTGCTGAGCGGCGTGATCGGGCTTGCGGTCGCCGCCCCCTGGCACATCGGCATGAGCCTCGAGCATGGCTCGGCGTTCTGGGATCAATACCTCGGGAGGCAGGTCGCGGGTCGGGCGGCGGGCGAGATCAACCCACAGGGGATCGGCTACTACCCGATCCTGTTCGTGAAGACCTACTGGCCGTGGTTAATCCCGTTGGCGCTCGGCCTTGCTGCCTGGCTGCGGGCGGATCGCTCGCGCGAGGTCGTGATGGGCGTGCGCCGGTCGGGCCTGTTGCTTGTCGGGATTTGGCTCGGGGCGTGGATTGTCGTGCTCATGGCGTTTCCGGATAAGCGCCCGCGATACACACCGCCGGTGTATCCCGCGCTAGCGGTGTTCGCCGGGGCGTGGCTGGCGGCGGGACCGTCGCGGGGCGTGCGTCTGGCTCGGGCGATGCGTTGGGCGGGGGTTGTCGCGATCGTGGTCGGCGTCGTCATCGCGGTGCTGCCGATCCGGTTCCAGTCGCCGGCGGATGCGCAGCGCGAGGAGTTTTTCGCGTGGCACGAGGAAGAAGGAGGTCCGGCTTTCTTTACGCTGGGGGTGAACACGAACAGTCAGGGCATCATTCGATTGCGCCTCGGAGAATGGCCGGTGTCGCTGGGGGATGAGATGCTCGCGCGGCGGGATGATCCGCCGGTGGGGTCGCTCGTGTTGGTGCGCGATGATGTGGAGGATCCGCCGACGGGGGAGGAGTTGTGGCGGTCTTTGAGGGGGCGGTTGCGGGTTGTGCGCGTTGGGGCGGGTGGCTAAGAGCGAGGGGTAATTAATGAGCCGCGGCCGTCAGAGCGCCTTGCGTCCACTGGCGGAGAACTCGAACGAATGCGGATGACTGAGCGACGTGCCACCAGCCGTGGCTTTGCACGGCTGGTGCTTCTGGGAGATCGCTATGAAGCACCAACCGCTCAAAGCAGCGGTTGGTGGCACGTCGAGCATGTAATGAAATTCTGGACACGCAACACGCTCCCTCACGGTCGCGGCTCGTAGGAAAGAGGGATCGCGGATCGTAGAAGCGAATCGTCAGAACAGACCCGATTGCGGTCGCGGCTTGGGTTCAAGGGCAGCGCCGAGGTGGCTCGCGCCGGCAGCTGTCAGCGATCGCCCGCGCCGCGTACGGGCGAGGAAGCCGATCTGGAGCAGGTACGGCTCGACGACGTCCTCGAGCGTGCCGGCGTCCTCGTTCATGGTCGCCGCGATGGTTTCCAAGCCCACCGGCCCGCCCTCGTAGGTGTCGAGGATGATCTTGAGGTACGCGCGGTCGAGCTCGTCGAGGCCTAGGTCGTCTACGCCTTCCAGGCGGAGCGAGTCGTCGACGATCGTGGGTGTGAGGTCGCCGTCGGCGCGGACCTGGGCGAAGTCGCGGACGCGCCGGAGGAGGCGGTTGGCGATGCGGGGGGTGCCGCGGCTGCGCCGGGCGACCGCCTCCAGAGCACCCTCCAACGCGACGGGCACCGAGAGCAGACGGCAGGAGCGGTCGAGGATCTCCAGCAGCTCGGCGGGCGAGTAGTAGCGCAGGTGGTGGGTCAGGCCGAAGCGGGATCGCATCGGGGCGCTGAGCAGGCCGGCGCGCGTGGTCGCGCCGATGAGGGTGAAGGGCTGGCAGTCGAGCTGGATCGTGCGGGCGTGCATGCCGCTGTCGATCCGGACATCGATGCGGAAGTCCTCCATCGCGGGGTAGACGAACTCCTCGACGGCGACGGGCAGGCGGTGGATCTCGTCGATGAACAGGACATCGCCGGGCTCCATGCGAGTGAGGACGCTGACGAGGTCGGTGCCCTTGGTGAGTGCCGGGCCGCTGGTGGCGTGGACGCGGGCGCCCATCTCCCGGGCGATGACGTGAGCGAGGGTGGTCTTGCCCAGGCCCGGCGGGCCGTGGAGCAGGACGTGCTCGATGGGCTCAGATCGGGCCTTGCCGGCATGGATGGCGATGGTGAGGCGCTCGATGAGCTCGGCCTGGCCGACGTACTCGTCGATGCAGGTGGGGCGCAGGGACCAGTTGGCCTGTTCCTCGATGTCCGAGGCCACTCCCGGCTCGATGATGCGCTCGGTCGCCATCGGCGGAGTGTATCGGCACGGGCGGTTGCTCGTCGCGAATCGTTCGGCGGCTGTCCGGCGGCTTGCACCGCGACCCGCTTACACTGCGCCCATGAGTATCGCGTTCAAGCACCACGTTCTGGACAACGGGCTGACGATCATCGCGGAGGTGGAGCCATCGGCCCAGACCTCGGCGGCGGGGTTCTTCGTGCGGACCGGGGCGCGCGACGAGACCAAGGAGATCATGGGCGTCAGCCACTTCCTCGAGCACATGATGTTCAAGGGGACCGAGGAACTCTCGACCGACGACATCAACCGGGGCTTCGATCGCATCGGCGCGCGGAACAACGCGTACACGAGCCACGAGATGACGGTCTTCTACGCCCAGGTCCTGCCCGAGCGCCTGCGCGACGCGACGGAACTGCTGGGCAAGATGATGCGCCCGGCCCTGCGCCAGAGCGATTTCGACACCGAGAAGGAGGTCATCCTCGAAGAGATCGCGATGTACGCCGACAACCCGTTCTGGGTGCTCTTCGAGGAGGTCAGCGAGCGCCACTTCGGCAGCCACGCCATGGGGTATCGCGTGCTGGGAACGCCGGAGTCGATCAAGGGGCTCGAGCGGGACCGGATGCAGACGTACTTCGACGATCGGTACTCCGGGGATAACACGACCGTCGCCCTGGCCGGGAATCTCGACTTCGAGAGGGCGGTCGGGCAGATCGAGAAGCTCTGCGGCGGTTGGAGCGCGACGCGCCCGCGGCGCGACACGAGCCGCCCGCCGATCTCCGGCGATCGCATCGCAACGTCGAAGGACACGGTCAATCGCGGGTACGCCTTGGCGCTCGCCGATGCGCCGGCGATGGACGACGAGCGGCGATACACCGCGGGGCTGCTGGCGCATCTGCTGGGCGGGAGCGACAACAGCCGCCTGCACTGGGCGCTGATCGAGACGGGGATCGCAGAAGAAGCTCAGGCGGCGTTCGATCCGCACGACGGAACGGGGCAGTATTTCGTCTACGCCTCGGGCGATCCGGATCGCCTGGAGGAGATATGGCGCGTCGTGGAGCGGGAGATCGAGGGGTTGATCGACGACATCACCGAGGACGACCTCGAGCGGGTGAAGGCCAAGGCCGAGACCAAGGCGACGACCTCGGGCGAGCGGCCCGGCGATCGCATGCAGCGCTTGGGGCGGTTGTGGACCTCGCTCGGCGAATACCTGTCCTTGGACGACGAGCTTGCGGCGTTGCAACGGGTATCGGTCGCGGACGTGCGCGACGTGTTCGAGGCGTTCAGCTTCTCGCCGAGGACGCTGGGGATGCTGACGCCCTCGTCAGCGCCCGCGGCGTGAGCCAGGATATGTGAGAAGCGTTCAGGCGGCCTTGGGCACGAAGACGCGCGTGGCGTTGCCGCCGGACTGCTCGGCCGCGCGGGCTGCCTGGACGGCGGCGGCTATGAGCTGCTCGGGCGACTTGAAGGCCGGCGTGGAGGTCGGATCGAGGACCGCCAGGCCGACGCTTGCGACGAGTTCGCCTCTCGGATCGTCTTCGTGGTCGGCATGGAAGATCGCGGCCCGAAGCGCGTCGCACTGCGCCGACACCACGGCGCGATTCGCGCCGGTGATCACGACGCCGAAGAGGTCGTCGCCCAATCGCCCCATCACGCCGCCGATCGGGTTGAACTGGTCCTTCAACTGGGCGGCGACCCGTCTTGCGCACGCCCCGGCGGCATCCTCGGTCTGGCTCTTGATGGCCGCGCGAAGGCCATGCACCGAGGCGATGACGACGCAGACCGCCAGCGACTTGATCGCTCCCATGTGTGTGGCGCTGCGGACCACGGATCGGAAGCCCAGGGCGTTGAACACGCCCGTCTGGTCGTCGATCTGGTCGGAGTCGATCATGATCGAACTCGGCTCGGCGAACGCCGCGAGCGAGGGATCCTCGGATTGCAGGCGTTCGATCTCCTCGCCCGCGCGCTTCAGCACGGCGTCGGCGTCGGGGCTCTGGCCCGTGTCGATCGAGAACAATCGGCTGAGCTCGTCAGCGCCCTCGGCTGTGGCGCGGGCGATCCGATCAACGTCGTCGCCGGTCATCGCGAACCAATGCGACGCGCGCTCGTATGCCCGCCGCATGGCGGGCGCCGCGTTCTCGGCGGTGAGCGACTCGTGGACCAGATTGCCCAGCGCTACGGCCCGGACGATCCTCGCGCAACTGCTCGGCGCCGCGGTGGGGCGCTCGTGGAACTTCACCGGCATGACGAGTTGCTCGGGGAGCTTCCAGCGGGCGGCGAGCATCGCGCCGATGTCGGCGTGCTGCAGCTCGTAGGTTTCCAGCTCGCGCCTGCCGAGGCTCGCGTGCTCACCCTGGGTCTCGGCGATCAGGTCGAGGTATTCCGACCCGATGCCCGCGTACATCGCGAGCACGCCGATATCCTGGAGCAGTCCGCCCAGAAATGCCTCGTCGGCCTCTTCAGAGCGGCCGTCGCGCTCGAGGATGGCCTTGGCGGCGATCGCGGTGAACAGGGCTCTACGCCAATATTCGACATAATCAAACTCGGGGTCCGCCTTGTCCTTCACCGCCGAGACCAGCGAGAAGCTCAGCGCCAGCGCCTTGACGGGGCGCAGGCCCAGCATGACCAAGGCCCGGGGAACCGTTGAGCACGGCTCGCGGAGGCCATAGAAGCTGGAGTTCACGGTCCTGAGGACCTTGGCCGCCAGCGCCTGGTCGTTCTGGATGGTCGCGGCGAGCTCGTCGATCGAGACATCCTCGTCGCTGGTCAGGTCGATGATGCGCGCCGCGACCGCGGAGAGCGAGGGGAGTTCCGAACAACCGAGGATCTTGTCGAGCAGTTCGCTGTTCATAATCGGGCCCGGGATCGGTCGCGGGCACGGCCCGCGCCCGCAAAGCAGTAGATCGACCACCCTCAGGCTGCTCTTGACGCGGCCCACGACCACCGAAGACTTCGAGGGGTTTCCCTCGCGTCAGGCTTCTCGAACGATGGCATCCAGTGCGCTCCAACTCGACAGCTCGCGTCCGAGAATGTCCCGCGCATAGGCGTGCAGCAGACGGATCGCACGCCGAATCGCCTCGCTTGTGGAGCCTGTATTCCCAGCAACTCCACGGAGGCACTCGACCGTCGATGACCGCACGCGCCAGGCGTTCTCGGACGGCGCTGCCGAGAACCCGCCGCGTGATGGGACAAAGACGAGCGTGTCGGTGAGCGCGAGTGGCCCGGGGTGGACGATGTCGTTCTCTAACTCGATGCGGAACCCCGCGTCTTCCAGGACGGTCCACATGAGCGCGAGCAGCTCGGCGAGGGGCTCGAGCGTCGGCGCGTCGGTCGCCTCGACGAGCCGGTCGAATGTCGTGGGATGCGGGTCACCTTCTTGAAAAAGCGCGGCGACGAGCTGGCACACATACATCGCGCCGGCCCAGCGAGCCCAGGACGCCCGAATCGCCGGCGATGTGCCCAGCACCGTCCAGGAGGTCAGCGTTGCGAGCTGGCCGGCGGGCTTGGGGACCCAGAGCAGCTCGCCCCGGCTGAGCAGCTCGATCCCGCCGTCGAAAGAGCCGCTTGTACGGCGGGCGCCCTTTGCCAGGCCCCGGACCATGCCGTGCTCGTGGGTGAAGACGGTAACGACCTGGCTGGTTTCGGAGAACTCGCCCTCGCGGACGCACACGCCGAGGCTTTGCAGGCGGGCCATGAGAAATGGAGCGTATGCTCCGGGCTCAGGAGGTGGCGTCGGTGCGATTCTCGTTCGTGGATCGGGTGCTGGAGCAAAGCGAGGATCGCCTGGTGTGCGTACGGGCGCTCAGCTCCGGCGAGGAGTACCTGCAAGACCACTTCGAAGGCTTCCCCGTGATGCCCGGCGTCCTGATGCTTGAATCGATGACTCAGGCCTGTCGGTTGCTCCTGCGAAAACGCGATGAGCGATTTGGCGCATGGGTGCTCGGCGGGGCTCGGGGCGTGCGATACAGCAGCATGGTCCGTCCGGGCCAGGTGCTCAGGGTCGAGGTCCGCTTGAAAGAGATGGGGGCGGATTCGGCGGAGTTTCAGGGCTCGGGCGTCGTGCTTGATCCCGGGGCGAGTGACGGATCGCAGGCGGTCGTAGGGAAGCTGACCCTTCGCGAAGCGCGAATGGGCGGCGTTCGGCTCGATCCATCGGGGGTGGGCGAGGCCGCCGGGAGCCGCTAAGATGGGCCCTCGCGGCCCCGTTTTGGGGCCCACAGGGGGTTGCCTCGAGAGCTGGCAGACGAGGTGTGAATGCAACGCGATGAGATCTTCGCAAAGGTTCGAGACGTGCTGGTCGAGTCCCTCGCGGTCGACGAGGACGAGGTGCAATCGGACGCGCGCCTGACGACGGACCTCGGGGCCGAGTCGATCGACTTCCTCGACATCAAGTTCCAGCTCGAGCAGGTGTTCGGGTTCCGGGTGGAAGAGGGCGAGCTGTTCCCTGACAACGTCGCGCAGGACCATGAGTATGTCGCGGACGGCAAGCTCACCGACAAGGGCCTTGCCGCATTGAAGGAGCGTCTGCCGCACGCCGATTTCGGGGAGCTGGAATCGGACCCGCGGGTCGCCAAGGTGCCGGAGATCTTCACGGTGGACGCGATCGTGCGGTTCTGCGAGACGAAGCTCCAGGCCGCGGGCTGATGCGCTGGCTGTGGATCGATCGGATCGTCGAGCTGACCCCCGGCGAGCGTCTGGTCGCGATCAAGAACGTGACGATGGCCGAGGAGCACCTGCACGACGGTGAGGGTGCGATCCCGGTCATGCCGGCGTCGCTTGTCATTGAGGGGATGGCCCAGAGCGCCGGGCTTCTGGTCGGACACGCCAGCGGGTTCAAGGAGAAGGTGCTGCTGGCGAAGATCCAGCGGGCGAGCTTTGAGCGCGAGGCGATCCCCGGCACGACGATCCGCTACGACGCCCGCCTGGTGCGCATGGACGCCCAGGGAGCGGCGACCGAGGGGACCATTGAGCTGATCGACGCCCAGGATGGCTCGGTCTCGCCCATGGGCAGCGTCGATCTGCTGTTCAGCCATCTGGATCAGAACGTCGCGGGCGCGGAGTTCGGCGACGTGAACTTCGTGTTCGGCGAGGCGTTCGAGACGCTGCTGCGGTTGAGCGGGATCGAAATCAGATAGGCCAGAGACCTTGGCGAGAGGTGGACATCGAACTCCGTCGACGCTCGTGTGAAGCAACATGGCGCCGCCGCGCGACTTGCGGGTGCCGTGGTTTGAGCGAGTCTTCGAGCGAAGGCCACGCGATTGCACGCTCGACGTGGCGTTCGTCGCAAAGCCTCCTCACACCACGGCACCATCTCCGGCTGCGGTGCGCGCTCAGGCGTCTTGCGTTGAGTCGAGCGAGGCGAGGCGTGCATCCAAGTGTTTCGGTCCGTCCGCGGTCCGCACGAGGATCTCGCGAAACGGGTCGATCGACTCGACAACGCCGGTGACCGAGCGATTGGAGATCGAGAAGGTCTGATGAGTCTCGAGGAGTGCGTCTCTCGCTCGCCAGGCGGCCAAGATCCGTTCGGGCGGTTCGTCGAGTGCGCGACGGAGTTCGGCAACTAAATGCTCGGCGAGATCGATCGGCGTCACACGCACGCCTCGCATAGCAAGCGAGACGCTTCGATCACGGAGCTCTTCGGCGAAGTCCTCAGACTGGTGCAGGACGTTGATACCCGTGCCGATCAGGGCCCAGGCGTCGCGGATCTCGATGAGCACGCCGGCGAGCTTGCGGCCAGCTTCGTCGAGGATGTCGTTGGGCCACTTGATCCGTGCATGAGGCAGACCCGCCCGCTCGATAGCGAGCGCGCAGGCGACGGCCACGCGAGGTGAGATCTCGACCGGGTCCACGCGATCGGTCGGCAGGGCGAGCGTGCAGGCCAATCCCAGTCCCGGGCGTTCGTGCCAGGGGCGGCCGCGTCTGCCGCGGCCGGCGGCCTGGTGGCGAGCGAGGACCAGGGTCGGGCCGCGCTCCCTGGCGAGATCGAACGCCGCGTCCTGCGTCGAGCCGACCTCGTCAAGTATTGCGACGTGATCCGCGAGCGCGTTCTCCTGGCAGGCGTGGCGCAATCGCTCCGCGTCGGTCACGGCTCGATCTCGAGGGCGACGTCGAGGGAGACGGCCTGGTGGGTGAGCCCGCCGACGCTGATGCGATCGACGCCGGTGCGCGCGATCTCGGCGATCGTGTCGAGGCGGACGCCGCCGGAGGCCTCGAGTTGGAGGGCGGGCGCTCGGGCGTCGCGCCCGCGGACAGCGTCCCGCATCACTTCCGGCGTCATGTTGTCGAGCAGCACGACGTCAATCGTTCCGGGCGGGAGATCCAGCAGGGCGTCAAACTGCTCGAGCGTGTCGGCCTCGGCCTCGATGAACTGCAATGGGCTCGATGACAACCGCGCCCGCGCCGCGGCGGCCGCGACGAACGCCGTGATCTCGTGGAGCGCGAGGCCGGCGAGGTGGTTGTCCTTGATGAGCAGCGCGTCGTGCAGGCCGAGGCGGTGGCAGAGGCCCCCGCCGCAGCGCACGGCGTACTTTTCGAGCAGCCTGAGACCGGGCGTCGTCTTCCTGGTATCGAGCACACGCGCCTTCACGCCGGGTGCCGCTCGCGCGATCTCGTCGACAAATGCTGAGGTACGGGTGGCGACGCCCGAGAGGCGGGCGACGAGATTGAGTGCCGTGCGCTCGAGGCGGAGGATCGCGTGCGTCGAGCCTCGCAGCCCGCAGACGGGTTCGCCCTCGCCCACGGCCTGACCATCATGTGCGAGGGGCTTGGACGAGATGTCGCCGCCGAAGACCTCGATGAGATCGGGCAGGATCGCGAGTCCACTCACCACGCCCGCCTGACGGAACACGATCCTCGCGGCCGCGGGGCGATCGCCCTCGTGCGTGGCCTCGGTCGTCGCGTCGAGGCGATCCGGGCCCAGATCCTCATCGCGGGTGAGCTCCAGCAGGCGTCGCACGAGGCCGGTCTCGGCGAAGCTCGCGTACAAGTCCTCCAGGGACAGCTCGTTGGGATCGCTCGCGGGCGGCATCGGCGGATGATACGAGGCGTACACTCGCTGATTCGGGCTCCGAATGCCCAGAGAACACCCAAAGAACGCCCCCAGAACGGAGTGTGACGCGATGGGTCTGCTGGACGGCAAGGTCGGCTTGGTCGTGGGGATCGCCAACGAGCGGTCGTACGCGTGGTTCATCGCCCAATCGCTGATCCAGCAGGGAGCGACGTGCGCGTTCACGCACATGCCGGGCGAGAAGAACGAGCGACGGACCCGCCGATCGATCGAGAAGCTGGGGGTGAGCGATCCCTGGCTCCAGCCGCTGGATGGCGGCTCGGATGAGAGCATGGACGCGTGCTTCATCGCGTACGCCGAGCGGTTCGGGAAGATGGATTACCTGATCCATTCGATCGCGTTCGCGGATCGCGAGTGGTTGCAGAAGGGCAACTTCCACCAGACGCCGCGGGAGGCGTATCTGGGGGCGATCGATATCAGCGCCTACTCGCTGGTGGCGATGGCGGCGCGGGCCAAGCCGATCATGGCCGATTCCGGCGGCGGGACGATCCTGGCGATGAGCTACTACGGGGCCGAGAAGGTGGTGCCGGGGTACAACGTCATGGGGATCGCCAAGTCGTGCCTGGAGTCGAGTGCTCGCTATCTCGCCAGCGAGCTGGGCGAGCACGGGATCCGGGTGAACACGATCTCCGGCGGGTATCTCAGGACGCTGGCGTCCAGCGCCGTCGGCGGGGCCGACGAGATTTCCAAGCACAACGAGACGCGGTCGCCGCTGCGTCGGAACGTCGAGGGATCGGACGTGGGCGGGACCGCCGCGTGGCTGTGCAGCGATCTGGCGGCGGGCGTCACGGGCGAGAACATCTACGTCGATTGCGGCGTGAACACGATCGGCGTTTGAGGCCCGGTCCGATAGCGCGATGATTGGCGCAATGATCGCCGCCATTGGGTGCTTTGCCCCCGGGTTGCCTCAAGGCATCGCGCGGTTTTTGCCGATGTGAGATCCATGACAGCGTTCGGTCCGAGTGTCGCTCAGTCGGTCGCCGGGGTGCAGCAGGCCGCGGCGACGCGGTTGCGCGCCAACGAGAAAGAGAAGGAGAGCGAGCGGGCCCGCGACAAGGCTCGCCAGGGCGATCAGGTCGAGCTGAGCGTGGATCAGGTGGAACTCGCCGAGGCGGTACGGAACCTGAAGAAGAACGCCGACGAGGAGACGCACGAGGATCGTGAGGAGCGTGTGCTGTATCGTCCGAAGGGTAAGGGGCGGCCTCGGGTAGATCTCGAGGGATAGCGACTCGCTCGCGTTCGGCGAGTTCGAAAGCAAGTGAACAAGCGGACGTACTCGGAGCCCAGGCTTGCGAGCCATTTGCGTCGTTTGTCACAAGTGCTGCGCGGCAGGATGCTCGCGCGTGTGTCTCGCGTCGTGCCGCCAACCGCTGCTTTGAGCGGTTGGTGTTTCATGGCGCTCTCCCGGAAGCACCAGCCGTGCAAAGCCACGGCTGGTGGCACGTCGCTCGGTCATTCGCATTTGTTCGATCTCTCCGCCTGTTGACGCACAGCGCTCTTGCGCCAGGGCCTCTACTAGCGCGCTCGCTTGGCCTTTCGCATCGCCGCTTCGATCTCGTCGGGATCCTTGATGATCGCTTTGGTGAGATTGCGTGAGCCGTTGGCGGTGATCTGGATGTCGTCCTCTATGCGCACGCCGATCTTCTCATCGCGCAAGTAGATGCCGGGCTCGATGGTGATCACCGCGCCTGCGGCGAGCGGCGCATCGGGGCTTGCGTCGTGGACTTCCAGGCCCAGATGGTGCCCGATGCCGTGGATGTACTGATCGCCGAAGCCGGCCTTCTCGATGATCGCGCGGGCGGCCTCGTCGAGTTCGTGGAAGCGCACGCCGGGCTTGGCGGCGCGGATCGCGGCTTCTTCTGCTCGCAACACGATCTCGTAGATCTCGCGCTGGCGCTCCGAGAACTTGCCGTTGGCGGGGAAGGTGCGCGTGACATCCGCCGCGTAGCGCCCGTACTCCGCACCCGCGTCGATGCAGACAAGATCGCCGTCTTCGATCGGCTGGTCGTTGGCGTTGTAGTGCAGGACGGTGCTGTTGACGCCCGCGCCGACGATGGGGTTGTACGCCGGGCCGGTCGAGCCGTGCTCGCGGAAGACGCCGTCGAGGACCGCGTGGATCTCGGCCTCGGATCGGCCCGGCTCGAGCGCCTGGAGCACCTTGTCAAAGCCCGCGGCAGTCGCCTTGATCGCCTTTTTCATGACCGCGACCTCGTGCTTGGACTTGACGCTGCGCAGCTCATTCAAGAGCTCGGTCTTATCCTCGATCGACACCCCCACCATGCGCTCAGCGATCTTGCGGAAGATCGACAGGTCCTCGGGCACCTTGCCCATGTAGCTGCCGACGGGATCCAGACACGCCAATCGCTTGGATCGCCTCGCGGCCATCGTGAGCATCCGCGGCAGGTACGTCGATCGCACGACCTTGTCGAAGCCGGTCTGCTTGCGCAGCGGCAGGCCGATCGGCTCGCGCAGGCCGTCCCAGTCCTCCATCTCCGGATCACGCGGCTTGAGCATCAGCACGCACCGGCGCGTCGGATCGGGGTTCTTCGGATCGAACAGCACCGAGGCGCCGGGCTCGCGGGCCAGGCCGGTGAGGTAGTAGAAGTGGGTGTTCGGTCGCCACTGGCCGACCAGCGGCGGCGAGCCGTCGCCCGCGAAGACGACGCCGACGGCGCCCTTGAGCGATCGCAGAACCTTCTCACGCCGCGCGCGGTATTCGGAAACGGGGATGTGCTCGTCGATCATCGCTCGCGGGCTCCTCGTCCGCCGACGCGGCGGGATGGGGAGCGTAGCGGACGGAGCACGCCCCAGTTGCGACGATCAGGTTGCGACGATCAGGTTGCGGGGTGATTATGTTGGGGCGATCAGCCGCCGGAGCGCTCGCCCACGCCGGCCTGCAAGGCGTCGTTGAGGCGCTGGCGGGACGCGTCGTCGTAGAGATCCCGCTTGCCGAAGCCGGGCATCGCGCCGGCGGCCTCGGCCTGACTCTGAGCGTCGTCGAAGTTGCTGATGAGCAGCATCTTCGGCGCGCCGTCGCGGCTGGCGAGGCTCTGGATGAGCTCGATCCCGCTGGACTGGCGGAAGCCGCCGTCGAGCACCCGATTGACCAGCAGCACGTCGAGCGAATCGAGCGAGGGCTCCAGATCCTCTGGCGATTCGAGCGAGACGACGCTGGCGCCCGGGGCGAAGCGCGAGACGGCGCTGCGGAGCATGAACGAGTCGGGGCCGCAGTGCCCGACGAGTGCGATGGTGGGTTGTTCAGCCAACGTCATTGTCCTTTCTGTCGCGTTCGGTCGCCGCGATCGAGAGGGTGTCGGCGTCGAGGCGGATCTCGGCGCCGCGGAGGGTAAACCGCTTGGACTCCCCCCGTTGTTCCCGCAGAGCTCGGATCACGCGGGCGATGACCCGTCTGGGCAGGCGATCGGAGGCAACGCCGGAGAGGTTCGCGACCGCGAGACGGATGATCTCCCCCACGATCACATCGGGCTGGGGGCGCATCGCATCGCGATCGAACTCGATCCGCCCTCCCTGAGCGTCCGGCAGCAGCTCGCTCGCTCGCGTTCGGATCAGTTCGCCGGCTTCTTGGAGGAGCCCGCCGGCCTCGACGGCCCGCTCGCCGGCACGCGGCTCGATCGTCCGCAGCTCCGGCAAGACCCGCTCGCGCAATCTGGCGCGCAGGCGCGAGAGGTCGCGATTGGTCGCGTCCTCGCGCCATCGCCAGCCGGCTCGCTCGCAGATCCGCTCGGCGTCGGCTCGCGAGATCGCGAGCATCGGGCGGATCAGCGTGCTGTCGCCCAGCGGGCGTGACGCCAGGACGCCCGCGAGCCCGCGCGGGCCCGCGCCGCGAAGTAGTCGCATCAGGACCGTCTCGAGCTGGTCGTCGGCGTGGTGGGCCGTCGCGATGAACGGGCAGTGGCAGCGCTCGGCGTGCTCGGCGAGCATTCCATAACGGGCCTTGCGGGCGAGAGCCTCGGCGTTGTGCTTCCCGCCAGCCACCGATACCTCGCCCTCGATGAACTCCAGGCCCAGGGCGTCAGCGAGGGCCGCAGCCGTATCCCGATCCGCCAGCGCTTCGGACCGGTCGCGCAAATCATGGACGACATGAGAGACAACCAAGTCGTCGCTCGCGGATCGAAGAATCAGGGCGAGGGCTGAGGAATCGGCCCCGCCCGAGCAGGCGATGAGCGTGCGCCGGTGGGCGTTGCGGTCGCGCCCGCCGCCGGTGAGGGTTCGCCAGCGGTGCAGAACCCGGCGGACCGGGGGGTCGCTGCGATCGGGCAGGCGGATGATGGTCCCGGCGGGCACATGCCGATGGTAGTGGCGGGATTGAGAGACCCGCCCGGCGGGCGCTAAAGGAGTCTGGTGGCGTTGGGACAAGTGCAGGAGAATCTCGGCGGGGAATCCGAATCGCTCGCAGAGGCGGGCATCCAGCCCAACGGCACGCCTGAAAAGCAGCCCTCGTCGGTGCTGCCGACGGCGTTGGCCCTGATCGGCTTCGTGGTCATCGGCTGGACGATGATGCGGGCCGCCCGCAAGAAGGGGCGGTCTAGGCGATCGAGCGATCAGGGTGAAGATCCTCGTGAGCGATTGAACCGGATCCGCGAGTCGGCCCAGAAGCGATCCGCGGAGGCCTACGAGGCCGAGGCGACGGAACTGACGCGAACGCTGGCGGCCCAGCTCGACGCCAAGGCCCAGGCGTTGGAAGAGCTGATCGCCCGAGCGGACGAGCGGCTGGCGAGGCTCCAGGGCGTGTCGGGCGAGGTCCTGCCAAGCAAAGACCTCCAGCAGCCCGCGAGCTTCGACGGGGGCGACGCGACGCGCCGCGACGTGTTCCGCCTCGCCGACGAGGGGCTGGATCCGCTGGAGATCGCCCAGAAGCTCCAGCAGCCGGTGGGACAGGTGCGTCTGATGCTCGCGCTGCGCCGGGCCTGAGACGGTCTGAATCGCCTTAGCGATCGCGTCGCCGGACCGCGTCGAGGCACAGGATCTCGAACATGATGTGCCCGGCGAGCAGAGCCGTGTTCTGGGCGACGTCGCGGTCGGGGAGCACCTCGACGACGTCCGCGCCGACCACCTCGATGCCCGCGAGGCGGCGGAGCAGCGCGAACGCCTCGGCACTGGTGATGCCGCCCATGCTGGGGGTGCCGGTGCCCGGGGCGTAGGCCGGGTCGATCACGTCGATGTCGAAGGTGAGATAGCAGGGCTCCTCGCCCAGTTCGTTGACGAAGGCGTCGATGGTGCGTGTGCCCTCGGCCTGGAACTGCTCGTAGGTGACGATGGTGACGCCGTGCTCCTTGGCGTAGGCCAGGTCGGTCTTGGTGTTGAGCGGTCCCTTGATGCCGACCGAGAGCATGCGCTTGGGGTCGATGAACCCGCCCTCGACGGCGCGGATGAACGGCGAGGCGTGGGACCACTTCTCGCCGAGGGTCATGTCCACGGTGTCCAGGTGGGAATCGAAGTGGATGAGCGGCAGGCCGCCTTCGGGCTTGCCGCGGCGCTCCCAGGTCGCGCGGATGTTCGCGTAGGCGATCGAATGGTCCCCGCCGATCGCCATGAGGCGGGTGTGGTCGGGGTCGGGCAGGTCGCGGGCAAACTCATAGATCCGCTCGGCGTTTTGCTTGCAATCGAACGGATTGACCGGGGCGTCGCCGGCGTCGGCGAGGCTGAGCGCCTCGGTGATGTCGATGTCGTGGGGGATCGAGTAGGGCTTGACGTATTGCGAGGCGTCGCGGATGGCGCGTGGGCCGAAGCGCGTGCCGGGGCGGTAGGTCACGCCGGAATCGAACGGCGCGCCGTAGATCGCCCAGTCGACCGGCAGATGCTCGCTCTCGACCAGTTCGAGCAGGGGATATCGGCAGAACGTGCAGGGGCCCGCGAATCGGGGCGTCGTCCGCGCGTTGGGAAGGGTCGTTCTCTTGGTCTCACTCATGGGATTTCGAGTGTAGGGGGGAGGCTCAGACGGGGGTCGGCTGGTCCTCGGCGGGCCCGCGCGGAGCACCCATGAAGAGCGCCTCGGGATCCACCAGCGCGATGACGGTGTCGCCGGCGGCGGGCTGCGGGGACTTGTCCGCCGTGAGCACCTGCATGCGTCCTTCCGCGGACAACGTGAACATCGGGATCGCCGCGGCCCCATAGAGCACGCGGAACGCCTCGAACGGGAACTCCTCGCTCAGCCGCGTCGCCTTGAGGATGTGCCCGGAGCCGAAGCGTGAGGCGACCTGCGCATAGGTCAGGCCCTTGGCGAACAAGGGGCGTCCCTCGTGGGCGGAGATCTCGGTATCGCCGGCGCTCATGGGCAGGCGGTAGAGCTCGGCCCGCTCGAACCGGCCGACGAACTGCTGGAGGGCCAGGGCGTTGACCTCGTCGTTGGGCGTGAGGGCGAGCACGCGTCCGATGCCGGTGAGCTCGAGCTCCTCGGCGATCCCCTCCTCGAGCACGTTGGCGTGCTTCACGCGCAGACCCGCCATGCGCGCCTCGCGCAGGTTCATGCGGTTGGTATCGACGAGCACGACCGGGATCTGCTTGCTCAGCAGCATTCGACCGATCTCCCGGGCCCACTTGTGCGCGCCGATGATGAGCACGCCCTGGGGATCCTGGTCGGCGACTCCCAGCCGGTGGGCGACGCGGCTGGCGCTCAGCCCGTAGACCAGCACCGTGCCGATGATGACCGTGAAGGTGATGGGAACCAGCCGCCCCGCGGCCTCCTGCATCGCGGTCGGCTCGGCGGACGGATCGACGCCATCACCCCCGGCAAGGCGCAGCGCGAAGACCGATGCAACGGCGGCAGCGACGATCCCGCGCGGCGCCACCCAGCTCAAGAACAGACGCTCGGCCCGCGTGAGCTTCTCCACGCTCGTCGCGGTAAAGACGCTCGCCGGGCGCACGATCAGGATGAGCAAAACCACGAAGAGCAGCTCTCTCCAGCCGATGGCCTGGAGATCCTCGAGGGCGAGATTCGCGCCCAGCACGATAAACAGGCCCGAGATCAGCAGGACCCGCAGGTTCTCCTTGAACTCGACGATGTGGTGGATGCGGACCCGCCGCTGGTTGGCCAGCGCCACGCCCATCGCCGTGGTCGCGAACAGGCCTGCCTCGTGCTGGACGCTGTTGGCGGCGGCAAAGGAGAGCGCGACGAGCATCAGCGAGACCGGATTCTGGAGCGAGTCGGGGATCCAGTAGCGCCGGATCATCTCTGTGAGCACCCAGGCGCATAGCACGCCTATGCCCCCGCCGACGATGATCGTCAGCAGCAGCCCCTCGGCGACGCCCATCGCGACGTGAGAAGAGTGTCCCGACCCGATGGCCGCGACGGCTTCGAAGACGAGCACCGCGAGCATGGCCCCGATCGGGTCGATGACGATGCCCTCCCACTTCAGGATCGCCCCGACTTTGCCCTTTGGGCGCACATGCCGAAGCAGGGGCCCGACGACCGTCGGGCCGGTCACCGTCAGAATCGCACCCAACAGGGCGGCGAGCTCGAAGGGCAGACCGAGCAGGAAATACGCGAGGCCGCCGGCGAGCAGCATCGTGACGCCCGCGCCGATCGTGACCAGCGAGAACACGGCCTTGCGTGCCGCGGCGATCTCGCGGATGTCCAGGGTCAGCCCGCCCTCGTAGAGAATCAGCCCGACAGAGAGGGAGACCAGGGGAACGAGCGCATCGCCGAAGAGCCCCGAGGCGTCGAGCACCGGCGTCTCGGCGCCCGTAATGAGCAGCGAGAGCGGGCCGAGGAGCATGCCCGCGAGCAGCAGCAGGAGAATGCTCGGCACGCGGATGCGCCACGCGAGCCACTGCGCACCGATGCCGGCGAGCAGGATGAGCGTGATGGAAGAGAGAATGCTCACGCGAGAGAACCCCCGAGGTCGCCAAGGGTATGGGGACCGCGCTAGTCGCGTCGGCACGCGGCGCCGCCAAAAAAAGACGGGCCCGAAGGCCCGCCCCTTGCATCTGAAATGAGTGCCGCCGGATCAGCAGCCCTGGGCGAACAGGTCGAGATAGGCGAAGAAGTCGTCGGCGTCCGTGTCGCCGTCGCCGTCAAGATCGGCCTCGGGGTCACCCGAGGCGAACAGGTCGAGATAGGCGAAGAAGTCGTCGGCGTCGGCGTCGCCATCGCCGTCGAGGTCCGCCGGGCAGCCGTCGTCGCCGCAGCCGAGCGCCGAGACGCTGAAGCCGTCGACGCCGGCCTCGACGATGCTCTGCGGGTCGCTGTCGCGGGCGGTGAACCGCATCCGCATGTTGTTGGTCAGCGGGACACCGAGGCCGGCGAGGTCGCTCTGGCTGATCTCGTGGCTGCGCCAGGAGAGCCCGCCGTCGGTCGTGTGGTCGATCACGGTCGTCCACGGGCCGTTGAGGCCGTTGCTGGAAACCTCGACCAGCAGGCCGTCCTCCGCGCCGGAGTTGGTCAGACGCAGGTAGTACAGATACTCGATCGTGTACTGGCCGTCGGCGGACATGTCGAACGCGGGGCTGGTGAGGCGGACCGAGCCGCCGTCGACGTCGGTGTTGCCGATCTGGTTTTGCGTGAGATACGCGCTGCCGGAGCCGTCGCCGTCACCGGAGGGATCGTACTCCCAGCCCGGATCGTTGACCGGCACGCCCCGCTGCCACTCGCCCGAACTCGCGCCCAGGTTCTCGGCGGACCAGCCGAGATCGCCCTCGAAGTTGTCCTCGAAGGCGATGATGGATTCGCCGGCCGAGAGCGAGGTGTAGGGGGCATCCGGTGCGCCCGCGGGGTTGGTGAAGGTCACGCCGTTGGTGTCGTCGGCGGTGAAGTAGAAGTCGATCGAATCGAGGCATGCGACCGCGGGGAGCCGCGCGTCGTAGACATTCGGCGAGACCTCGTTCATGGCGACCTCGACGAACGAGCCGTCCTGCTCGGGGTCGTAGAAGAGCTTGCCGGTGCCCTGCGCCGGTTCGGACCCGCCGACGCCGGAGACCTCGACGCGGATGGTCGCGCCGCTGGGATCGATGATCTCGGGGACGCCGCTGGGGAAGATGAAATCGACGCCGGCGAGCTGGATCTGGCCGAACCAGGTGCCCCAGCCGCCTCGGTTGTACTCATCGTGCGCCCAGAAGGTGCTGGGCTGGACCGGATCCTCGTCGATGCCGGTGTAGTCGCCCCAGCGTCCGGAGAGATCGGCGTTGGTGCTTGTCTGGACCTGGAGGGGGTCGCGAACGGTGCCCGGCGCGTCGTCGGACATCCGGAATGTGCGTTGGATGCTCACGAACTCGCTGGCGCTGGAGCGGTTGAACTGCATGACCAGGTTGTTGTCGTCGTCGACGCCCGGGTCGGCGAAGTATGTGTAAATGCCCGGGCCGAGATCGATCTCGCCGGACTGAACAAGCGTGGGCGGGTTGCCGCTGGTTGGCCAGCCGTTCATGGCGAACTCGTAGAAGCGGGCCTGGGCGACGCCGTCGATGCCGATGTTGTGCGCAAGCCAGAGCGATCCGTTGCGGTAGACGCCGTTCTTGATGCGCAGGTCGACCGTGCTGATCCGCGTGCCGGTCCCCTGCTGCGCGGCACCGGGCGGCTGGCTGTAACTGGGAACATTGATTGTTGTCGTGCTGAGCTGGGGCGATCCGTTAGGGTCGGTGATCGCGTGTATGGTGATCTGAGTATCGCTGTTACCGAACGATGTCGCAAAGTACCCGCCGGGGGCGTCCGCGTCGATGTGGTTTGTCGCACCGAGCGAGCGCAGCGAACCCGAGGTTCGCACGGTATTCATGGACGTCGGCTGGCCGCTGAGCATGGGCGCCTTGTCGAAGATATGCACCCAGTTTCCACCGGTGCCGCCGAAGTAGTCGCCGGTGATGTAGATCGCCTCCTCATCCACGCCCATGTTCGGGTAATCGAGGAACGTCGCGTTGTTGGTTTGATTGGTCGTGTTAAGGCGGTACTTCCACCAGTCGGCGCCGTTCTGTGGATCGGAGGTCTTGCTCACCGCGACGTTGAGCCAGCTCACGTTGCCGCCGGTGTGCTCGACCGCCGCGATGATGTGCCGCCCGCTGTGGCGGTCGTAGACCGCGATCGGATCGAACACAAAGCCGTTCGCCCCGACCGAGGCGAAGAACGGCACGAGATCCTGCACGAACAACTCGTTGCCCTGTTTGTCGAAGATCTTGCCCTCGACGTTGACCACGCCCACCAGCGTGTTGGGGCCGACGGAGATATCCGGGTCCGGCGGGGTCCAGCCCGTGCCGCCCCAGGCCTCGAAGCCGAAATCCGTGCCCGCGGGGCGGATGCGATCATCCGGCGGCGGCGGAACCCAGTCCTCATCGAAGATCGGCGGGATCGAGGCCGACTGGGCGACCTGCTCGCGCGAGAAGTCCAGGCCGCCCGCGTCGTCGGCATCCGCGAACCGAGCATCGAACCCGGGAGGCACGAGCACGCTGAGCGCGACGCCCGAGCCGTCGCGACCGGTCCGGCCCTCCCAGGAGAATGCCGGCATCGCTCGCGAGCCCCAGACGGCCCGGCGTGCCGACGGCGTCTCCGACGCCTGGCGACCCTCGGCGAACTCATGGACCCGCACGG
The DNA here is from genome assembly GCA_029260315.1 of Phycisphaerales bacterium. Taxonomy (GTDB): domain Bacteria; phylum Planctomycetota; class Phycisphaerae; order Phycisphaerales; family UBA1924; genus S146-42. The sequence continues at coordinate 22,683 of JAJDDM010000137.1, read as the reverse complement.
GCTCGCCCACCTGCTTGCCGTCGGCGTCGAAAAACACGCCGAAAATGTCCGAGGGCGACGAAGCACGCATCTCGTTGGGGTCCGGCTCGCCGGTGATGGTGGTGTAGCTGACGCAGAATCGCCCGTCGTCGGCCATCGCGACGGTCGCGCCGCTCTTCCACGAGTCATCACAGGTCGCAATTGTCATGGGCTCGCCCGCGAGCTCGCCCGAAGCTGTGAATCGGCGGGCCTTGGCGTCGTAACCCAGGGTGCCGCGGGTTTCGAGCCACGCGATCGCGACATCGCCGCGCGCGTTGGCGTCGATCGAGGGTTCGATGGCCGCGATGCTCGGGGGCACAACCTCGAAGGCGTCGGTCGTGGGCTGTCCATCGGCGTCGAAGGTGCGCGCGAAGATGCCGGCGGGCGTGCCGTCGGTCTGGACGCCGCCCCAGGCGACGACGAACCGATTGCCCGCTTCAACAACCGTCGGGGTCGCAGCGAGATGGGCGTCGTCGCCCGCGAGCGCGATCTCGCCAGTCACCGGCGTGCCCTCGCTATCGAAGACGCGACCGAGGACCATCCGCCCGCCGGCGCTGGTGTTGTTCCAGACGACCATCGTGGTGCCGTCGGCGAGCGAGGCGATGCCGGGCCGGTGCTGGTGACCGGCGCGGGTGGCGTTCACGGGGATCTCGCCGCCCATGGGCTCGAGCGTGTCGCCGATGATCTGGAATCGGCGGGCGATGATCGAGCCGCGATCGCCGTCCTGGCGGTCGCTGGCCCAGGCGATCCAGGTGGCGCCGTCCGCCGCGGTCGCGACGGCGGGCTCGACCTGCGTGCCGGGCATGTATGCGTTGACGTGGACCTCATCGCCCAGGGGCTGGCCGAGCTCGTCGGTGAGACGTGCGAAGATGCCGTAGGTCATGGCCTCCTGGCGCCGGCTCGCCCAGGCGACGACCATCTTGCCGTCGGGGGCCGCATCGACGCTGGGCATGTGCTGGAGGGTGTAGGTGTACTGGTTGAGCGGCGCATCGATCGGGCGCGGCGGCTGCCGATGATCGGAGCACTGGGCCCAGGCCTGACCGGCCGCCAGCACGATCGCCAGACCGACCGCACATCGCATATTCTTCAACATCATCCACATCGCTCCTGTTGCAGGTCCGAGAACGCCGCCGGGTGCGCGACGCGGCGGCGACAGGCGCGGTGCTCCGCGACCGCTCCATCGGCACTCTACGGAATTGAATCCGGACCTCTCACAGATTCGGCGGATTTGGCATGGCAATGAGCAGGCGGGCACATGTTTTTTGCCGCTCCGGCTTGATTGATCGTTCAACAGGTGCTTGATTGATCATTCAAGGACATGGACCGACCCGACGATGAGAGGACTGTGAGCTCAATCAAAGACACGAGAACGCGGATCCTGGAGGTCGCCTCGCGCCTGTTTCACGAGCAGGGGTACCACGCGACGGGGATCGCGACGATCCTGCGCGAGGCCGAGGTGAATAGCGGATCTCTGTATCACTTTTTTCCGAGCAAGGAGGCGCTGCTCGTCGGGGTCTTGGAGCGGTATATCAAGGGGTTGGAGCCGATCGTGCTGGCGCCCGCCGAGGGAGCGACCCAGGATCCGATCGAGCGGGTGTTCGCGCTGTTGGCGTGGTATCGGCACGGGCTGGAGATGACCAAATGCACGCTGGGCTGCCCAATCGGAAACCTGGCGCTGGAGCTTGGCGACTCCAACCCGCAGGTGCGGGATCTGATCCACACGAACTTCGAGAACTGGGCCAAGGGCGTGGAGCGTTGGCTCGAAGCCGCGGGCGATCGCCTGCCGGCGTGGATCGACCGGACGCAGCTCGCGCGGTTCGTGCTCACGGCGATGGAGGGCGGGGTGATGCAGGCGCGCGCGGCGGGGCACATCGGACCGTTCGACGATGCGGTCGAGCAGTTGCGGGCGTACTTCCAGGCGCTGGAGGAGACCGCCAAGGGCTGAGGATTCGCCCGGGCCAGCGGTTGGCTCGGGATTCTGGGGATGGGACTGGAAAGGAATGGGCATGCCGCTCTCGACCGAGGGACTGAACTTTCTGGCGATCGTCGCCGCGGCGGTGGTGAGCTTCATGATCGGGGCGCTGTGGTACACGGTGCTGTTCGCCAAGGCGTGGATCAGGGCGTACAAGCTGAGCGACGAGGACATCGCGGCGATGCAGACGGCGCAGAACCCGGCGGCGACGTTCCCGGCGATGTTTGTCTGCAACCTGCTGAGCGCGCTGGTGCTGGCGATGCTGCTGGCGACGATCGGCGAGGCGGGCGTCGGCGAGGGGATCGTGCTCGGGGCTCTCATGTGGCTCGGCTTCGGCGGGGCGTGCGCCTGCACGACACAGCTCGGGGCGATGCGCCCGATGAAGGGCTTTGTTATCGACACGTCGTATCACCTTGTTGCGTTGATGGCGATGGGAGCGATTCTCGCGGCGTGGTAGGCACAGGGCGGCCGCCGTGGGGCGTGTCGCAATCGCCTTGCGGGTCCGGCGTACCAACGGCTTGCCGGCGTCGCTGACCGATCGCGTGGCATTCGTCGCAGAGCCTCCTCATACCACGGCCCCCAGACAGCCCGGGCCAATGCCGCACGGCACGCACTACGATCGGGTGGGAGGCCGTGTTGAAAGTAGCTATCGCCCAGATTGCTCCGGTGCTGCTCGATCGGGAAGCGACGTGCGAGCGGATTGTCGGCGCGATCCATGAGGCGAGCGACGGCGGGGCGAAACTAGTCTGCTTCGGCGAGACGCTGCTTCCGGCGTATCCGGTCTGGCTCTGCCGAACGGACGGCGCGCGGTTTGACGACGCCGACCAGAAGGCTCTGCACGCGATCTATCTGGAACAGGCGGTCACGATTGAACGAGGCGATCTGGATCCCATTCGCGATGCCCTCCGCGAGAGAGGGATGTGGGGCGTGCTGGGTGTCGCCGAGCGCCCCTTGGATCGCGGCGGGCACACGATCTACTGCTCGTGCGTGGTCATCGATGACACAGGCGAGGTCCGCAGCGTGCATCGTAAGTTGATGCCGACGTACGAGGAGCGTCTCGCCTGGGGCGTGGGCGACGGGGCGGCGCTCGTGGCGCATGACATGGGAGAGTTTCGCCTGGGGGCGCTCAACTGCTGGGAGAACTGGATGCCGCTGGCCCGGGCGGCGCTGCACGCCCAGGGCGTGGATCTGCATGTGGCGATCTGGCCTGGGTGCGAGCGTTTGACGCGCGACATCACGCGATTCATCGCGATGGAGTCGCGCAGCTATGTCATCTCGGCGAGTGGGCTGATCGGTGATTCAGATATTCCAACGGGCTTGCCTCTGCGCGACCGGATGGCCTCAGACGGCGAGGTGCTATACGACGGCGGCTCCTGCGTCGCGGGGCCGGACGGCTCGTGGGTCGTCGAGCCCGTGGTCGGCGAGGAACGCATCATTATCGCGGACCTGGACCCTGACCGCGTGCTTCGCGAGAGGCAGAACTTCGATCCGAGCGGGCACTACGCGCGCCCGGACGTGCTGCGGTTGCTTGTGGATCGAAGACGCCAGGCGCCGGTTACATTCGACGAGGTGACGGGCGAGAGCGACGCGGGCTGACGCCTGCCTACGCGGCAGCCGCCAGGTGCTCGTCGCTCGACGCGTCCTCGGCGGGCATCGGGATGGGCTCGGCGTCGGACGCATTGGTCTGGTCGTCGCCCGGGTAGACGCCCTCGACGAGATACCGGATCTGTTCATCCCTATTGTGGGGTAGAACCGCCAGATCGCGGTACTCGCGCATCGCCTTGAGTTGGACGAGTTGGTTCAACCGGAGGTCGATTGTCCGGACCCGGAGGTCATGGGCGTGGGTGTAGTCGCGCAGGCGGGCGGCGACGATGTGCAGGGCCCCCACGACCGCCGCCATGGCGATCGCGAGGATCACGAACCACGCGGCTGGGGGCAGATCCACCATGGGTGGATCCATCGGGCGGGATCTGCCGCAACTTGATGTGTGGTTAGAATCCTCCGCGTGAAGACCCGCCGACACAGCCCGCTCGCCCTTGTTCGCGTCTTGGTCGCAGTGATCGGCGTGCTGACGGTTCCCGGTCGGGCGCAGGACGTGATCGCCAGTGGCGAAGTCATCGTCGAGCTGTTCGATGGCGAGTTCGGCGTGGGCGGGCAGGTACGCCCCGGGGACTGGGCGGGGATCCGCCTGCGGATCACCGATTCGGCCGCGGAGCCTCGCGAGCTGCTGCTGCGGGTTGCGGGGTCGGATCCGGACGGCGACACGCCGATGTTCGAGAGTGTGGTGGCGTCGTCGCCCGGCACGTCGCGGGACGCGTGGGTGTATGTGCGCCTGCCGTCGCGGCTTGGCGGGTCGGTGCTGGTGACGGCGTACGAGGCGATCGCGACCGACGACGAGCAGCGTCCGTATCGCGCGGGCGAGCGGCTGGGCGGGGCGCTGCTGCGGCCGCGCGCCGTGAGAGATCCGACGACGGGTCTGTACGCGGTGCTCAACTCGCGCGGCGGGCTCGGGCTCACGCAATACGCCGTCCGGGCGCAGAACGAGGAGGCCTCGCCGCTGGCCAACGAGCGGACGGAGATTGTGACGCAGCTCGGCGCGGAGATGCTGCCGGATCGCTGGATGGGGCTGGAGCCGTTCGAGGTGGTGGTGTGGGGCGATGCGGATCCGCTGCAACTGGGCACCGAGCGGCCGCGGGCGATCATGGAGTGGGTGGCTCGGGGTGGGCACCTGGTGATCGCGCTGCCGGCGCTCGCGCAGGAGTGGACGAACCCGCGTTCGAATCCGCTGGCGGAGCTGCTGCCGCGGGTGACGATCCAGCCGGTTGCGCCGTCGTACGACCTGAACAGGCTCGGGCCGCTGTTCATGGGGCGCGAGGCGCGTGAGTCGGAGGGGATGGATCTGAGCCTGCCCGACGCGAGCGTCGTGGTTCGTGAGTTAGTCGCCGATCCGCTTGCGCGCGAGCGCGAGGCGATCCCGATCCTGACCGATCCGGACGGGCGCGTGCTGGTGAGCCGGCGTCTGGTCGGGCAGGGGATGGTGACGCTGATCGGGATCGACTTCAACGCCCGCCCGTTTCTGCGGCACTCGCTGCCGCAGGCGGAGGTGTTCTGGAACCGGGTGCTGGGGCGGCGCGGGGCGTATCGCTCGATCGCGGAACTGACCAATCAGAGCACCGAGGTCGGCAAGCTGCGGGCGATGACGCGCGATCGTCAGGAGCGGTGGTACGACGACGATGTGGGCGATGAGATCGCGACGAGCGGGCGATCGGCCGCGGCGCTGCTGCTGGGATTCATCGCGTTCAGCCTGTACTGGCTGGTCGCCGGGCCGCTGGGGTACGCGGTGCTGAAGCGTTATGGATTGGTGCGGCACGCGTGGCTGGGGTATCTGGCGGCGGGGGGCGTGTTCACGCTGCTGGCGTGGTCGGGGGCGATCGCGCTGCGGCCCAAGAGCGTGAGCGCCCGCCATCTGAGCATCATCGACCATGTGTACGAGCAACCTGTGCAGCGGGCGCGGAGCTGGATGAGCCTGCTGATTCCCTGGTACGGCGACGCGACGGTGCGCGTCGATTCGACCGAGGGTTTTCACAACATGGTTGCGCCGTGGTCGCCGCGAGACGGCGGGGCGACGGCGGTGTTCCCCGATGCGCGGGGGTACGCGATCGACGCGCGTGATCCGAACACGATGAGCTTCCCGACCCGCGCGACGGTGAAGCAGCTCGACGCGATCTGGACGGGCGAGCCGCTGGAGGACTGGCGGATGCCGCGGCCGGTGCTGAGCGCGGATCAGCAGGGCGAGCCGACGCTGACGGTCGATAGCAATGGGCGAGCGGTGGGCGTTTTGCGCCACGACCTGCCGGGCGAGCTGACCGACGTGCTGATCGTGACCGTGCGGGGGCAGGCGCTGGTCGGCTCGCCGTCGGCCGAGGACGTGCGCGGGCCGATGCTTTTCGTGTCGAACGCCGCGAGCAGGAACGCCTGGGCGCCGGGCGCGGAGCTGGATCTCTCGACGCTGGACGCCTGGGAGCCGTTCGGTTTGACGTTGGACCGGATGGTGCCGGACGCGCGCGGCATCTCCGTGACCGACCCGGACCCGCTGTTCGGGGATCTCGAGGATCGGCTGCGGGCGCTCTCGTTCTTTCACCTGCTGGAGCCGCCGGTCTTCACGCCGGAGAACACGCGGGGCGGGACGCTGCCCAGGCGCTGGCAGACGCACGGGTGGGATCTGTCGAGGTGGCTGAGCCAGCCGTGCGTGATCGTGGTGGGCGTGCTGCGGGATTCGCCGATGCCGGTGCCGATGACGATCGGGTCGGGGCGCGAGATCGCCTCGCGCGGCACGACGCTGGTGCGTTGGGTGTATCCGCTGGAGGGCAACCCGCCCGGCTGGTCGGCGGCGGTTGTGGATGGGGGCTCTGGGTCTGGCGAGACCGGCTCCGGCGACGCGAGCTCGGATGAGAACGGCGGTGGCTGATCGAGATGCGCTTCGCGCATGAGGAATCCGTATGGCGATGATCGAGACGACGCATCTGACCAAGAAGTATGACAGCCTGATCGCGCTGAACAATCTGAATCTGACGATCAACGAGGGCGATTGCTTCGGGTTCATCGGGCCCAACGGCGCGGGCAAGACGACGACGATCAAGATTCTGGCGACGCTTCTGAAGCCGAGCAGCGGGCAGGCGCAGGTCGCGGGGTTTACCGTCGGGCATCAGAATAGAAAGATCCGCCCGCTGATCGGGTATGTGCCGGATTTCATGGGCGCGTACGAGGACATGGTGGTGATGGAGTACCTCGAGTTCTTCGCCGCGGCGTACAACATCCACGGCGTGCAGCGCAAGAAGGTCGTGGGCGACGTGCTGGAGCTGACGGACCTGGGCTACAAGGCGACGGCGGAGGTGAACAGCCTGAGCCGGGGCATGCAGCAGCGGCTGAGCATCGCGCGGGTGCTGCTGCACGATCCGCAGGTCCTGCTGATGGACGAGCCCGCCAGCGGCCTGGACCCGCGGGCGAGAATTGAAATCCGCGAGCTGCTCAAGGAGCTCAAGCGGATGGGCAAGACGATCCTGATTTCGAGCCATATCTTGCACGAGCTGTCGGAGCTGTGCAACACCATCGGGATCATCGAGCGGGGCAAGCTGCTGTTCAACGGCAGCGTCGCGGAGATCCTCAAGCGGGCGCGGCTGGGGCACGTCTTACATATCTCGGTGGATGAGCGTTCGCCGGACGCCGCGGCGCTCTTGACCAAGGCCCAGGGTGTCAAGAAGGTGGACCTGATCGAGGAAACGGGGGCCGACGGGCTGGCGCGGGCGACGATCCAGCTCACGTTCGACGAGGCGCTGGGCGGCTCGGTGAGCGACCTGCCGAATATTCTGGTAAACAACGGGTTTCGGCTGCGGAAGTTTGACGAGGAGCCGGTGAACCTGGAGACGGCGTTCATGCGGCTGACGAAGGGATTGGTGCAGTAGGAAGCGAAAGAGCGAATAAGCGAGTGAGTCGCAGGGCGGGCCCGGAGGGCTCCTCCTGAATAGCCGGGGGCAACGCCCCCGGAGCCGGACCCGCGCCGGGAGTTGGACCCTGAAGGGGTCATCGTGGAACTCAGACATGGCGTCAACGCTTGTGTCCACCCTCCTTGCACATCGTCTACTCGACGAAGAACCGCGAGCCGATGATTCCCGAGACCGTCGAGCCGGATCTCTACGCCTACATCGGCGGCATCTGCCGCAACCATGGATGCCGGCTGCTCGACGCCGGCGGGACGGTCGATCATGTACACCTGCTTGTGAGTATGGGCAAGACGATCGCGGTGTCAGAGCTCTTGATGCAGATCAAGCGAGATTCCTCGAAATGGATCAAGACGCAGGGCCCGGAGTTCGCCGCGTTCGGGTGGCAGGATGGCTACGGCGCATTTTCGATCGGTCAATCGCAGGTGGAGGATCTCCGGCGCTACCTCGCGGGGCAGAAAGAGCATCATCGAACCCGGTCATTCAAGGAAGAGGGTCACCGGGGGCGTTGCCCCCGGCTATTGGCGGGCAGCCCTTCGGGCTGATTTGTGTGGAATCATTGTCCGGCAAGTGTCGGGTACTATGCTGCCGCGCCCGTCCTCTGGGCGAATGGGAGACTCCGCATGTCACTTCGCGTCCAGACCGCTCGTTTGCTCGCCCTCTCCGTCGCGGCGTTCGTCGCCCCTATGCCTGTCCTCGGACAGGCCCTCGACTACCCCGAAACCCGCCGCGAGCACGTCGTCGACGTCTACCACGGCGTCGAGGTCCAAGACCCCTACCGCTGGCTCGAGGACGACAACAGCGACCAGACCGCGGCGTGGGTGAAGGCCCAGAACGTCGTGACCATGCCGTACCTGGAATCGCTGGCGGGTCGCGAGCGGATCAAGGAGCGGCTGAAGGAGCTGTGGAACTACGAGCGGTACGGCCTGCCGAACGAGGAGGGCGGCAAGTACTTCTTCACCAAGAACGACGGGTTGCAGGACCAGTCGGTGGTGTATGTGTCAGACTCGCTGGATTCCGAGCCGCATGTGCTGCTGGACCCGAACATCTGGGCGAAGGACGGGACGATCTCGCTCGGCGGGTGGAGCGTCTCGGACGACGGCGGCTCCGTCGCCTACGCGACCAGCGACGGCGGGAGCGACTGGCGGAGCGTCAGGATCCGCAACGTGGGCACGGGCGAGGATCTGCCCGAGACGCTTGAGTGGGTCAAGTTCAGCGGGATGTCGTGGACCAACGACGGACGCGGGTTCTATTACTCGCGATACGACGCTCCGGCGTCGGGCGAGGAACTCGATGGGGTCAACAAGTTCCAGAAGCTGTATTTTCACGAGCTCGGCACGCCGCAGGAGGAAGACGTGCTCATCTACAGCCGCGACGATGAGCCGGACTGGGGCTTCGGCGGGGGCGTGAGCGACGACGGGCGGTACCTGGTCGTCGGCGTGTGGAAGGGGACGCACCAGGAGAACAACCTGTTCTTCCTCGACCATGAGAACCCCGAGGCCGGCATGGACGAGTTGTTCACCGGCTTCGAGGCGAGCTATACCTTCATCGGCAACGAGGGGCCGGTGATGTTCTTCAACACGACCGACGATGCGTCCAAGGGGCGTGTGATCGGAGTCGACACTAGCAGCGAGCGAGAAAAGGTTGAAATCATTCCCGAGAGCGAGAACGTGCTCCAGAGCGTCAGCCACGTCGGGGGGCGGCTGATCTGTCAGTATCTCCAGGACGCTCGAACGGTCGTGAAGGTCTATGAGACCAACGGGGCGTTCGTCCGGGACGTCGCGTTCCCGACGATCGGCACGGCGAGCGGCTTCGGCGGCGACGCCGATGACGACGTGACGTTCTACTCGTTCACGAGTTTTACATATCCCACCACGATCTATCGCTACGACGTGGAATCGGGCGAGAGCGAGGTTGTTCGTCGGCCCGAGGTCGACTTCGATCCCGAACGCTACGAAACCAACCAGGTCTTTTACTCCTCCAAGGACGGCACGCGGATCCCCATGTTCATCACCCACCGCAAGGGCCTGAGCCTCAGCGGCGACAACCCGACGCTGCTCTACGGCTATGGCGGATTCAACATCTCGCTGACCCCGGGTTTCAGCGTCTCACGCCTGACGTGGCTGGAGATGGGCGGGGTGTACGCGGTGCCGAACCTGCGCGGCGGGGGCGAGTACGGCAAGGACTGGCACGAGGCGGGCATCAAGACCCGCAAGCAGAACGTCTTCGATGACTTCATCGGCGCGGCGGAGTTTCTGATCGCCGAGGGCTACACGTCGCCGGAGCGCCTGGCGATCAACGGCGGGTCGAACGGCGGGCTGCTGGTCGGGGCGTGCATGACCCAGCGTCCGGAGCTGTTCGGGGCCGCGATTCCCGCGGTCGGCGTGCTGGACATGATCCGCTACGACCTGTTCACGATCGGGTGGGCGTGGCGGAGCGACTACGGCCACCCGAGCGAGAACCGGGCGGACTTCTTCGCGAACCTGAAGTACTCGCCGTATCACAACGTCCGCGAGGGGATGTGCTATCCGCCGACGCTGATCACGACGGCGGACCATGATGATCGTGTGGTGCCGGCGCACAGCTTCAAGTTCGCCGCGGCGTTGCAGCACGCCCAGAGCCGCTCGTGCAAGAACCCGGTGCTGATCCGGATCGAGACGCGGGCCGGACACGGCGCGGGGACGCCGATTTCCAAGGCGGTGGAGCAGATCGCGGATCAGTACGCGTTTCTGATGGAGCATCTGGGGATGGAGTTGCCGGCAGGATTCTGACTACTCACCCATGAGCGTCCGCATGTCTCTCGCACCGTGCAGAACACGAAGGATGCGAAGTGGCGTCGCCGTAGGGTCATATACAATCAGGTACGACCAAAGGGGCCAACATCGATGATGCTCCTCATTCAAATCCGCTCGATAATGGCCGACGCCGGGATTCTCGGCGAGAAACTCGAAGGTCTCGTGAATGCGACTTGATACGCGGGCCGCAACTCGCCCGCCCTCCCGATCCCGGATGTGATACGCGATCTGACGGATATCGCGCGAGGCGGGTTCGGTCACGACGTGGATGCGCGCCATCGTCAGGCCGACCGCTTTCCGCGTTCCTCCCGTTCGGCATGTGCGAGCAGTTCCGCCTCCAACTCGGCGAAGAACTCGTCGCCATCGATGAGGTCTCCCCGCTCGGCCGCCTCGATCCCCTCGCGGATCTTCTCCCGGGCATCCTCCCGCCACGCGGCGTACCGCTGGTATCGCCGCAGAAGATCGGTCACCATCTGCTCGGCGGACTCGAACTCGCCGGCGTCGATGCGGTCCTGGATGAATCGCTGCTCCGATTCATCGAGTTGGATCTCGATCTTCTCGTCGTGGCCCATAGGCACATTCTCTCACATGTTGGGGCGCGATGCAAGGCGGCTCATCGGACCTCGCGATACACGAACGGCACCGGCCCGCCGGCGGTGATGCCCCAGGCGGATAGCAGGATCGGGTTCTCCTCGCCGAACTGGTTGAAGGCGGTGAAGTCGCCGAAGGGGATGTGCTCGGAGAGCACGCGGGCCTCGTCGTCGGCTGTGATCTTCCAGCCGCGTTCGAAGGGGATGACGACGTTCTGCTGGGGCGTGACGGTCAGCGGGAAGACCCCGCCCTTGGTGCGCAGCGAGATCGCCCAGTTGCGCGTGTCGGCGTTGGACGACACGACGATGGCGGTGTACTCCCCCGGCGGGATCCACGCGGCGTATTGGCGCCCGGATTCGCGCGGCTTGGGGGAGACCTGAGCGGAGGCTCGATCCGCCGCGATCAGGATCGAGCAGATCACGAGTGCCGCAGTCGCGGCGAGTGCGAGGCGAGAGTTCAGCTTCGGCATGGGTCTGTCTCCAAGAGCCGGCTCTGAGTGGCGGCTCAGTTCTCAGTCAATACGCCCGCGAGTTGGAGGTAGATTCAAGACACGATTGGGCTCAGGTTTCCAGGCCAGACGTGCCACTGGCGGCTTGCCCACCAGTGCGGACGTGCAAGGCGGTTCGGCACTGGCGGACAAGCCGCCAGTGGCACAAGCGGTGGTTCGGCACTGGTGGACCAGCCACCAGCGGCACCGTTGTCGCCCACCAAGGGGCGTCGGTCAAAGAAACAGCCCGGCGATCGAGGCCGTCATCCAGCTCGCCAGGGCACCGCCGATCATGGCCCGCGGACCGAGGGAGACGAACTCCTTGCGTTTCGAGGGGGCCAGGGGGCTGAGTCCGCCGATCTGGATGGCGATGGAGGGGATATTGGCGAAGCCGCAGAGGGCGAAGGTGGCGATGGCGGCAGAGCGAGGCGAGATTCCCGGTTCGTCGGCGTTAAGCATCTTGCCGAGCGAGTCGTAGGCGATGAACTCGGTGAGGACGATCTTCTGGCCGAGGAGCGAGCCGAAAGCCTGGAGGTCCTGCCAGGCGGCGCCCATGGCCCAGGCAATGGGCGTGAAGGCGTAGCCGAGGATGGTCTGGACGCTGAGGGTCTGCCAGCCGAGGCCATCGTCGAGGTTTGCGTCGAGTCGCGCGCCGATCGCCCCAAGCGGGATGTTGATCAGAGCCACGAGCGAAACGAACGCGATGAGCATGGCGACGATGTTGAGGGCGAGGCGCATGCCGTCCGATGCCCCGCTCGCCGCGGCGTCGAGGGCGTTGTGGTGCTCGGATTCGACGCCGGCCTGGCGCAGCCCCTCATCGACGGGCTCCTGGGTCTCGGGTTCGAGGACCTTGGCGATGACGAACGCGGCGGGCGCGGACATCACGCTCGCCGTGAGCAGGTGCTTGATGAACAGCTCGCGCTGCTCGGCGTTCTCCTCGCCGAAGCCGCCGAGGATGCCGACGTAGGCGAACAGCACGCTGCCGGCGATGGTCGCGAACCCCCCCACCATCAGCAGCATGATCTGCGAGCGGGTCATCTTCTCGAGGAACGGGCGGACGCACAGCGGCGCCTCGGTCTGGCCGACGAAGACGTTCGCGGAGACGACCATCGCCTCGGTGCCGGTGACGCGCAGGGAGCCGCGTAGCAGCCACGCGAGGGCGGCGATGACGCGCTGCATGATCCCGAGGTGATAGAGCAGGCTCATCAGCGAGGCGAAGAAGATGACGACGCTCATGGCGTGGATGGCGAAGACGAACCTCTCGCCGCGCTCGCCGGTGTCGGCGAGATGGCCCCAGACGAAGCCGATGCCGGCGTCGGTCGCGCCGATCGCGGCATTGACGCCCTGGGCAACGGTGTTGAATCCCTCGACCACCGGCTCGAACGAGAGCAGGAGAAAGGCGAGCCCGAGCTGGAGCCCGACGCCCGCGAGGACGAGGCGCACGGGAAACCGCCGACGATGCGACGAGAGTCCCCACGCGATCGCGATCATCAGGACGACGCCGATCAGGCCGATGAGACGCTCCATGGCTCAGCTCCAGAGTGCAAGAGCGAGCCATCCTACTGGTTCCTAGCGTTGGCCATGGACGGGCCAACCGACAGCGCCGGGCGACGCATCACTCTCTCGATTGATCGATGCGAGGATGTCGAATCGGCCCGCGATGAACTGCTCGGTGCGATCGGCGATCAGGCGATGCTCGGCGCGTCGGTTCTCATCGCCATCGGCGGGCGCGTGGGATCGGGCAAGACCACGCTCGCGCAGCGTCTCGGCGGGCGGGTGCTCAGCACCGATGAGTATCTGCCGGATTACGCCGAGGTTTCCGACCTGGAGCGCGACGAGCGGCGCCACGCCGACCTCGCCCTCCTCGACATGAACTTGCGCGATCTGATGCGCGGGCGAGCGACGCGCGTGCCGATCTGGTCCTTCGAGCACCACCGGCGCGTCGGCGAGCGGATGTTCGATCCGACGCCGCTGCTGATCGTCGAGGGCATCCACGCGCTGCACCCGGGCGTGCGAGATCTCGCCCACATCCGGGTGTTGGTCGAGGCGCCGCGAGAGATCCGCTGGAGCCGATGGAACCAAATCGAACGCGACGGCGAGCGCGGCTGGGGCGTCGAGCACGCCCTTTGGCATTTCGAGAACGTCGCCGAGCCCGCGTTTGATCGCTACGAGGACGAGTACCGGGCCTCGGCGGACCTGATCGTCCGCAACGAGACCTGAGGCCGGCGGAACAACCGATTCCTACGCTCTCAGCCCAGGCGCAAACGCGTCAGATCAGGCATACCCGCTGAACCCGGAGGTTCCCCTTGCAGGTCAGTTCCCATCGTTTCGCGACCGCCGCGGCTCTGCTGCTCACCCTGCTCTCGGCGTGCGCCAGCGCCCAGCGCGAGCCCGTCGTCGAGTACTTCGTCAACCTCGAAGAGCCGCAGACGCAGATGGTCGAGATCACGCTCGTCCTGCGCGGCCTGGGCGGGGGGCCGATCAGCGTGCATCTTCCCGTGTGGCGCCCGGGTCGCTACGCGATCAACGACCACGCCGGGGCGTTGCAGGAGGTCGAGGCGTTGACCCCAGAGGGCGAGCGGCTGGCGATCCGCAAGGCGGACAAGTCGACGTGGACGATCGCGACGGGCGGGCACAGCGAGGTCCATGTGCGCTACAAGGTCTACGCCAACGAAGCGAAGCTGCGGACCCGCCACGTCGACGACACCCACGCCTTTCTCGACGCCAGCGCGACGATGATGTATCTGCCGGCGTATCGCGGCGAGCCGCTGCGGGTGCGGGTCGATGCGCCGGAGGGCTGGCGAATCGCGACGGGCTTGGAACCCGACCCGCATGTTGCCAACGCCGTGATCGCTTCGGACTACGACGTGCTGGTTGATTCGCCCCTGGAGATCGGCGAGCATGAGTTGATCGAGTTCGACGTCGACGGCGTGCCGCACGAGATCGTGATCTGGGGTCGATGCGACACGTCCGAACGCTCGCTCGCCGAGGACTTCGCGGCGATCGTCCGCGAGCAGACGGCGATCTTCCAGGATACTCCCTACGACCGCTACGTCTTCATGATCCACTGCCAGCCGGGCTTCGGCGGGGGCACCGAACACCTCAACAGCACGATCATGGGCGCCCGCCCCGAATCCTTCGAGGACGACGACGCCTACGAGGGCTTTCTCGGCCTGGTCAGCCACGAGTTCTTTCACACCTGGAACGTCAAGCAGCTCCGCCCGGCAGGGATCACGCCGTACGACTATCAGAAGGAGAACTACTCCGATCTGTTCTGGTTCGCCGAGGGGACCACGAGCTACTACGACGACCTGACACTCGTGCGCGCAGGACTCATCACCACCAAGGACTATCTCAAACGCCTCTCGGGGCAGATCAACTCCGTGCGATCGACGCCCGGCCGCAAGATCCAGTCGCTCAGCGAATCCAGCTTCGACGCGTGGATCAAGTTCAACGCCTCCAACGCCCACTCCCGCAACACGACGGTGAACTTCTACTCCCAGGGAGCCGCGGCGAGCCTGCTCTGGGACATGCTGCTCCGCCGGTCGAGCGACGGGAAGACATCGCTCGACGATGTCATGCGCTTCATGCACCGGGATTTCAGCTATGAGACCGGCGGCTTCACGGCAGACGATCTCCAGCAGATGTCGTCCAACCTGAGCGGGCAGGACTTCGGCGCGTTCTTCCAGCGTTACATCGACGGCACCGACGAGTTGCCTCTAGAAGACGCCCTCGCCCACGTCGGGCTCGAACTCAAGCGCAACGCCGACGACGAAGACGGGCCGGAGGCGTTTCTCGGGCTGTCGTTGCGCGACGCGGATGGCCTGGCGGAGGTCTCGCGCGTGGACGCCGACGGGCCCGCGTTCGCCGGCGGGCTGAACGTCGGGGACCGGATCGTCGCGATCGACGGCGTCGCGCTCGACGCGGGCGATCTGGACAAGCGCCTCGAGAATCACCGTCCGGACAACGTGCTGGCGATCACCTTCCTGCGACACGATCTGCTGCGGGAGATCGAGGTCCGATTGGACGAGCGGCCAGCCGGGGACTGGAAGGTCTCCAAGGTGGAAGAGCCCAGCGACGAGCAGAAAGCGGCCTACGAGGCGTGGCTCCACCATCCCTGGGATGAGCCGGAGGAAGACGACGAGGACAACGAGCCCGAGAGCGACGATTGATCCTCTCGCGGCGGGGCGCCTCTTCGGCTATGCTGCCCGACCACGGAGATCTGAGGAAAGGCCCGGTCCATGAGCGATCGTGACGATTTCGAGTTCGACGACGACGCCCAGGGCTCCCCACCGCCGGACCCGCCGAGCCATGAGCCGGGCGTGAGCGGGCACGAACCGGACGAGCAGGCGGGATACGGGCGCGAGCAGGCGTTCGAGGCCGCCGCGATGCGGGGGCTGGCCAACCCCGAGGAACTCGCGAACCAGGCCCATCCGGGCGGGCTGTGGGTCCTGTTCATCACCGAGATGTGGGAGCGGTTCAGCTACTACGGCATGCGGGCGTTGCTCGTACTCTACCTGGTCGCCAAGATGAACGACCCGGACAACCCCGGGCTTGGCTGGACAAGAGAAGACGCCGGGACGCTCTACGCGTGGTACACCGGGTTGGTCTATCTGACGCCGCTGTTCGGCGGATGGCTCGCCGACAAGATGCTGGGCACGCACCGCTCGATGCTGATCGGAGGATGGATCATCGCCGCGGGGCACTTCACGCTCGCGCTGACGGAGTTGGCTCCCAAGGGCCCGTCGGCGACCGCGACGTTTATGGCGGGACTGGTCCTCATCATCATCGGCACTGGCTTCTTCAAGCCGTGCGTGAGCGTGATGGTCGGGCAACTCTACCGCGCTGACGACCCGCGCCGCGACTCGGCGTTCACGATCTTCTACATGGGTATCAACGTCGGCGCGTTCCTCTCCGGCGTTGTCGCCGGCACGCTGGGCGAGAAGGTCGGCTGGCACTGGGGCTTCGGCTCGGCGGGCGTGGGCATGGTGCTCGGGCTGCTCGCCTATTCGGCCCTGCGACCCAAGTACCTCAAGGGCATCGGCCTGCCTCCGGGCGATCCGCGCAATCAGAATCTCGACGCATCCAACGGCGACGGCCAGGAGGAAGATCGCAACCGCCCGCTGACGCGCGTCGACTGGCACCGCATCTGGGTCATCATCGTGCTTGCGCTGGCGGTCATCTTCTTCTGGATGGCCTTCGAGCAGGCCGGCTCGTCGATGAACGTCTTCGCGTACGACAAGACCGACCGCCACATGCTCGGCTGGGAGTTCCCGGCGACCTGGTACCAATCGGTCAACCCGCTGTATATCGTGCTGTTCGCGCCGGTTTTCGCGTGGCTGTGGATCTGGCTGGATAAGCGCCACCTGCAACCGCGCACGCCGACGAAGTTCGCCCTCGGCATCACGCTGCTCGGTCTGGGCTTCGGCTTCATGGTCATCGCGTCGCTCAAGACCGCCCCGATCCCGGTTTACAAGGTCACGCTGGATAGCGGCGGCGAGCAGACGGTTGTCTATGTCGACGGCGAGACGGGCGAGACGAGCCCGACGCTGCCCGAGAAGGCCAAGGAACTCGCGGCCGCGCCCGAGGCCATCGAAGGCCCCCTCGAGGAGTACCTTCGCAGCATCGTGAAGGATCTCGAGAAGGCCAAGACGATCGAGGACGTCGTCTTCTCGCGGCCCAGCTATGAGCGAGCGTCCTACAGCGTCGTGCTCAACCGAGATGGCGTCAAGCTCCCCGTCACAGGATCGGTCAGCCTCGTCGAGCCCGCCCGCGCGAAGCTGAATCAGCTCGCCGAGCCGAATGAAGAGGCCAAGGTCCAGCTCCGCGACCTCGAGTTTCAGCCGCAGCCGGATGGCTCGACGCGCGTGACGGCCGAACTCGCCGAGAACAACGCGAAGGAAGGCGAGACGCCGAGGACGATTGCGCTCTCCGGCGATCTCGTCTGGGTGGCCCTCGCCGCCGACTCGTTCGTGTCCGAAGCCGAGAACCTCATCCGCAACGATAAGGCCACGGATATCACGTTCACCGCCGAGGACGCGCATCCCCAGTTCGCCGCGACACTCACGGTCGAGCAGAACGGTGTCGAGGAGACGCTCTCGGTCTCCGGCGACTTGCTCGACTCTGCGATGATGGGCGGCGATCTCCAGCGGGTGCATGAGAACATGCCCGAGGTCGAGGGCCTTTCGGACATCACCTACCAACTCGCGGGCGGACGCGTGATGTACACCGGCACGCTCACCGACGACGATCAGTCGATCCCCATCGGCGGCGACGCGATCCAGAGCTATGTGCTGACGCGCATCGAGACCCGTCCCAGCCCGGTCGCCGCGGTGCAGCAGATCGCCGGGGCCAACCCGAACGCCGAGATCGCGTCGGTCGATCTGATGGTCGACCGCAGCCGCAAGGCGGGCCCCCACTGGCTGCTGCTGGCGTATCTGCTGCATACCTGGGGCGAGCTCTGTCTCTCGCCGGTCGGCCTGAGCATGGTCACCAAGCTCGCCGCGGCGAAGATCCGCTCGCTGATGATGGGCGTGTGGTTCCTCGCAAACTTCGCGGCGAACCTGATCGCCGGGTATCTCTTTGCGTATTCCGAGCAGATCGCCGAGAGCCGATACTTCGCGTGGCTGTTCGGCGACGCGGACTTCTACGTCGTGCTGATGGTCACGCCGATCGGCGTCGGGTTCCTTGTGCTGCTCATCTCGCCGATCCTGAAACGGATGATGCACGGATTGCATTGAGCCCGTGCAAGCACGTCGTTCCGCGCGCCTTTTCGTGCCACTGACCGCTGCTCTGAGCGGTCGGTGCCTTTGCTTGCGAGCCCGACGCGCGAGCGAGGAGGGTTCTGGGCTCGGCGCGTCGGTTGCAATCCACCTCGCTTGCGCGTCGGGCTCGTCCTTGCGTCGCGTGGCTCAACCGATGACGCGCGAACCGAGCTCGACGCCGATCCGCACGAGCAACCACAAACCGAAGTGGCTGATCGCCAGGATGTTCGACTCGTATCGCGGCAACCGAAACGTCAACAGAAGCAAGACGTAATAGATCCCGCCCGCGAGCAGGATGCTCAGGCCGTAGGGCAACGCCAGGCTCAGCGCGACCATCGCCCCGCCGACCGGCACGAGCATCCTGGCGAGGCCCAGCGGCACCTCGTTGAGCCCGCGCTCACCGAAGTACGACGCGCTGACGAGGGCGAACAGTCCGAGCAGCGTGCTCAACGCCGTGGCATAGAGCGTCACCAGCCCGTGCAACCACCAGCGATCGTCCGCGTTCGCGATCGCGAAGATCACGGCGGTCAGCGTCAGCGCAGCGCCCGCGATGAGCGACACGCGGCTCGAGGGAAACCCAGGCCGAACGAGCCAGCGCGACGGGTCGCCGAACTCCGCCTCGCCCGATCGATCCGCTTTCTTCGGACGCTTGTCGGCCTGCTCCAGCGCCGCCTCCACCTCCGGGTCGGCCGTGAAGTCCGCGTCCTCGTCGAATCCCTCGAGCAGGCTCTCGGCGTCGATCCGAGCCTTGCGTTCGCTCGCGCTCTGCGCTGGTTCGGCAGGCGGCTCGCCGGGCGGCTCTCGCCGAGACTCGACCTCGAACGGCCCACGTTCATCAGGCCCTGCGTCTCCGGTTGGCCCGGTCTTATCAGCCAAGCGCGAGCCTCCAATCGACATGCAGCCCCAGCGCATCGAAGACGACCTGCTCGACCGCCGCCAGCGCCGACATCGCGCCCGGGAAGATGACCCTGCCCGCGACCATGAACAGGAGGATGAGCATGCCGATCATGATCGCCGGACCCGCCTCGCCCTCGAAGACCCGCCGATAGCTGGGCGCGTAATGCCCCAAGATCCGCCCGCCGTCGAGCGGGTAGATCGGCAGCATGTTCAGCAGGAACAGCAGCACGTTGAGCATGACGCCCAGACGGAAAAAGAGCACCATGTTCTTTCGCGCCGCGCCTCCTAGCGAGATGCCCCCCGCCCACTGTCCCTCGATCAGCCCAAGCCACAACACCAGCAGCACCAGGCTAACTGCCGCCAGGATCAGATTCATCGCCGGGCCGGCGAACGCGACCAGCGCCTCGGCGTGCCGCCCTCGCATCCGGCTGGGATTCACCGGCATTGCGCCCCACGCGATCCCGATCAGCGCGAACGCGACCAGGCTCATCGGGCCCATATGCACGATCGGGTTGAAGACCATCCGCCCCTGCTCGATCGGCGTGCGATCGCCCAAGCGGATCGCCACCCAGCCGTGGCTCAGCTCGTGCAGCGTGATCGAGCCGATGACCCAGAACGCCCACGCGATGACGAACGACGGACCGAAGTCGCCGAACCACGCATGAGAAACCCACCAACCAGAAGTCATCGGTCGATTGTTCGCGAACGCTGTGCGTGAGGCAATGGACGCATCGCGATTCGGGGCCGCGCGATCAGCTCGCCGGTGCCGTTGCGGCCTTCGCCGTCGCCCGCGTGTGCTCCTCGCTGAGCTTGACGATCTCGTCGAACGCGCCGGGATCCTCGATCGCGAGCTGGCTGAGCATCTTGCGGTTCAGGTTCACGCCCGAGATCTTCAGGCCGCTGATGAACCGGCTGTAGCGCGTGCCGCGCATCCTGCAGGCGGCGGTGATGCGCGTGATCCACAGCGACCGCATGTCGCGCTTGCGGGCCCTGCGGTCGCGATAGGCGAACACGCCCGCGCGGATGATCGCGTTCTGGGCCTGGTACACATGGCGGCTCTTGACGCCGTAGTACCCGCGCGCCTCGCGGAGAATCCTCTTGCGGGCCTGGGCCCGGGCTGCACCCTTGCGGACACGTGGCATGACTCACCTCTCAGACGCCCGGCGGAGCGGTTCTTCGATGTGAACCGGCTTCAGACCCGACGGGCAGATCGTTCAAATCACTCGCTCGCCGACTGCTCGGCCTGCATCTGCGCCTTGGCCTCGGGCGAGGGGCTCCGCCGGATCGCAGAACGCGGCTGGTACCGCCCGCGCAGGCGACGGAACAGGAGCTTCTCATACCGCTTGGCATCCGGACCGCGCATGTAGCGATCCCGACGGAGCTGGCGGAGCCGCTTGGCGGCCTTGCGCTGGCGGAAGTGGCCCCGTCCGGCGGTCACATGGCGGACCTTGCCGGTCTTGGAGATCCGGATCCGCTTGATCGTGCCCTTGTGGCTCTTGTTCTTCGGCATGGGTCAGATCCTTGCCCCTCGCGGGATACATCAGACGGGCCGAAAGGTTAGGCCGATGGATCGCCCGCAGCAAGGCCGCGACGCCCTGAATCACTCCTGCTGACCCTCAGTGCGGACTATCAGGGGCCCACGAAGGAGTCGTCCTTGGATGCCGGGGCCTCGCGTCCGGAGAGGCGGTCGAAGGAATGTCGGTCTCGGATGGCGTCGATGATGTGCTCGATCTGGCTGGGCAGCCAGATGTTGTCGCCGCCGGGGGCCTCGGGGGTCGTGAGCCACATCGCCGAGCCGTCGCTCAGGAGCACCTGCTGGCCCAGGCCGTCGTGGTTGGGCGAGTTCTCGGATGGGTCGATCGCGTACCCGCGGGCCGATTTCAGGACGACCGGCGAGCGGTCTGAGATCACCACGATCCGCGAGCCCAACTGCCATCCCGGGTGGCTCGGGCCGCCCATGACGCGATAGGCGTAGGAGACCTCATCGAGCTGCCGCCAGTCGCGCGATTCGTCGCTGGGGATCTGGGTCGGCGCCCGCCGATTGCCCGCGCAGGCGAGATCCTCGAGCGTGACGTACTCCGAGCGCGCCAGGTGGTACAGGTGGGCCGAGTTGCTGCTCTCGGGGTCGCCCACGGACCACCAGGGCTTTGCGCCGAAGCCCGCTGTGATCATCGGCAGCGAATCCTGATTGTCGATCGCGTACCCGGACATGCCCATCGCCGTCGCCATCATGTTGCTCTGGCAGACGTTCTGGAACCGCTGGGCGCGAAGGGCGCCCATGATCGGCAGGATGAGCGACGCGCCGACGAGGATCAGCGCCGCGATCGAAACGAGATCGCCGATGCGGACGCGCCGGCGTGCCCGCCCGATCGGGATCGCCTCTTGGGCGGCTTCAACGTCAATCTTCGCCAGCGTGCGTTCGGTGAGATCAGCACTGGCGGGCGGGCCGCCGCTGCCGACAAGATCCGACAGCGCCCGGTGCCGCCTGGCTCGCGAGCGGAGAGCCGCGCTCACCTTCGCGGGGTCGAACCCCGCGAGCACGAGCGCATCCAGCGCGTCCTTGTCGAACTCGTCCAGCGATGCCTCCGGCTGGGGCTGCTGAGCGCGCTGGATCCGCAGCATCGTCAGATCGGTGAGCGATTCGTCCGGCGTGATCTGCGAGCCGCCCAATCGCCCGAGCAGGGCGTGCAGCCGCTCGGCACGCTCGCCGAGCCCATCGGTCTCGAACCCCGCCTCGACCAACGCATCCAACGCGTCGGCGTCGGGCGAACTCAGCGGGGCATCCTTGATGTCGTCTCCCTCGAACATGCTCGGATCACTCCCTTTCATTTGCGCTCTCATTCGCGGCGGATTCTGCCGCCACCGCCTGCCAGTGCTTCGCAAACGACGCGACCGCGGCGTGGAGTCGCGATTTCACCGTGCCCAACGGAATCCCCAGATCTTCGGCGACCTGCGCGTAGCTCAGGCGCTGAAAGTAAGCGAGCAACAGAACTTCTCGCATGAGTGGTGACATCCGCGACAGGGCCCTCTGGACCAGTTCGTCAAGTTCCTCACGTTCCAGCCCGCTGTCGGGCGAGGGGACGTCGATCTCCATGAGATCGACGAACGCCGGGCCGCCCTCGTCACCCCCAGCCGGGGCCGAGAGTTCGAGACTTTGGCGTCTGACCTTCTTACGCAGGTAGTCCCTGCCCTTGTTCGCCGCGATCGTGAATAGCCAGGGCCGAAATCTGCGGGTCGCGTCGAACCTGTCGACTGAGAGGTGAATCTGGAGAAATGCCTCCTGAAAAACATCCTCGGCGGCGGCCCGATCGCCCACGAGCCTGTACAGAAACCGAAAGAGGTCGTCCCGGTGGCGGTCGATCAGGACGCGCAGGGCCGCGTTATCGCCCTTGCGGTACTTCTCGAAGACGCGTTCGTCGCTGATGCCGTCGTAGTCCAAGTCACCCCGCCTCGCCCAGGAGTCTATCGCAGGCCCATACGCGAGCGTCGGGTAGGCGTTCGCCCCAGTCTCGGCCTTGTCTTAGAGCCCCTAAAAATACACCTGTCTAACCTTCCTCCAGCAGATCATCGAGCACGCCAGGCTCACGAACGCCTCGTGGATGTCGGCTCTGCGGTCATCGCGCACCCGCAGCCGCTTGAACTGATGCAGCCAACTGATCGT
>JAJDDM010000136.1 GCA_029260315.1 Phycisphaerales bacterium | reverse complement strand
CGAGGCCGTGCCCAGGTCTACACCGATGGGCGGCAGGTTGACACCGGCCAGCGTGGGCGTGCCGTCGAAGCCGAAGAACAGCGCGAAGGGCGCGAAGGGCGTCGTCGTGTCGAGGTCGACGCGGCCGTCGGTGCCGCCGATGAGGGGGCCGACGTGCAGGCGAGCGCGGGCATCGACGGCGTCGTCGGCCAGGGCGGGGGCTGCGAGAAGGGCGAGGGCGAGGCCCAGGTTGAACGTGCTGTGGGACATCGTGTGGCTCCGGGAGCTGTTGAGACTCGCTCTCAATTACATTGAGACGGAGTCTCAGTCAATGCCCGCGAGCCAGAATCGGCGGAAGTCTATCTCTCCCGCTCCCCCGGCAAGCTGGACCTTCTCTCCAGTGTCCTCGCGCGGGGGTTCCCAGGGCTCGTTGGTCAGGGCGTACTCACGATGAAGCTGGTGAGAAGTCCGGCTAGACTAGACCGTGCGCTGCTTCCACAGACCCTTTGCTGAACAGCCAGCCGGCCACGAGGCAGAGCACCGTCTCGGAGACGACCACGGCCAAGAACACGCCGCCGGGCCGAGGCCGGCCGAGGGGGCCAGGAGCCAGACCAGCGGGGGCGTCATGGGGTGGGCATGGGATCGTCGATGCTCGATACGGTGTCAGTTCTGTTAGGGGGTTCGAGTACGCCGAGCGGCGTAACCCTTTAGCCGGCCGCCACTTCAGCAATGGCAGGGTGCAGGTCGTTGGCGGCCACTGCCACCGTATCCGGCGATGGGATTCGGCCGAGCGTCGTCGTGCGTGCGCACGTTGCGTTTGCGGCCCGATCCGCGCTACCCGACGGGCTGGCCGACGCCTGCTTCGCGCAGCGCCGCCTCGTTCGGCCCCGACCCGGTGCAGCACGACGCGAGCTCGCCATCCACGACGACGGCGGGCAGGGAGCGGATGCCCAGGCTTTTCGCGCGGGCCGCCACCGACGGCTCGTTGGTGTCCAGCACAGAAACCTCGCACGAGGGGCAGGCGACGCGGTTGACGAGCTCGACCGTCTCGTCGCAGACGGGGCAGCCGGCCGTGAAAACTTCGACGGTTCGGGATGCAGTCATGGATCTTGTGTCCTTGTCGGTGCGCTCGTTGGTGTGGTCGCCGGCATCTGCGTCGCGCAGTGAGGGCAGCTGCCGGCGCTGGCCGCGCGTCGCGGCCAGGCATGCCAGAGGGACGCTCCGACGAGCAGAGCGAGTCCCGTGTACAGGAAGAGGTCGGAGGAGACGGCGAACTTGCCGAGGAGCGCGAGGGTCGCAGCCGCGGATCCGAGAATGAGGGGCCCGTATCCGTGTCTCTCTTTCGCGCGGTGGGCGAGGCTGGCCAAGGCAACCAGGAAGAGAACCGCGGTGATCGGCAGCAGGTAGGTCGTTTCAAGCAAGAACCCGAGCCCCAGCGAACTCAGCACTCCCGCATAGGCGGGCCAGCACGCCGGGCAGACGCCGACGGGAAGGAGAGCGGCTCCCGCGCCTGGGGCGATAGCCAGGCCCCGGGACCAACCGCGACCGGAACCACCCGGCCGGGCCTGGGACGGGATCAAGGCCTCGGCGACAGCATCGACGGAGGGCACGCCACGCAGGGATCCGCCGAGGCCGTCGTCATACACGCGGCAGCACTCCGGGGTCTCGCTGGGAGCGAGCCCGACGACATCGCGACCCTCGACGAGGATCGTGGGTGAGCCGTACTGCCGCGCGTAGGAAGGAGCATCGGCCCCTCGGCTGTCCCACTCGGTCCAGGTCGGCGAGAGCTGGGCCCGAGCGAAGGCCTCGAGCAGGACCGCTCGCGCCTCGCGGACGTTCGGGCAGTCCTGATCGTAGACGAGCTCGACGCGTGGCGTCATCGGTCCTCCTCGGCATCCAGCGCTTCCAGGATCGGGCAGTCGGTCACGGGACCGGTTCCGGCGCACTCGGCGACGACCTTTGCGAGCGACCTCCGCATGGCCTGGAGCGTGCGCACCTTGTCGTCGATGTCGGCCAGCTTGGCCTCGGCGCGGCGGCGCACCTGGTCGCAGCGTGAACGAGGGCCGGCCCGCAGCTCCAGCAGACCCTTGATCTCCTTGAGCGAGAACCCCAACTCCTGCGCGCGATGGACGAAGCGGATGCGCCGGGGCGTGTCGGCGGGATACACGCGGTAGTTCGACTCGATCCGAGGAGGCTTCGGGATCAGGCCACGGCGTTCGTAATAGTGGACGGTCTGGGTATCGACGCCCGCCTGCTTTGCGATCTCGCCGACGGTCAGATGGGTCGGATTCATGGCGCTTGGACTTCCCATGCCTAGTAGTAGACGGCTCTATAGCTAGGTATAGGGTTAGCAGGAAAACCAGAAAAAGTTTTGGCCTGCGGCTCTGCGTTCAGATTCCTGGGCGAACCTAGCCCGTGCTGAGACGAGCTGCGGGGGTCACGCGCGCCAAGCTTTGCGGGCCCGGAGCCAGATGCAGAACCGGGACCAGCCCTCGGGCGGAGCCGCTCAGTCTTCCAGGCGGTATCGAACGGCTACTTCGGTTTCGCCTGGAATCCTGACCCCGTTCTCGGTCGCTGGCTGGAAGTGCCACTTCCTCACGGCGTCGAGGGCCGCCTGGTCGAGCACGCGGTGTCCTGACGAGGTTTGCACCGACACATCCGTGACGGCCCCGCGGTTGTCAACCTTCACCAGCAGGACGACAAGGCCCTCCCAGCCGCGTCGGCGTGCCAGGCCAGGATAGCGCGGAGGAGCATTCTCCTCGCTTGGCACCGGAGCGATCACCGTCACCTGGTCCTCAGTCTGAGGCTGCAAGTCATCACTGGCACTCTCAGTTGACGGGTCGTCCTCAACGACCTCGGCCGCGGCCGCGGTAGCAGGCACAGCGACCACCGAATCAAGCGGAGAGGCTTCCTCCGGTTCCGCATCCTTTGCTCGGACGTCGACGAGGGGGCGAAGTGGCCGGATGGGCATGTCGCTCCAGGACGGGAGCGATTCGATTGGCCACACCTCCGCTGGCAGCGGAGTGAACACGATCTCCGGGATCGTCTCGTCGATGAAGGGCTCCAGCGCGGGCTCGGGCTGCACTTCGATGGGCACAGGATCCTCAGCCTGGGGAATGATCATCGGCTCGATACTGGCTGACAAGGTGATGCGGATGGGCCTGGCGGCGGCGGATTCCCGACGCTGCCCGAAGTCCGGCGGTGTCATTCCCACGTGCAGGTACGCGGACAATGCCATCGCGTGGATGACCACGGATAGAATCACCGCAGGCATTGTGTTGAGAGCAGGGCGGGGACGACGCCGGCCGATCTCCGCCCGCCTCGGTAGCGTCCCAGAGAGCCTCCCGGCTCCGGCCTGGTGTCCTGGACCGAGTTCGTGACCAGGTCGAAGCTGCCGTCGCTGCTCAGAAGCGGACACGGTAGCTGAAGACGAGGCTGCGGCCCGGCTCGTTCTGCCCGGACCCATGGATGCGGTAGTCCTTGTCGAAGATGTTCTCCAGCGCCAGCCCGACCGTCGCGCTGTCATCGAGCTGCATGCCACTCCGTATGCCGAAGACCGCGTACCCAGGGGTGCCGCCAGGAGGGATCCGTTCGAGGTCCGTCTCGTCCCGGAGGGAGAGCTTGTCGGCTTTGTCCGCCATCAACACGTCCGCTTGGAACCACCAATCCTCACCCTCGGGCTCGTACGTGATGCCGGTCACCGCCGTGAGGGGCATGAGCCGGTCGAGGGGCTCCTTGACCTTCTCTCCCGAAGGAAGCTTGAACTGATCCACCTTCCCGTCGATGTAACTTGCTACCGCGAAGGCCGACCACTCATCGCTCAGCTCCTTCTCCCCGCGCAGCTCGACGCCCCAGACGAAGCCATCTCCCACGTTGTCTTTCTGCACAACGGGCGAGCCGTCGAGAAGTTCCCCCGTGGGGGACTTCACGATCATGTCGTCGATCCAGGTGTAGAAAAGTGCTGCATCGCCGTTCCAATCCTCACGTTGAGTCTTGGCGCCGACTTCGATCGACAGGTAATGCTCGGGCTCGAGACCAGGGGTCGGTTGTTCGGATCCGCTGTCGTCCAGATCTGCAGTGAGGTCGGAGAGGTTTGGTGCACGGAAGCCTTGGGACAGGCCAGCGTAGACGCTCGTCTCGTCACTCAGCCGCTTCAGTGTACGGACGCTGCTGACGACGTCACTCCAGCCCTCGTTCAGCTTCAGCACGTTACCCGGCGTGGATGGGCTGCTCCCCTTGATGTTCGGGTTGTCCACCTTGTCAGCCTTGGCGCTGGCGTGGGTCCAGCGCACGCCGAGCGTGGTCTCGTAATCGCCGTGCACGATCTCATCCTGCACATAGGCTCCGAAGAGGTCGTACTCCGCATCATCGGCCACCGGCCCCTGAATCTGCTCTCCAGTGAACGCGCCACCCACGAAGTCCCTTCGATAGCTGTCCACATCATCGTGGTAGTAGTCGAAGCCATACGTGAACAACCCCAGCTCGGTGTCCGAGAGCATCTCCATCTGAACGCCGGTCGTGAGGACGTCGAACCCGCGCACGTCGAACTTGCCACCTGATCGCAACCGCTTCTGCTCTTCCTGCTGGCGCTGCCAGGACAGCGTGAGCTCGGCCTCGTCGTAGAAGCTGTCGAGCGCTCCGTCCCACGACAACCGCGTGTACGCCATGTCGCGGCTCTGGTCGAGTTTGCGGAAAAGTTCGGTGCCCGGCTTGGTGCCGTGAAACGTCACCGAGTCGACGGTCTTGTGCGTGCGCGGCACATCGAACTGGCGGACGGACTGGGCCCCGAAGGTCAGCTCGATGCGATCGTTGAGGGGCACGTCGAGACGCAGGTCGTAATCCTGCTCGTCGTATGAAGTGCCGTGAAGATCGCCGCTCCCCTGGCCGGCGTTGATCGTCCCGAAGTTCTTGTCGGTCACACCACCCTTGAGCGCGTACTTGCCCTCTTCCCCACCCGCGAACTCCAGTCGATTGAAGAACGAGCGCTCACCGGTGGAGTAGCGCGTCTCGTAGCTGCCGTGCCAGCCGTCTGAGGCATCGGCAGGCGCGGTAAGCGCGTTGATCGTGCCGCCGATGGCGTCGCTGCCCCAGAGCACGGACCCGGGGCCACGGACGAGCTCGAGCCGATCGATGGAGAACAGGTCGACGGTGCCGCCGTACTGATTCGGGCCGTCGCGCCAGACGGAGTTGTTGAGACGGATCCCGTCCACGAGCCACAGCGTGCGGAAGCCGGTGAAGCCTCGGATGAAGGGTGATGACTGCCCGGGGCCCGTCTTCTGCAGCAGGACGCTGGGTTCCCGCGTCAGCGTGTTGGGCAGGCTGCGACCGTCGGGCCCGCGCCTCGCTTCATCGCCGTCGAGGATCGAGACCGAGTAGGGCGTGTCGAGACCAGCCTCGTCGTGGCGCGATGCGGTGACGACGACTTCGTCGCTGCGGGCGGTGCCTTGGTCATTCTGCTCGGTCTCCTCGTCAGGTGGATCCGGTGGTGCGTCTTGGGCCTGAAGCACCGGGGTCGCGAGGGCAATCCAAAGAACACAGGGAACGACACCCCACCGGCCGGACCGGATGGGAGTGCAGCGTGCCCATGAGCGTTTCCCCGAGGACGAGACCACCACCAGTAAGAACGCACCAGCCCCTCGGTCGGTTCACTGGCAAGGCCCCCTATCTCGCGGCGAGCACCGCCACCGAAGCCGAGAACAAATCGTCGGCCGGCTGCATGGGTCGTGGATCGGCGTGCCCGAGAGCCAGGGTCCAGAACGATCTCTGCTTCAGGCAATCTCCGCCGAACTCCTGCGAAGACCGAGTACCCAATGAGGCCTTTCCCCGCGCAATGGCCTGTCCAAGATCTGGCCAGCCCAACTCCTCGGCCCGCAAGAGGGCACCGACCGTCCAAGCCCTGTGTCCCGCATTCTGGGTGGGGTTCCAGACCTCGTGGGGTTGCTGATGATCCGCGATGTGCCTCACGGCGCTGTCGGCCGCCTCACGCAGGTCTCGCTGCCCCGTGAGCCGCCATGACTCCAGCAGAGCCAGCGTTGCAACCGGGTGATCGAAACGGCCGGCCGTCAGGGGCATCCCGATCAGGCCGGCCTCATCCTGCTGCCGAACGAGCCACTTCGCGGCCTCCTCCACGTGCTTGAGGCGAGCCGGCTGCGGGTCCAGCTCCGCACCGCGCGTGAGCGCCAGCAGCGCAAAGGCGTGCATGCCAACTCCCTCCGCTCCGAACCTGGACCACGAGGATGGGTCCCAGGTTCCGTCCTCGCCGAGACGAGACTCCATCCACTCGATGGCGGCGCCACCATCAAACGCGGTTGTTCTGAGCAGCTCGCCGGCCTGTGTTTCGATACCGGCGTTCTCCTGCGGAGACTCGCGTAGAACGATAGACACGAGTACGGCCGCAGCAGCAGCCGCGACTGCTCCGACGGAAGTACGAACTCCCCAGCGATCTTCCCGAGTCCGAGGGGCACTCGCGAAGGAGCGAATGATGCTCTTGGTATCAAGCGCCACGGCTCTGCAGGAAGGGCAAGTGTCGAGGTGCTGCGCGAACGACTCGTGATCGGTTTCGTCTAGCTCGCCCTGTACCCAGGCAACAGCGTCGCACTGGCGCGGACACTCGGTGTCCTGCTGGCGTGTCAAGAGGCGGTGGTTTTCAGGAGGCATGACCGAGTTCCTTCCTCAGCCGTTGCACTGCCAAGAACATACGCGATTTTACGGTCCCTATCGGTATTCCCAGGCGACTTGCCACCTCTCGATAGCTGAGGCCTTGCCGAACGCTCAGCTCGATGACGACGGCAAGCTTGTCGGGAAGGCGCGAGACGGCGGCTTGCAGATCAAGGACCTCAGAACGGTCCAGAGTCGAGGCGGCGGGTACGTCCGAGAGGTCCTCGATGTTGACAAGGGTCACGGCCGCACGCCGGACGCGTTGGCGCCGACACCAATCAACGTAGACGCTGCGGGATACTCGCCGCAGGAAGGCTGTGAACGGGGCTCGGGGCTCGTAGCGATCGAGAGACAGCTGAACGCGCAGGAGAGTGTCCTGTGCGCAGTCCTCGGCGTCGTGAGCGCGCAACCCAAGCCGCCTGAACCAGCCAAGCAAGGTATTGCCATGCTGACAGGCCAGAGCTTCGGCTTCTTCGCGGTTCACTGGCGCTTCCCAGGTCACTCAGCTCTCGTCCACACTGCCATCCACCATCGCGGCTGGCGGATCAAGTTACCCAGCATGAGGTCATGGCAGGCTTGTAGGTCCGCTGCCCGCGCTAGCCACGGTTCAGATGCCAAGTAGGTCGAGCGGCTCTTGGCGCGCGCCCCCAGGCTGACACTCCCCGTCTCCCTCACCAACCGCACCGCCTGGGCCTTCTGCTCAGCCGTGAATCGCCGTCTCGCTCGCTTGGTCATGCCTACCTCCTCGGACATCTTGTCCATGGTGGAGGTGTCCAGCAAACTGGGGGAAGGTCACTACACCACGCTCGGCTGCGACGGCGGCTTTGCTGCGGCGTCGTGCAGGGCGTGCACGTCGCGACATCGGTGAACCTCGATCGTCTGGTGGGCCAGATGGAGATCCTGTGGGAGCAGGCGCTTGTAGTGCTCGGGCGGTTGCGGCTGGCTCGTAACCACAGACGCAACGATGGATTGCAACCCTGGGGCAATCGCCCAGATGTGAAGGTCCGCTACGCGCGCGTCGCCATCTGCCTCAAGAGCGGACCGCACACGTTCCTGGACACTTGGTGGCGCTTGCTTGTCGAGAAGAACAGCAGCCGTGGTCCGTAGCAAACCCACCGACCAACGCGCGACGAGCACGGCTCCGACAACACCCATCGCTGGGTCCATCCAATTCAGCCCGTAGTACTTCCCCGCCAACAACGCGAAGATCGCCAGAAGGGAAGTCAGAGCGTCGGCAAGGACGTGGAGATAGGCGGACCTCAGGTTGTGGTCGTGCTTGTGGTGATGGTCGTGGCCTTCGTGCTGGCGGCCGAGGATGACGACACAGGCACCGTTGACCGCGAGGCCGACAACTGTGACGGCGATCGCTTGGTTGAAGGCGATTCCTACGGGAGACAGGATTCGCTCGACACTTTCCCAGCCCATCATGACGGCGATAACCGCCAGCAGCACAGCTCCGGTAAACCCTCCCAGGGCGTTCATCTTGCCCGCGCCGAAGCTGAACTCCGTGTTGTGGGCATGACGGCGCGTGTAGAGATAGGCAAGAGCGCTGATCGTCAGGGCACAAGCGTGAGAGGCCATGTGCAGGCCATCGGCAAGGAGAGCCATCGACCCGAACGCCAGCCCGGCGACCACCTCCACGACCATCATCGCTGCGGTGAGGGCGATCACGATGTGTGTGCGCCGTTCGCCCGGGCGCTTCATGTCCTGGCCAAATGTGTGGTCGTGTTCCCAGGCTTCGATCTCTTCGCGGTGCATGTCTTTCTTCCTTCTCAGATCTCTACTTCTTTCGACCTATCACGGCACGGTGGCGGTGTCACGCCCCCATCGTCGTCAGGGCCGGAGTCCCGGCAGAGGCGTCCCCACAACTCTTTCAAGTTCCGAAGAGGATGCGGCCGCTTCGAGCCGCAAGGTGACGTGGCCCCGACGAGCATCGAGGAGCTGTCGCTGCACCTCGACAAGAGCGAGAAGCGTCGTTCGTCCTGCGGCGTAGGACTCCCGAGCCAACGCAAGGGAACGTTCCGCCTGAGGAAGAAGCTCCTCGCTGTAGAACGCGAGATTCCTCGAAGAGGCGCTCACACGGTCGGCGCTGGCTCGCACACTCTGCGCCACCGCCACCTGCGCAGACTCGTGAAGCTTGATCATCTGCTCGAGCCTGAATCCCGCCTTCGCGATCTGCGCCTGGTTTTGATCGAAGATCGGAAGCGTCAAGCTCAACCCAGGCCCAACGATGTCGCTTCCGTTCGCACTACCTTGCTGTGCGAAAGAAGACCCGGCAGCGACGTCGCCCCATGCCTTTCGTCGCTCAAGGCGCACGCGCGTATCAAGGGCCTCGATGGCCGTTGCGATCGCGCGCAGGTCTAAGCGAGAACTGAGCGCTTGTTGCACGAGAGCTTCTGGATCGACCTCGGCTCTTGCGGGACCTGGGAGCCGGTCGATCAATACAA
>JAJDDM010000135.1 GCA_029260315.1 Phycisphaerales bacterium | reverse complement strand
ACCAGGTCGTCGATCTCGTCGCGCGTGAGCAACGCGAGCAGACCCTCGGGCATGGCCGAGACCGACGAGGGCTCCATCGACTCCACCTCGCGCAGGTCCACGACGGTCGTGACCGACGGCCGGAACATGTCCGTGCCGACGTGGACCGTCTCCCCGACGAGGTTGACGATCAGTCCGGTGACCACCTCGCCGTCGTGGGTGCGCAGGGTCACGCGCCGGTACTGATCGCTCACGACGCGGCTGGGCTCCAGGACGGCCTCGAGCACGTCGGTCGGCGAGAAGCGCCCGGCCGACCCGGTGAGGTCGGGGCCGACCGCGCCGCCCTCGCCCGCGATGCGATGACACGCGAAGCAGCCCGCCGCCCCGAACAGCCTGCGCCCGCGACCGAAGTCCCGCTGCGCGAGCCGCGCGTCGAGCCCCGGAGCGAGCGCGCGCAGGGTCCAGGTCCGCGCGTCGGTGCGGCCGGCCAGCTCGCCCTGCAGGGCGACCTCGGTCGAGGCGATGGGTGCCGCCTGCAGGATCGCGCGCAGCGCTTCGCGTTCCGGGTCCGAGAGACCCTCGAGGGCGTCGTCGCGAATCTCGCGCAGGAAGCCCGCGAAGCTCGCGCCACCGCCGTAGCCGTGGGCGCGCGGGAACCAGGCGAAGTAGTCCTCGCGCAAGGCCGGCGTCCAGCCTGTCCTGGCCAGCCGCAACGAGGCCATCAGCGCGATCTGCTCCTCCTGCGTCGGTGACCGCTGGACGACCGTCAGGCCGCGCTCGACGACCTCGGGCGCCCCGAGGAACACGAGCAGTGCGCACAGCTCCGCGTCGAGGGCCGGGCTCCCGGACGGGAAGCGCGGCGTGAACCGCGCGGCCAGGGTGGTGCGCTCGGCCTCGTCGGGAGGGCCGAGGCGAGTGAACGTGAGCGCATGGGCGCGCAGCAGGTCGAGGCGACCGGTCTCGTCGAGCTCCGCCCAGGGCAGCCGCGTCAAGGCGCCGAGCAGGGCCGCGCGTTGTCGATCGAGGCCGCCGTCACCGTCCCGCGTGGCCGCGAAGGCCGCGAAGGCCCCGTCGGCGAAGAGCGCGGCGGTCGCGTCGAGCGGGCCCCGGTGCTCGGGATCCGCACCGCTCACGCGCGCCAAGGCGATCAGCGCGCCGAGCGCCGTGGCCGGATCGTCCTCGGTCAGGGCGCGCTCACGCCAGGTCTCGACGGGCTGCCACTCCAGCGCGGTCCGGGCGGCGAAGCGCAGGAAGCGATCGGCGTCTCCGAGCCGCGCCCAGGCGAGGTCCACGGCGGCCGGGTCCGCGCGACCGTGGAACGCTTCCAGTGCGAGCCGGGCGCGGCGGGAGGCATCAGCGCCCGGGCCCGTGGCCGCGACCGGGCCCGTGGCCGTGGCCGCGACCGAGCTCGGGCTCGGGCTCGCGGCCGCACTCGGGCTCGCGCTCCCCGCGCGACCCTCATCGCGCACGCGGTAGAGGCCGGACGGCACGCCGCGCCCGCCCGTGGTGAAGTAGAGCCCGCCGTCGGGGTGCACGACGAGATCGGTGACCGGCAAGGGGGCGCCCGACATGAACAGCTCGAGTTCACCCGTGGCCGCGGCGCCGCTCGGCCGCAGGTGGGCGGCGTACACGCGACCGTAGCTCCAGTCGCCCAGGAACAGGGCACTGCGCCACGGCTCGCGGAAGCTGGTGCCCACCCCGAAGGTCACGCCCACCGGTGATCCCACGCCGACGTCGAGCACGGCCGGGAGACTGTCGGCGTGGTGGGCCGGCCACTTGCCCGAACCATTGCGCCAGCCGTACTCGCTTCCGCTCGAGACCAGACACACGCGTGTCGGGCGATACCAGGGCGTGTTGAGGTCCCACTCCATGTCGGCGTCGAAGGTGTAGAGGTCGCCGCGCTCGTCGAAGGCGGCGTCGTACGGGTTGCGGTAGCCGCTGGAGATCAGCTCCCACGCGGTGCCGTCGAGGCTCACCCGGTAGATGCACCCGCCCGGCGCCTGGTCCTCGACCATGAAGCCGCCGGCGTCGGGCAGACGCGGGAGCAGTTGGTCCTCGCCCCAGACCGGTGGCACCCGCGACGACGACAGCGCGGTCGGCGCCGTCTGGTTCCCGGCGACCACGTAGAGCGAGCGGCCGTCGGGACCGAGCAGCACCGCGTGCCAGCCGTGTTCGCCGTGGCCGCCGCCGAGCGCTCGGAGCAGGCGCGCGTCATCGAGGCGCCCGTCGCCGTCGGTGTCGGTCAGCTTGTAGAGGCCACGCTCGTCCGCGCCGTGTGCGACCACGTAGAGCCCACCGTCGGCCCAGAGCAGGCCCTGGGCACCGCTGATGTCGACCTCCACGGGCTCGACGCGCACCGGCTGCGTGGACACGTCGATGCGGAACAGGCCCGCGTCGCCCTGGTCGCTGACGAAGAGGTCCCCGCCGGGGCCATGGGCGAGGGCGACCCACGAGCCCTGCCCGCGCGTGGCCGTGTGCAGCAGCTCGACGGCGAAACCCTCGGGCACGGTGATGCGCTCGGCGGGCGTGACGCGTGAGGGGCGGACCTCGTCGGTCGTCGCGAGGGCCTCGGCGTCGATGCGCGTCCAGGGCTCGGTGCCCAGCGGGCCGAGAGCGGTCACCGGGCACCAGCGCGCCGCGGGGTCGTCCGGCACGCCGAGCGTGCCGATGCACGGCGCGGGTTCGAAGCCGGGATCGGTCCAGCCCGCGGCCGGCGCGCGCGACCAGCGCCACGCGCCGTCACTGACGACCTCGCGAGTCTCCGTTCCCGCGTCGGTCTCGACCACGAAAGCGAGGCGCAGCACCAGCCCGGCCGGGCCGCCCTCGTTCGACGCGCTCACGGCGAGCACATGCGGCCCCGCGCCGACTCCGGAAAGGACCTCGGTCAGGTCCTCGGCCGACGGCTCCCACCACGTGTCGCCGCCGGCGACCTCCTCGCCGTCGAGGTAGGCGACCCAGGCGTTGTCGCAGGTCCCGACGAGTTCCGCCGAGACCACGTCGCCGGGGACGTCGAAGACGCGTCGAAAGTGGATCGTCTCGCGCTTTGCGCCGGTCCCGTCGCCCCAGATCCAGAGCGGCGCGGGGGACTCGTCATGCGCGCAGGCGCTCGGCGCCGGCAGGCAGGTCGACAGGCACGCCAGCACCGCGAGCCGGAGCGGGAGTCGGGCTGGGAGTCGGAACGGGGACACGATCGGCGGATCGTACCCGACGTCGAGGACCCGGCCGCGGCCGCGTGTTAGCTTGCGGCCCCCGACGCGAGGAGGAGCTCCCATGTCCCGCCGTCCCACGACGCGATCCGCGCAGGGGTCACGCGCCCCCTCCCCCGACGCGTCCCTCGCTCGACGCCGCTTCCTGGGCGGTACCGCCACTGCGCTGGGCACGGTCGGCGCCGCGCTGCTCGCCGCTCCGGCCGCCGCCGCCGGGCGCCTGCTCACGGCCGTCCCGCGCGCCGAAGCCGCCGAGCTCGGTCGTCTGCGTCGCGGCGAGCGCTTCCGCATGGCCTACGCGCCGCACTTCGGCATGTTCCGGCATCACGCCGGCGACGATCCCGTGGACCAGATCACCTTCATGGCCGAGGAGGGCTTCACCGCGATCGAGGACAACGGCATGGCCGGCCGTTCCATCGAGGAACAGGAGCGCATCGCCGCCGCGCTCGAGCAGCACGACATGCGCATGGGGGTGTTCGTCGCCAACTTCGGCACGGCGTTCGGCAAGCGCAGCTTCAGCAGCGGCGACCCGGCGCACCTGGAGAACTTCCTCGCCGATCTCACCGCCGCCGTCGACGTCGCGCGACGCGTGAACGCGACCTGGATGACCGTGGTGCTCGGCGACCTCGAGCCGCGCCTGGAGATGGAGTACCAGACCGCGCACGCCATCGAGATGTTGAAGCGTGGCGCGGCGATCTTCGAGCCGCACGAGCGGGTCATGGTGCTCGAGCCGCTCAACCCGTGGCGCGACCACCCGGGCATGTTCCTCTCGCGCATCCCGCAGGCCTACGCGATCTGCAAGGCGGTCGGCAGCCCGGCCGTGAAGATCCTCGACGACCTCTACCACCAGCAGATCGCCGAGGGGAACCTGATCCCCAACATCGACAAGGCCTGGGACGAGATCGCCTACTTCCAGATCGGCGACAACCCCGGACGCAACGAGCCGACCACCGGTGAGATCCACTATCGCAACGTGTTCGGCCACATCCATGCCAAGGGCTACACGGGCATCCTCGGCATGGAGCACGGCAACTCGCGCGGGGGTCCCGAAGGCGAGCGCGCCGTGATCGACGCGTACCGCTGGTGCGACGGATTCTGAGCGGTCCGAACGAATCGTCAGCGCCGCCGCCCCCGCCGGGTCGGGCACAATGGGCGCTCCACCCTCGGAGATCGTCATGCCACTCCGCCTCGCCGCCCCGATCGCCCTGGGCGTGGTCCTGCTGCTCCTGCCCGGTTGCTCGAGCACCAGCCTCAAGTTCGACGCCCAGGGCCAGCAGCCCTTCTCGGTGGTCGGGACGGACGTGCAGGTGCGCATCCAGATCACCGGGATCAACGACGACGGGGAGCAGCCCGAGCTGCGCGCGCGCTTCCTGGTGGCCGGCAGTGACGCCGACTTCCTGGTCATCGACCCGAGCGCCACGACCCTGGCCACCGGTGACCTGCACGACCTCGGCTCGGCGCGGCTCGTGCCGGATGAATCGGCGTCGGCCTCCACCGTCAGCGGGCGCCGTTCCTTCGAGATCGCCTTCGCGCTGCCCCCGCAGGAGCTGGACCTGACCGCGCTCTACATGGACTGGACCCTGATCGACAGCGCCGGCATCCCGTTCGCCGGACCGCCCGCGCGGTTCCGCGGTGTGGTGGT
The DNA here is from genome assembly GCA_029260315.1 of Phycisphaerales bacterium. Lineage (GTDB taxonomy): Bacteria > Planctomycetota > Phycisphaerae > Phycisphaerales > UBA1924 > S146-42. Next base: position 96,682 of record JAJDDM010000135.1, on the reverse strand, counting down.
CAAGAGCGGCGGCTGGTTCAAGCCGCACGCCGGCGTGGGCATCGGACCCAACGGCCCGGTCTGGAACGGGGGCATCGGACTCTAGGTCCGACGCAGGGGGCCCGCCGGCGTCGCGCGGGCCGGGCGCGTCGGGCGCGTCCTAGGCGTCGGACGCGTCCTAGGCGTCGGGCGCGGTCTCGCCGCCAGCACCGGGAGGCGTGTCGCTCTCGGCGCGAGGAGCCGCGTCCTCGACACCCTCGATGCCGGTGTCCCCGTCGGTGGCGGCGCGGTCGGTGTCGTCACCATCCGCGTCGACGTCGGCTCCGTCCACCACCGGTGCCCCGCCCTCACCGTCCTTCTTGGCGAGCAGACGCGCGCGCTTGTCTTCCTCGCGCTGCTTCTTCTTCTCCGCCTTCTTCTTCTCCCGCATGAACTTCTCGTAGCTGTAGGAGGTGCGCGCCATGGGCTGTGGTTCCAGGAGAAGAGTCGGGGTGAAACACGAGCGGGGCCGCCCCTGGGAAAGGAGCGGCCCCGCTGAGGTCGGCGAGCCGACTAGAGGCGGACGACGTTCTCGGCCGCCGGGCCCTTGGCGCCTTCGACAATGTCGAACTCGACGCGCTCGCCCTCGTTCAGGGTCTTGAAACCATCACCCTGGATGCCGGTGTGATGGACAAAGCAATCCTTGCTGTTGTCCTCGGGGGTGATGAAGCCGAAACCCTTGGTCTCGTTGAACCACTTGACGGTGCCAGTGCTGCGCATGTGCTGCGTTCCTATGTAACGGTGACCCCTCGCCAGTTTGCAGACGGAAGAGGCCATGAGATTCGCGGAGGAGACCCCCGCGTCGTGATGCCCTGCCGAGGTCCGGAGTTCGGGCTCCGGCCGGGCGTGGCGACCAGGAACATCGGAGGGTCTCGCGACCGCCCGGGTAGCCCCTGGACACCATGGAAAGGCGACTCCGCCCCTCCCTACAGGCCATGAACATTGGCGCTCCGAGACCCCCGTGTCAATGAGGCAGCGGAGGCGCCACCGGGCCGCCGGCCCGCCGGAACGGACCGTCGGGGTGGCTCGACGGGCGAAATCGGGCGGCCCGGGCCGCATTCGTCGTCGACCTCTGGTCCCGGCACGGCCACGGCCCACGGCGCCCCTCGCCGCCCGGAATCCGGAGAGAGGGACATCACCAGGGCCCGGATCGACGCCTCGCGGGGTTCTCGCGGGGCTCTCCCTGGGTCTCGCCGGGTCTGGGTCTCGCCGGGTCTCGCGACGGCCCCCACCGACGGCCGCGCCCCGTGCCCGCGGTCTCGGTAGCGGGTCGGCGGTCCGACCGCGAGTCACATGAGCTGATTCTGGAACACGACGGCGAAGCCGAGGAAGGCGAAGAAGCCCACGACGTCCGTGACGGTCGTGAGCACGATGCTCGACGACTGCGCGGGATCCAGTCCGAGTCGTTTCATCGTGATCGGGATCGCAGCCCCGGCGATGCCCGCGACGGCGAGATTCACGATCATCGCCAGGCCGATGACCAGGCCGAGGTAGGGCTTGCCGTTCCACATCCAGGCGATGAGGGCGGTGACCAGGCCGATCACGGCCCCGTTGATGACCCCGATCACGCCTTCCTTGGTCAGCATGCGGCGCACGGCATGGGGAGGGATCTCACGCATGACCAGGCCGCGCATCACCACGGCGAGCGACTGGGCTCCGGCGTTCCCTCCCTGCCCGGCGACCACGGGGAGGTAGACGGCGAGAACGGTGATCTTCGCGATGATGCCCTCGAACAACGCCACGACCGACGCTGCCGCGAAGGCGGTGGCCAGGTTGATGTGGAGCCAAGGCAGCCGCTTCCTCAGGCTGAAACCGATCGGGGAGAAGGTGACTTCGTCCTTGGGAACGCCGAACAGTTTCTGGATGTCCTGGGCGGCCGACTCCTGGGCGTCGACAAGCAGGTTGGTCGCGCGAACGACGCCGAGCATCCGGTACTGCGAATCCACCACCGGCAAGGAGGTGAACCCCTTGCCGGACAGGATCTGGAACGCTTCGCTCTTCGTGTCGAAAGGGCCGACGGTGAGGAGATCGGAGATCATCAGATTCCGCAGGGGCGTTTCGTCGCTCGCGATGACCAGGTCGCGCATGCTGATGACACCCGAGAGCTTGCCGGCGCCGTCAACCACGTACACGTTCGAGGGGGCCCTCCGGGTTCCGGCTCGGTCCCTGAGCTTGGTAACGACGTGCCCGACCGTGTGGTCGATGTGGAACGACGCATAGTCGGTCTTCATGACGCGCCCGGCACTGTCCTCCGGATAGGTCAAGTATTCCTCGATCTGCTCGCGCAGCTCCGCCGACATCGAGTCCAGGAACGAAGCCCGACCCGCCTCCGGAAGCGTCAAGAGAACGGATGCGCAGACGTCGCTGCCGCCGCGTTCCAGCAGCGGTACGATCCGCTCCGGTGCGACCGCGAGCACGAGCCTCGAGACGAAGGTGGGATCGAGATGCGCGAGGACGGCGGTCAGGTCCTTGACTGGGAGCGATCCCAGGACCTGCATGGCGTGCTCCTCATCGAGGACGTCGATGTGGTGAGCAGCGATCACCGGGTCGTCACGCACGAAACTCAGGATCAGAGGGATCAGTCCCTCGCGCTCCGTCGGCTGCGCTTCGTTCATGCTCTCCTCCAGGTGGTGTCCACGTATCGCTTCGAGCGCCCGCCGAGAGCGAGTGGAACGACCGAGTATGCACGGGAGCCCGCAATCGGGAGCGGCTCGAGCTCCTGCACGATCTCGCCGACCCGCACCACGGCGAGATCAGTGCGGATCAAGTGATTGCGAACGCGTTTGAGACGCCACGGCCCAGAGACGCCGGGCGCCGCCGTGGCGTCGTGCCGTACAGCTCGCGCAGCGTTCGAGTCGCGTGCTCCATGCGCTCCGACGCGTTGGCTCGAACCGGACGGGCGTGACTCGCGTAGGACGCCGTGCCGGTCCGCCGCGAGCCGTCGGCACGAGAGGCAGGTCGCGACGCACCAGGGCACGAACTGGTGGAAGCGCGCGCACCCGCTCGACGGCCCCCCGTCGACCTTCCTTGGGGGAATCCGGGAGCGGCTGCGCTCCTCGACGATCGAGACCGCTCTGCCCGTCGCGGGCAGGGGCGCCTGACGTCGGCCTGCCGCCACCCCAACCGCGAATGGCGAGGGTGAAGGGACTCGAACCCTCGACTTCCAGCGTGACAGAACACCTGAACTCGGGCGACGCGCGGTCGTAAGCGCCAGGAAACCCAAGACTTGCGGCATTCTACTCGACCGCCTCGTTGTCGCAAGGGGTCGCACCGATGCACGGATTCAGCCCACGCGTCGCGGTGCTCCGCTCACCAAGCCGGTAAAAACCGGTAGGTCTCCCGACAGCCGCGCCGCGTGACGTGGTCGTCACAGGCCGTACCGATCAGCCAGCCGCCTCGCATCTGTTGCGCTCCTCTCTGGCTCACGCTCTTCTAGCTCGTACGGTTCCCCCGTCAGGGCCTGGAAGAACCGGTCAAGCGCCTGCCTCGAGGTCACCCGCCGCCCACCGACACACAGCGCCTCTAGTCGATGGCCACGGATGCCTCGCTGCACCCAGCGGTACACGGTGGCCCTGTGCACCCGCTTACCGCCGATCGAAGGCAGCATGCCAGGCACGTCGGATAGGCCCACCAGTTGTTCGTCCAGACTGATCATGTCAGGTCTCGAACCGCCCGTAGCTCTTGCGCTCTCGCATGACACCCGAGCGCACTAGTGCAGGTCCCCGCCAGCCGTCTCCCGCCTTCTGTGGGGCTGAGTTTGTCTGTCAGCCGTGAGTGAACAGACGAAACGTCAACCCTCACAAAGGAGAAAGACATGACACAGAGACCCGCACACGAAATCCGCATCGGTCGCATCACGGCGACCATCTGGCGCAACGCATCGGACAGCGGCACGTTCTTCAACGTGAACCTCGCGCGCGTCTACAAGGACGGCGAGGAATGGAAGCGCACCCAGAGCCTTGGGCGCGATGACCTTCTGCTCGCCGCGAAGGTCGCGGACCAGGCGCACACCTGGATCTGCGAGCAGGCGCAGGCGACCGAGTCGAACGCCTAGCGCACTCTGCCGTCGGCCCGCACGCCGGGTCGGCGGCGCTTTCCTGCCCCCGGCCATCATCCATGCACCCAAGACCCCTCTCGCTCCGAGACGATCCGGCAGAGCTGAAGAGGATCCTGCCGTGCCCGTAGCGCTTACCGTCTTCGCCCCCCACTGTCGGGGCCTTCGGCCTTGCGGCCTCCCGAGGGTTGACCCCGACAGCGACGAACGAAGACGGCAGCACGCAGCGCAAGGCGCTCTTGCCTTTGTGGAGAGTGCTCACTGCTCTTCCTCCTTCTCCTGAATCCACTCCTGAATGCGCGCCGGCTTCCACCGGAGAGAGCCGCCGATCTTGATCGGCGGAGGGAGTTCGCCCTCTGAGACCCAGCGTCGGATGGACCGCGTGTGCACCGAGAGCAGCTCGGCCAGATCGCGCACCGTGAGCATCCGCTCCGCCGCGACCTCTCGGTCACCGGGGCTGGCTCCTCTGTTTCCACTCCTCGTCTCATCCTTCATGGCAGCGCTCGAAGGGTCGGTGAGCGGCCCCTCCCTCTGACGTCCTGCACCGCCCGACCACCCCTCCCTGAGAGAGCCCAAAAAGCTTCACACCCGATGCACCAAGGTGCAGACACGCCCACTCTTCGAGAGGGCGTGAAGAGCGCCCCGCGGCCCATGCGGGCCTTGTGCGCAACGTCGACAGTTTGTCGACAGTGCTTTCTCATGGCGCTTTGCGCCGAGCCGGAGGCGTGAGGGTTGTCACGGGGTTCACGACGGGCTTCGGGGAGCGCGCGGGAGCCGGTTGCGACGACGTCGCGCTTGCGCCCGTTGGGACCGACGGGAGCTTCAGGCGGACCCTGTCCGCCGCTGTCCACGGCACGCGTGACTGCTCCTCGGGCGGACGTCTCTCGACTCCCGCCACTCGTGCGGGCTTGCGCAGATACCGCTTCACGAAGCTCCACGGCACCGGGTCGCTCTTGCCACCCCAGGCTTCGACACCGGGCAGCGTGAAGATCCCCGTCAGGCCGTTCGCAGGACCGACAGGCGGAAACGCACGGAACTCTGCCGGCATGACCGCGTCCCGTCTTGCAAGCGACGTTGTGACGCTGCTGCTTCCGCCGTGGTTCCCGTGCGATGTGCTCGTCGACTGTTGGTTGTACTCGTACTTCCCCAGGAGCTTGGAGGCCCACTCCATCGTCTCGGGGTTGGTGAGGCGAAGCACGGCGACGTTTCCGCACTGGCCGATCATCTCGTCGGCCCTCTCCCTGCCGTAGACGTCTCGGAGCCCCTGCACGTCCTGGAACCCCAGCACCACGCGCGTCCCCTTCGAGCGGCCCTTGACCAGAAGCTCCAAGAGCCCATCGAGTTTCTTCGCCGCGCGGACCTCGTCGAGGAAGAACCACGTGAGATCCTCGCGTCCCTCCTCTCGTGAAAGCGCGAGCTCCGAGACGCGCCGGAAGATGGCCCGGTTGATCGGGTCGAGGGCGCTGGCGTGAGCGTCCTCGCAGCCGAGGATCAGGAGCGATCGGTCTTCGACCCATTGCGCCAGGCTCAGCTTACGTGACGCTCTCGCCCAGAGCCTTCCGATCGTGGCGTAAGGGCCGATCTTGGTACGCAGAGTGCTGAAGATGTTCCCGGCCGCGGGGCCTTCCTGCTTGAAGTAGATGTCGAACAGCGCCCTTCCTTCGTCGGACACCGACAGCGCGGCTTGCAGGTTGGAGAGGCTGCTCGTGGCCTCGATCACATCGTTCAGCGTCCAGGCGCCGGGCGCGGTCTCGTGGAAGCCCAGCATCAAGGCGCGGACGACATCCTGCGTTGACTGAACGAAGTAAGGGTTCTTCGAGTCGCGATCCTCGGGAATCAAGATGGCCGCGAGCTCCCGCGCTTCGGCGTCGCTCGTGATGTCGGCAGCGAGATCCCAGGCGACCGAGCGCCGATCGAAGGGATTGAGAACGACGATGTGCTCTTCCGCGATCCCAAGACCGCCAAGGATCGGGTACATGTCCGCCTTGGGGTCGTAGACCAACGCGCGGTGAGCGGGCTTCCCCTTGCGAGAGCGGAAGACGGTGTCCATCAAGCACCGAAGGAGCACGGTCTTGCCGCTCTCTGTGGTACCTACGAGGGCGAAGTGCGGAGCGGCCACTTCGCCCGACACCAGCAAGCCGCCCCAGGCGTAGCGTTCTTTCGTCCGGGGGGCCTTGCTTTCGCTCTTGCGCACCTTGCGCTCGACCTCTCGTCGGGTCGACAGCGTCTCTCCGCGCACCAGGGATTCCGTCTTGGCGAAGACGCGTGCGATCCAGTCGGGGATGCGCATCGCCACGTACCAGCTGACCAGGCCGAGAAAGGAGTTGCTGCGGCTTGTGACGAGGGCCGCCACGAAGTAGGCGGCCATGAGCCGGAGTGGGAAGCTGAGGAGACACCGGCCCGTGAGCCGCAAGAACCCAGTGGGACGGGTGAAGAGCTTGCTCTGAAAGCGCCATGACCAGATCGCGGTCAGACCTCCAAAGAGATACCAGAGGCCCGTTCCGGTCCTCCCCTGCTGCGCGACAAGGGCGACGATGGTCCCGATCCAAGGGAAGGCCACCCATAGGTGCAGGGGCGTCACGAAGAGCTTGCCGAGGAGGCAGACCCCCGGGTCGCGCTTCGCATCGATCGGGAACAGGGCCATCGGCCCCTCCTTTCGGTCTCAGATCTGCTGGTGCACGGCCCGGCACCGGGCGTGTGCTTGCTGCTCGTCCGCCACGCGTCGGGCGAGCTCAGCCAGGTCCTCACGGAGGACCTGCTGCTCGGCGAACACGTGGGTCTCTTCTCGGGCGCGAGACAGCTCGTGGTAGGTGAGCGCCCGGTCCTGACTCACCGGCCTCTCGGTGAGCACGAAGGCCCGATCGACAGTGAGGCCGTGGGCCTCGACGGCGTAGGCCAGCTCCAGGGCACTGTGCTTCTCGGCCAGGAAGGTCACCCGCACAGGGACGTGGAAGAGGCCGCGACGCTCCTCGCGGTCGAGGCGGACCGTGACGAGCGGGGTGCGGAGCAGTCCCCGCCCCTCGATCCGCTCCACCGTCCCGAACTCCCCGCTCGCGATCCCGAGCGACGGACTCGCATGCGTGAAGCGCACTCGATCGTGGGCTCGGAGCGAGACCTCACCGACACGCACCGAGCGGATTCCCAGCTCCCCGCGGCGTCGCCGGAGGGCCTGGGCTCGGCGGTTCAACTCGTCGCGGAGGTCCTTGCGGGTCGCGATCATGAGGGACGCACTGGGGTCTCGACCGCGTGCCTTGCCCCAAGCAGAGACGAGCGCGTCCATGGCCTCGACTCGGGAGTCGGCGACGTGGAGGTAACCCCTCCGCGCGAACTCGGTGAGCGCCGCCTCGCCGTCGCCGGCAGCCAGCTGCCCCACAGCCGCCTCCATCCAACGGTGGCGGAAGCGTTGGGGGCCGGTGAGCGTCGGCCCCCCGACGCGCTCCCAGAGAGCTTCGAACGGCCCTCGGAGGTCGTGGGAAGCGCCAGGTCGGAGGTCACCCGCGAGAACCACCTTGGCGCCTCTCCGCTCCGCGGCGCCCAGGATCCTCCCCATCGCTCCGGCTCCGAGGAGCTCGGCGTCGTCGACGACAAGCACCGTTTTCTCGGTGAGCCGGACGCGGGGAAGTCGGTGAGTGCGCTTGCCGGAGAGCGCCCGGCCGATCTGTCGGCGGTGGTGGTCAACCGCGTGCAGTAGGGGGCGACTCTGCCGGTAGAGGAACGAGCCCACCGTGAGGCTCTCGATCCCGGCGGCGGTCCCGAGGCTCTCAACGCTGCTTGGCGTCGTGGCCACGCCGAGGACGTGGAAGCCTTGCCTCCGCCAGGCCGCGGCGCTTGCCGCGAGGACGGTCGTCTTCCCCGTGCCCGCGGTCCCGGTGAGACACGTGAGATCGGAGGAAGAGGCGGCGAGGTCCCGGACGAGGGAGCGCTGCTCTTCGGTGAGGTCCTTGTACTGGGACAGCGCGCGCTCAACGTGCTTGTCGCGGACGGTGTGGCCGCATCGCCCATGGAGAGCCTCGGCCGCCCGGCTGAGCCCCTCCTGCTGGGCGACGTTTGCCTTCGCGGCGAACTGCTCGTAGCCATTCTGAGCGGCGAGCGTGACGACCTCATCGGACGCGACGAGCACCTCCTTGGTCACCCCGGCGAGGGCCGCGAGCGAGGCACCGTCGGCCGCAAGCCTCATCGCCGATTCCCGTAGGACATCGTGCTCTGCGAAGGAGGCCCGAGTCTCCTTCAGTTCGTCCACCGCGGCCTCGACGGAAACGCGAACGCTTTCCCGGTGCTCCCGTGTTGAGAGCGGCTGCTCGGCCGAGCGGTTGACCTGCTCCATCGAGAAGCCGAGCTCTTCGCCCACCCTTCGCCATTGCCGAAAGAGCTCCGAGCGGGCGACGCGTCCCTTCGCAATCCGGGTCGTGAGCGCGATGTGCTCGGCGGCCTTGGCGCCCTCGGCACCGCGCGCTTCCATGGCGGCGACGATTTGAGCCCGGCGCGTGGAGAAGACCTCCTCGAGTCGGCGTGGGACACCTCGGATCCGAAAGCCGTGCTCGGCGGGTTCGAGCGGAAGACCGAGCGCCCGGAGACGGCGCGCCAGCTCGGCTCGATACAGCGCGCCGAGCGTCATCTTCAGCTGGTAGAGGTTACGGCTTCGGATGGTTCCGAAGGTCCCATCGGCGCGCGCGCCGAGATTCAGGACCAAGGCGTGGGTATGGAGCTGGGGATCTTGAGCGCGGCTCGTGCTGTGCTCGAAGGCGGCGATGACGAGGCCGACTCGCTCGATCTCGGCTCCTCCCTTCCCCCGTCGCCCGAAGGCACCGGTGGCCTCGGTGTAGGCGAGCGTCGCCCGCACAGCTTGGAAGTGGGCGCGCTGGATCGCCTCGCGCTCGTCCGCAGGGAGCTGGGACCAGTACGCACTGACGCTGCCTGGCGCGCTGAAGCAGAGATCCCAGCCCGGCTGGCGCTTCCTGCCGTCCCGATAGTGCTGGTGCTGACCGAGGGGTTGGCTGCCGTCGGGCGAGAACCCGCGAAAGAGATAGCGGAAGGCACTCTCTTCGACCCGGTCCGTGAGCCCGAGCGAGGCGGCTCCCCTGCCAAGCCACCGACCCTCGGGCTCCCCGCCTTCCAGGTAGTAGTCCCGCCGGGCCTCACGGATGTGATAGCCCTCTTGGCCCGGGGCCAGCTTCGCGAGGCTAAGCACCGCCGCCTCGGAGGTAGGTGTCGACGAAGCCCTGCGCCTCGTCCGCCGAGACGCTGGCGACGTTGGTGAGGAGCACTTCGAGGGTCGTCGCGAGATCGGCACGGAGTTGCTGCAGCTCGGCCTCCACGGCCACGAGTCTTCGCGCGACTTCCTCTTCGTGCTCGTGGCGAAGCGCCGCAACCACCAGGCGCCGCGCAAAGGTCCCCGGGCTGTAGGCCTCCCCCTCCACCTCGGCGGCGGCGAGCATCCGCTCACGCAGCAGCGTGTAGAGCGGCTCCCGCAGCCGAAACTCCACCGTCGGTGAGTTGCCCTTGGCCACCTGGGACGTCCTCCCGGGAACTACTTCACGATCCCGCGCGCGAGCACCTGGAAGTGCTCGCGGAGGGCCTCGGCATCGCGGATGAAGCGGTAGCGGGACTCGCCGTTCACGGTCGAAGCGACCTCCCGGAGCACGGCCTCGTTCACGGCGGTGGGCTCGCCTCCGATCCCCACCACGTCGATGACCACGCCTTGGTCCTTGAGCTCCGCGGCGAACACGCTCGGGTCGCCGCCCCAGCCGTCGGTGAGCAGGACGATGCGCTGGCTCTCCTCCGCCTCCGCCTCGACCAGCATCGCCTCGGCGGCTCGGAGTCCGGCCTCGAGACAAGTGATCCCGCCGGGTCCGATCGCCTCGACCTGCCCCCAGCACGTGAGGGCATCCCCGACCTCCATGGGCGGGAGGACCTGCTTCGCTCGATCGCTGAACGAGACGACGCCGACACGGTCCCGAGGAGCCTGCTTGTCCTTCGCCGCCACGAAACCCCGAGCGGCCTGGTCCGCCGCCCGCAGCCGACACGGAGGGTAGTCGTCGTTCGCCATACTCCCCGACTCGTCGAGGACCAGGACGGAGAACTCTCTTCCGGGCTCCACCCGAGCAGCAGCGGGAGCCGTCCTCGACGACCCCAGCACGAACTCCATGGCCCTTCTCGCGCGCTCCAACACCATCAGCTTTCCTCCTGTCCCGCCGCGCTCAGTCGGATCGTCGCGCTCTCTCCCGAGTAGGTATCGAGGGCGGTGACGTCGACCATGCCGTCGATCGTGTAGCGGTAGGTGACCTTCACCCGCCGTGCGACCGGGCCGGTGGGGTCGAGGGGCAAGGTCACTTCGCCGATGAGGTGGCACGCCTCGACCGGGGCGTCTTCTTCACCCTGGGCCACCACGATCTGAGCCTCCGTCTGGCCCTGGACCTGCAGGTCGAAGACGTCGTCTCGGGCCGCCGGGAGGGACGTGTTCTTCTCCACGAAGACCACGCAGCGCTCCTCGCCCGTCTCCTTGCTGATCGCGAGACACCCGAGCGGGTGCGGCGCCACGTCCGTCAGCGTGAAGAGCCGCGGCGGGAGGATCGAGGCGCCCCCCATCGTCGGGGTCTCGCCTCCCTCCGTCAGCCTGCGCGCCGCTTCGAGCGACGCCCCGTGGGCCACGGCGTGCTGGGGGTCGGGCGCGAGCTTGGGCTCCTTGCCCGACGCCTCGCGCAACAACTGCGACACCAGCGGCGTGAGCGAAGCGCCACCCACGCGCAGCACGTCCACCTCGGCCCAACCGAGACCGGCGGCCTGGAGCGCGGTCTCGCAGCAGGCCACCGAGGGCTCGAGGAGCGGGCGGACGAACGCCTCGTACTCCTCCCGCGTGACCTTCCGGATGAGGCTCTTGCCTTCCAGGCTCGCCGCGATGGTGCTCTCCTTCCTGGCGCTCAGCGACTGCTTGGCCGCCTCCGCCTTCGACACCAGCTCCTGGAGGAACAGCCGGTGCTCGTCCGTCGACGGCCGGAAGCCGTGCTCGTCCTCGAAGCGCTCCAAGCCCATCTCCACGAGGACCTCGCGGAGGTCGTTCCCGCCCAGGCGCGCGATGCCCTCGGTGGCGAGGACGTCGGCGCGATCGCCCTGGAACATCACGATGGAGCAGTCGAAGGTCCCGCCTCCGAGGTCGTAGACGAGGATGGGGCGACCCTGGGGGCGCTCAGCCCCGTAGGCGAGACACGCGGCCGTCGGTTCATGGAGCAGGCCCTGGAGCCTGACGCCGGCCTGCTGCGCCACCTCGTGCATCGCACGGCGCTCGGCATCGGTGGCGTTCGCGGGGATGGTCAGCATCAGGTCCGTGATTCCCTCTCCTGCGCAGCGCTCGGCGTCCGCGATGAGTTGCTTCAGCATCAGCGCGTGGAGGTCCCGGGCGGTGAGGCCCTTGCCGGCGGGCGTCTGGAAGGCCCAGCTGACATCGCCGAGGTAGCGCTTCCAGTTCTGGACGAACCCGTCGGGTTCGAGGAGCCGGCTGTTCTCGGCCTCGGAGCCGAGCAGCACCTCGCTCCCCGTGAACAGCAGTGCCGAGGGGATCGTCGTCGCTCCGATCTCGCTGCGGACATCAACGGGCCGCCCGTCCCTGTTGAGGAACGCCGCCTGGCAGGTGCAGTTCCCGAGGTCCACGCCGAAGGAGACGGTCATGCGTCCCTCCCTTCCCCGCTCTCCGCGAAGCAGAGCAGCTCGACGGCCGCCGGGCGAAGGAGCACGGGCCCACTCCCCGCCTCACGGATGATCCCGGGCTTGAGGACTCGCTGGATCGTGCGGTGGCGTGCCGGTTCACTCGTCGGCACCACGACCTCCGCCTTCACCGACGCGGCCCGGAACGTCTTCGGGAACTCCACCCGGAGACCCGCCGCCTCGAGCGCCGCCCTCACGGTCCAGTAGAGAGCGAGGAGTGCGGCCTTGTCGCCGTCTCGGCTACGAAGTGCCTCGCGGACGAGGTCGAGAGCCTCGATCAGGCGGTGCTCGAGCTCGGAACCGAGGAGCTCGGTGCGCGGCGGGGCATCTCCGCCGACAGCGATGAGTTCCTCGGCGGCGATGAGCTTCACTCGGAGCTGCTGATGCGCTGTCTCCAGAGCGGTGAGGCGTTCGTGCACGTTGGGAATCGTCGGCACCGGCCGGCGGCGCCGGCGCGGACTGTGAGAGCTGCGAAGCTTCAAGATGATCTCCTTGATGGCGATGAAACCGTTGCGTTTACGGGCAGGCTGGTCAGCGGTGCCGGCGACGCCAGGCGTCCTCGATCAGCCCGCCGAGTGCGTTGCCCAGCGCGGCGAGGAGCAGCGCGGCCGCCCCGGTTAACGCGTAGAGCACCACGCTGAGGTAGGCGGTCCTTGCAGAGGCCTCGCGGAACAAGTGCCAGTGCTGTTCCCAGTCCATGGGGTGTCTCTCGTTGAAGAGAACGTCGAACACGAAGGTGCGCTGCCTCTACCGCAGCAACGCGTTCCACTCGTCTCGGGAGTCCACTACGGGCAAGCCGTAGCGCCGTGCGCTCTGTGCGAGCGACTCCCGTGTCTTGCCCGGGATGCGCTCCGCCAGGAGGTGGATGTGAACCGCCAGCCAATCGCGACCATGACCCTGCCTCGGCGTTGCGGCGTGGGCGATCTCGTGCAGCACCGTGCGCACCAGCGCGTTGGGCTCAAGACCGATCGTGTGGGTCTCAAAGTAGTAGCGCCCGTGGACACCGCGCCTCTCTTCCGGCGAGAGCTGAAACACGCGTGGCGGGTTTGCCCACTGCAGCTCGCGGTAGACGACGTTGACGAGCGCTTGTGCACAATCGATGTACTGCGCTTGGCGCTGTTCCTCCGTCGCCTTCGGGGCGACCAAGGCCGCCATGAGCAGCTCGTCCATGCGTTGCATGACGGGGGCCCCCGCCAGCTCCGCCTCGCACCAGCGGTGGAGCCTCTCCACGAAGACCCCCTCGTCGGCAATCGAGGTAAGGACAGGGGCGTTTCCGACGAAGTTCAGGACGCCGAGGACAAGACCCAGCGTCGCCAGAAGATGTCGCATGTCTCAGGCTCCGGCAGCGGGGTCAGCGGGAGGCCTGGACGCATCCGCCGGACGGTCCCTTTTCTCCGCCCCCTTCGCGTCGAGCTGGGCCTTCGCCTTCGCGGCCTTGGGCTTGCGGAGCTTGAAGCCCGAGTCGCGGAGGTGCTCCACCGAGGACTCGGCGCGCTGGATCTGCGCCTCCGCTTCCAGCAGCAGCTTGAGGCGGGCTTCGACCCTTGCCTTGCTCTGCGTTACTTCCGACGCGTACGCGCTCAGCGGCTGGAGGCTCGCTTCGAACAGCACGTATCCTGTTCCGCCGATCCGGTAGCCGAGACTGAGCTGTGCGAACCCTTCCTTGGCACCACCGAGGAGCACGTTGTGACGCTGTTCAAGCGTGAGGCCGAACGCCTCACCAAACTTCCTACGAAACGCTGCCTGATCCATCTTCGCCTTCTTTCGATCCGAGCCAACTCGTTCGTGGTCGGCAACGGGCCCTGTGCCCGCAGCATCGAAAGAAGTCTGGGCCTCGCGCAGCTTGCAGCTTGCACACGCGCGCTGACGTTGCCTAGTTCTCCGTCACACGCTCGCACGCTTGTGCCGCCGCGACCTCCAACGCGGGGCTCTCGCTTCGGCTCACGTTGCATCCACCTTCCAGCTCTTCGAGGGGGTCGAAGCCAACAACGTCCCAGCCTTCGCGCCTCAGCTGCGTCACAGCGCTGATCAGTGCACCCACCGAGACAAGATCAGGCATCGCCACCTTCAGGTCCACGCGGAACAACCGAAGACCAGTGCAAGCTGCACTGTAAGCCCCTGCGGCGAGTCCTCGAATGTCCGCGAACTCCTGCATTAGTTCCGTGAGTTCCGCCAGGAGCCCCGCCTCGTCCTCTCGTTCCAACTGCACGGAGTAAACGAACTCTTCCCGCGCTTCTGCCAGCTCTGCCTCCGTGACTCGCGGCGAGAAGTCCTTGAGGGCTGCTCCATGCTCGAGTTCTCGTTGAATGCGCCGTACCGCATCCCTAGCGCCAGACACCAGCACGGACGAGACGAACTTACTCCCCATGGCACACCCTTGGCTTTGCTCGATGTTGACCCGGTGGTCCTCCTCGAAGAGATAGCTGCAAAAGCGGGCGGCCTTGCCGCGGCCATCGTCTGAGATGATGGAAATCACTGCGTAGATACCACTGCGGTTGCTCATAGGGGAAAGCTCCATTGTTTTGCCCGTCAACATCACTTGCTCTTACCACTCTCGGTTACCCGGCCTTGCACTTTGGCCGGCGCCCACGCCCCTCGGGCCTACAGCGGCTCATCCCGTTCGAGCCACTCTTTCAGGCCCAGATAGTTCTTCCAGACTCGGTGAACGTTGGAATAGAGAGTCCCCTTCGGAACCTCGTCGAGCCGGCATGCTGGGAAGAAGCCGAGGCCTCCGAGGAACCCGAGCAAGAAGGGCTCGGGAAGCGCCCTGCTCTCCGAGAAACGCTGCAGCACGTAGTCCGCTGCACTGAGAGCGGAGCGGCGCGCAGCATGCTGCAGCAATCTCGCGCGCGGCAGGCCGTCCTGCTGCAATCGTGTGACACCTCGGAGTTCGGCATCGGTCATCTGTTCGGTCAGAAAGGCGTGCGCTCTCACCTGCAAGAGGTCTGGAGCCTCAGCCATCGGCCGTCGACGTTCGGCCACCGTCACAACCGCGGGAACTGGCCGTGCTCTCGCCCGGCCGGCACCACCGGGATAGGCGTAGTGAACGACCTGTGCCGTCAACTCTAGTGCGCGTTCCTCGTGCAAACATCGTTCTGCGAGAAACTGCAGTGGGAGCTCGGCGAAGCGGAGTACTTCGGGATCGGGGCGTGGCATGCTAGCAACTCCGTTGCGGGTTAGGTTGACTGGGAATGCGGCCACCGTGACAACACGTCGTGCATGGAGCCGCCGCGCGATAGAGCAGCTGCGATCCCTCGCTCGCCGAGGGCCAACTGCCGAACTCTCCCCCGCGCTCTTCGAGGCAACTCGCCCCGCCATCCCCCGCGTACCAATGGCCTTCCAAACGAGCGCTTACTGAAACACCAAGCGGGGTGACGGCCCCTTCTTGCACCGAGTGCCGGAACCTTCGTAGGCTCAGGGAATGGGGGCCCCGCGGGCCTCCCCTTGGGAGACAGGACGGCGCCGCCGACGAACGGCCGCCGCCCCGTTCCCAGGGTCTTCGGGCCCGGGGGACCCCCGAATGCACACGCCCTCCGCCGAGGGCGCTTTGCCCTCGTGAGAGTCGGCGGCTTACGGCCCATTCAAGGCCGGCCGCCGCGAGCATGCTCAGGCTCCTTTGCCTAGCTGCCCGACGGCCGCCAGCCCACCGATTGGCGGAGGCCCGTCATGGGGGATTCTGGGTTCGGGGGTGGTCAGTCGCGGCTGGGGGGAAACCCAGCCACGCTAGCCGAGTGAACGCGAGATGCCGGGAGCCGTCAATCCCCCCGTTCCGGCATAGGCGGATTTCACCTACGCAGTGGCTTGCACTTTTCCTCGGTATTCCGCGGAATTCCTTGCAAGCCGTTGCGCTTTAGAGGCGATACAAGGGGAATTGCCCCCGGAGATTCCAGATGGCGCGTCGAGGCAACAAGCCCTCTGCAACCGAGGTTGCCGCCGCGGCCGTCCTGCGAGCCCGCTGGCCCCAGGAGGGCATCGATCGGTTCGGCACACAAAAGGCATGGGCTGCCGAGACCGGGGTCTCCGAGACGACCATCAGCGGCCTCCTCACGGGGGGACGCGTCCCCACCCTCAAGACCTTGAACGCGCTGGCCGAGTCCTTGGGTCTCGCGGTTGGCGAACTCAACCGCTTGGTCACCACTCAGCTCGACGACGCACAGCGCGACGCCTTCCCGTTTCCGTTCAGCCGCCTTCCTACGGTCTTCGGCCCGATCGCCCCATACGCGTGTTTCTTTCGATGGGCCGCACACGCCAACGCGACGCAGTTGACACAAGGAGGACTCCTTGGGCTCAAGGACTCGCGCAGCGCTGCCCATCAGCACCTAGTCTATGCCGATTGGTTCCTGCGCCCGGCACGGTTCGTCAGCCTCATCCTCGCCGGCACCGACACAACGCGCCCCGATGTGGGTCTTGCGAAGGCGCCCTTCGGCCTTCTGCCGCTCGACTATGCGCAGAAGCTCGAAACAGAGGCCCACTCACGAGACCCTGGATTCCGGCTCCTCGTCCTGAACAAGTGGTCGCTCGAACTCAAGCCGGCCACCTTCGCCCTCATCGGTCTGGACCAACAACAGCAGCACGATACGACCGTGTCGGGATTTCACCGGGTCAAGCAATGCGGACACCAGAGCGGAGACCAGCACCGAGCAACGACTCGCTCGCACAAGGCGACTACAGGCACGTGGCCAGAGGCCAAGAAGTGGCTCGCGGAGGAGCTCCGACGCCCCGGGCCGTCGGGTGAGCCATCAACGATCCTGTGTGAGCCAAACACTCCTACCGCGATCTTCCTGCACGCCCTCCTCGAGTACTTGGGCTTTGCCGGGCATGAGATCCGCGAGCTTGTCTCCGACACTCCGTCCATTTCGGCCTCACTCGCCCTCTTGCTTGGGCGGCATCTGCGGGGCCGGTGCTATCTCGCCGCGACACACCCTCAGCTCTGGGCCATTCGCACGGAAGAGCGCCTCTCCCCTCTTCACTTGATGTTCACGGATGAGCATCCACTACCGAAACAACTCCTCAGCGTGCGTCCGGCCGCGGACCAGGTGCTTGTCATTCGTGACGGCGCCCTCTCTCCCCGCGAACTGGAGATCTCCGCCGCCTACTTTCACAAGCTCGCCGTACAGATGATCAGGTACTGGAGCCTCCCGGTGCTTCGCGATCAGGTCGCCGCATGGGTCATGACGGAATACGACCGGTACGGCGGAGCCGGGAAGTCAAACACGTCTCTCTCTCTTACAAGCCAGATTACCGACGGCATGACGATGCACATCGCAAGTGCGCCTCATCCCTTCGTACCGCTCGCGACGTTCCGCCAGCCCTCCGCCGAGGAGCTTTTCCTTCGGTCGACTCCTGTGGTACGTTGATGGTCTTGCGTAGCGGCCACTTGTCAGGTATGTACCGGCGGAGTCACAGTCACCTGGGTTCCTGTGCCTTCGCACCGGTTAATCCGTGAGGTTGTTGGGGGAAGAGCAATCGCTCTTCCTCACTCTCTGGTTGCAAGTGGCCGCTGCACCTTCCCGCCCGCCACCATGCCGTGTTGTGGACTGGCCCGCACGCACATCTCGGGCCTTGTGTCAGTAGTTTGCGAACTAGGACGCCCTTCGCTCTGGGCTTCGCCCGCGCCAAGTCAGTTGGAAGTGACAACTACGACGGAACTCGGTATCCCGCCGGGAAGGCAAGACGGAGCCGACGAGTGAGGCGAGCGACCTCCTCCTCGACGTCGTGGCGATCAGACTCGCTGAGCACAGCTACGGCGTCCTCCGCACCATCACCCGGGCGAGCAGCCTTGTGCATCTCGCTCACGATGTGATCAAGCGGAGTGTCCCGCATGTACATGTCGAAGAGCATCAGCTCCGCAGTCGCGAGCTTGCACACGGCCTTCTTGTACTTCTTCATCCCCCGGCGCTCACGGAACACGCGACTCCGCTCCACGATGTCCACGGCCAAGTCATCGTCGTAGAGCACACGGCTGACGGGCTGGCGCGCCCTCCAGTTGATACTCCGCACTGACGTCCAGAAGCTGCCTTCCAGGTCGTCCTGGCATTCGTCCAGCGCTGCCATCGAGACGGCCTTGCGAAGCGGCTCGGCGCCAGCGTAAAAGTGACGCCACTCCGTCGTGTCGGTAGGATTGAATCCCGTCAAGATCACGTCCAGCCTGAACTCAGCATCGCCCCCGCGGCGAAGCTTCTTGCGCACGCCATTGACGCGTTTCCAATCCCACAGCGCCGAGTCGGTATCGCTGTGCGCGGTAGACTCTGGATTGACCCCGCTGAAGACCCAAGTCGGGGGGGCGGCGCGTCGGATCAACCGGTTCATCCGTGACGCCTCGCGCCGGCGACCGCGATGGACGGTTCTGATCTCGTGGCGCAACGCCGTCCAGAGGTATGCCCGGAGCTGATCCGGGTCCTCGAGACTTTGGGCCAGCTCGCGGTCCGACTCAAGGCGTTCCACGACACGGAGCGTGACGTCCTGCGCGGCGTCCTCACCGTCTGCGTGCGGGCAGTGCTCCATGTCGCAGACCATCTCCACCATTCCCATCAAGCACTCGCTGATGCGGACAATGCTTCTGTCTCGCCGCAGGATGCTCCACAGCGCGCTCCAGACCAACGGTCTCAGGTGTAGGGCGTTCCGGCACCTCTTCACCAGCCTGCGGTTGCCCCTGAGTCGCGCCAAGACTGCCCGCTCTGCCCTTCGCCCGAGCCCAACTGCTTCCGCCGGGGGCAGTCCCGCGAGCCGGCACGCCAACGCAGCCATGCCGGGCACCATCTCCTGAACGTTGTGGCCAAGGGAATCCATGGGCAGGGCCCTCCACGGGGTTGGTTACTGGGACGCAATGGACGCAGTGACACAACGCCGCACGGCGGCCGCTGCCCCAAGAAAAGCCCGGCGTCGTGGGGGACGCTCAGTTGTCGCTCAGGCTCAACAGGCGCTGCAGCCGAGTCGGCTCCGGAATCAAGGCACGGACCGCGCCTACGTCGGGCAGCACAAGAAAGCCCAGTACCGCTGCGATGTCTTCCATTTCCTGCAGAAGTCTCTGACGGGCCGCAGGAGTCCGGGCAACTTTCAGCAGCTGATCTGGTGGCGTCGCGGCTCTTCCGTGGAGGTAATCCAGGAAGGCGCCAACGAGTTTGTTTAGGTCGTCCTGGTGGGCGGCATTCACGGGACTCCTCTCCGAATGATGTGGGATTCTTCGCGCTCCATGCACCCGAACAACGCCGCCGGGGGGGGGAGGTCCCAAGAAGTTTCAGGGATTCTCTTGCTTCCGCTCGAGATCTCCACGCCTTGAACGCAGCCGTTCGGCTAGTTTCCTGGCACCTCGAACTGCGATTAGGCCAGAATGTTTCCGCCAAGAAGGGGGAGGGGCTCTGGAAGATTTGCACATCCTCCCGGCCATTGGCTGGGTGTGAACGGCACGACTCGGGGTGCAGAGAATGGCGGAACAGCCACAAGCAGTCCTGCTTCACGACCTACACCTCGGGCGCGCGACGGACCAGTCGGCCATTCTGGCGGCTTTGTTCGCGACAGTCGGTGGCAACCGTCACGAGCCGGTGGGGGTGCAGATCGCGGTATCCGCGATGCTCGGCTACCTGTCCCATGCGCATTGTCGCGGCCGCTTTGTCCACCGTGATCCGCGCGACTTCGTGGATCTCAGGCGGCGACAGGATGATGGCCTCGGCCCTAAGGCCGAGATTTGGGCAGAATTCGAGAAACACGCCGCCGTTGAGGGTTACTTCGGGAGCGCTCCGACGGATGGGTCGTGGGACCTCGACTTCGTGATCAGCCCGGTTGACGGGATGGGCGCTTTGCTCCGAGGGCTCGACGCGGGATCGCTCTCGATCCTGGCCGGAGGCCCGCCGGGCTCGTTCGTCGACGAAGATGAAGGCGTCAGCCGGCACTACCTTGTGGTCGCAACGAATCCAACCCTGGAAGAGTCTCCCGAGGGGCTGTCAGCGGAGCTACTGAACACCGGCGACTTGTTCAACAACGATCCCAGTGTTGGCGGTGAGTCGCGATGGCGACTGGCAAGCAACGCGCCTAAGCTTGAGGAGCTCGTCGAGCGCCTCATCACGTTGATCTGCGCAGTACTCGGCAGTGGGTCCCTTGTTACACTGGCGACCTGCGGTCGCGACGACTTCACAAGACAGCGGATCATTCCCCACCTGAACAAGCACTCTCGTGCCAGAGCGTTCAATGGCTCATCTGTGGCGGCATGCCTTGAGGTGTTCATCCCGAGCTTTGGGATTGACGCGTTCCTTGGCGTGGTTCGACGGACGCACGCGATTCAGATCGCGACCGCGGCTCGCGCGACGTTCGGCGGCTTCCTGGCGATCCCGCTGACGAGCGGCGAGCAGCTTGGAGCGCCACCAACAGACCTACGCACGTCCGCCACACACCCGGTGATGCGGGCAGGCGACATGGTCCCCATGCGGGGTCAAGAGGAGGCGTTCTTGGTAGCCAGTGGAGTCACTGAGTCGCTCCTGCTTGAGGGAATTCGCGTCCGAAGTGCACCGGTGGTATCCACGCATTCCCTGTGTCTTCGCGCGCGCACTCGGACGTCTCGGTTCATCCACACGCATCACCACCTCGGCTCAAAGGTGTTCCGTTTCATTCGGAGGCGGGGAGTCCTCGCCAGAAACCCGAACCTTCGCATGTTCTATCAGGAGCTTGAGAAAAGGGATGTGCAACTGAACAGGGAGTACTTGACCGACTAGTGACGCAGGGCTTCGTCGTCGCGGTGGCGCTGTTCAACTTCTCGCCCTGATTGCCCGCAGTAGCTGAACATCCAGGCGAGCAACTAGAGCCCCGTCGGTCTCGCGACGGCTTGCGCGTCTTTAGCCCGGCCGCCCGGAAGCCCTCACGCCAGCTCGACCGCGTGGCGGCCGTCGCGCCCAGCTCGCGCGAGAGGGTGTCCAGGCCTCCGCCACCGAGCAGCAGCAGCACGGCCGCCGTCTTACGGTTGACCGATTACCGGCCTCAATCGGGCGCGACCGCCTCCGAGGGCCGAAATCGATGGCAACACCCTGGTCGTGGCTGACTAGACGCAGCATGCCGCCTACGTTTTTGTCGAAGCTGTTGAAGCCTGCGTCTGAACCGCCGTTCTCCGACTCCCTCACCGTGGTTCCTTATCACACCGGGCCCGGTCGCACAGTGCGTCATTCAGCCTGGTCGATGCGCGCACCTAGTTGTCCAACCAAGAGCGACGCGACGTCCGGTACCCGCAATCCAAGACTCTCTCCCACTTCGAGCAACAACAGCTTCGAGGACTCTATGGCTTGCGCAAGCATGGACGGACCCTCGAGCTCCAGCTCATTCGCGCCAATCCACTGGTCACGGCTGGCCGCGCGATGCCTGAAGAGCCGATGGTAGGACGACTGGCTGATGCAGCCGAGATCGTAAGCGCGACGAATCAGTGCCGCGGCGGAGACCCTCCAGTGCGCCTTCATCTCGTAGAAGTCTCGAAGTCGCGGCCTTCGTCCGTGCCAGTCTCGAAGGAAGCCCTCCTTCGGAAGCAGGAACGCGCCTGCGAAACGGTCGGCTTCGCGCTCGGTTTGGCGATCACCTGGCACCACGTCGGTGTGCATGACTAGGTGCCCGAGCTCGTGGGACGCATCGAAGCGCGACCGGCTCGGCTGGCTGCCCCCCAAGAGGAACACGAACGGGCGGCCAGCCTGCCACCCCGAGAATGCGTCGACACGCATACACGCCTCGGGAACAAGGCTCACGATGACACCGCGCTGTTCGAGGAGCCGGATCGGCTCGAGGATCGGGCCATCTCCAAGCCCCCAGGAACGGCGCACCTCTAACGCTCGCTCCTCGATCCCCTCTCCATCTGCGACGGGTTGAGGTTCGAGATCGAACTCCGGCAGCTCCACATCGCGCTCGAGTTTTCTAGCTAGCTCACAAAGCAGTGTCCCAAAGGCGAGGAGCTGCCTACGTTCACGCTGAGAGGCCGATCGCAGACTTCGAAAGTGGCACTCTTCGAGCGCGAGGCGCTGTGTTTGGAGAGGCTGGCGGAAGAACTCGACGGGGACTCCCAGGCACAGCGACAACGCTCCAAGCGTCGCAGCATCCGGCTGAGTTCGACCCTGCTCGAAATGAGAGATAGCGCCTGGCGTCTTGTTGATCCGATGTGCGAGTTCGGTCTTCGTGAGGCCGCGCAGTTCGCGCGCAAGGGTAATGCGCTGCGGCAGCGCTCGAGTGCCGTTCGCGCTCACTCAGCCCCCTCTTCGGCGAGGCGGCTCTTGCGGCGCACGGCCGCCCTGCCAATCTGCTCAGCCGGCGGAACATCCGGCGCCGGGCCTCCACGCGCCGACGCCACACCAGTGCCTCCCGAACACTCGAGTAGGGGCACCGCGAACCCCCAGCTACGAATGTGCCCATTCTCCACCCACCGCGGTTGACACAAGTACGCGGCCAGAAGGCCGTCCTCTTCGTTGCCGACGTGGGCGAGCACAAGCGGCGCTGGTGCATCCGACGACGCTTCCCGATCTCGGTCAAGCCCAGGGAACGGGAGCCACGCCCCCATCGCGTCATTGCCGTACATGCCGTGAAGGGGGGCGCGGTAGTTTCGTGGAAAGGCTCGCCTGATCTCCACGTCACTGGTTGATCCCACGCGCTGGCAGCTGAAGGTGACGCCGTCGAGCTCATAGACCCACGCATTGTCCTCGGAGCGAACCTTGAGGCTGTGCCCCTCGGATCTGAGGGCGGGCCGAAGTTCCTCTGGCGCCATGCGGTACAGCGCGAGCCCGAAACACGTGTTGTCGAACCCCGCGAACTCATCCGAGGTTGGGATGTTGTCGTAGAGCGCTCGCAACGCCCCGACGAAGGCGTCGAGGACTGACTGGGGAAAGGCCGCGGCCAGGTCATCGGGAATCGTGGTGCGCATGGCGTTCGGGTCCGTCTCGGACTTCGGAGTGCTGTCGAGCACACCGTAGCTGATGAGCCTCGTGCATTCGCTATAGAAGTGAGCGCGTTTCCGTCAGAAAGCGGGCCCGAGAGAGGCCAGGCAGCGTCTGGCTTTTCGGCGCGAGCTGGAGGAGCGGCCCATTGCTGCCTTTGCTTACGGGCCTGTTCGAGCGCCAGCCTACGGATCACCGAGCTGGGTGACCTGGTCTTGGGTCCTGATACTGGCCTCCCCCATCGCGGTTGTAGTGACTGATAAAATAGGTTATCATTCACAAGAAGCCCGATGGGGGAGCTGGGCATCGGGTAGTAAACCGGGGCTCCGGCTCGCCTCGGGCGAGCTCTGGACCGAAGCTCAGGGCGACCTGACCGTCCGGGTCCTCCGCAGAGGCTCGGACGCCCCGTGAGCCATCGAGAGCCCCCTGAGGGGGCCGATTCCGCCTCGAAAGCCCGCCTCCCGGAGCTGAATCTGGCCCTCGGGGAGCTCGCTGACGAGGACCTTGAGGGTCTCCCGCCTGTCCTGCTTGGGCACGCCACCGGGGTCGTCAAGGAACGCGTCGGGCGCTTCTACCTGTCGGTGGCGGCGATGTTCGAGGCCTGGATCGCGCGGCGCACCAGCCCGCACACCCAGCGCGCCTACCGGCGCGACGTGATGGACTTCGTCGAGTTTCTCGGGCTGCGTTGGCCCGAGGATTCCTGGCGGCTGCTGCAGGCGACCGTGCCCGAGGTCCAGGCCTGGCGTGACTGGATGGACGGGGAACGGGACCTGGCCCCGAACACCCTGAACCGGCGCATCTCGTCCGTCTCGGGGTTCTACCGGTTCATGCGCGAGGCGGCGGCCGAAGGGCGGCTCCCCATCACCGTCGCAAACCCCGCCCACAGCCAGTTCATCAGTCGACTGTCCCAGGCACCGAGGACCCCCACCGAGGCGCTCTCAGCCACGCGGGCGCGGCAACTTCGAGCGCTTCCCCAGGGCGAGGACGCGCTCGCTCATCGCGATCGCGCCATCCTCGCCTTCTACCTCTATTCGGGAGCCCGCATCGGGACTGGCTGCAGGCTCACGGTGCCGGACTTCGTGGACGACGACGAGGATCCACGCGTTCACATTCAGGAGAAGGGACGCGGCAAGTCTAAGCGCACGATCGGCATCAACGTCGTCGCGGCGGACGCGATCTGCGAGCACATCCGTGCGGCGGGCCTGACCAGTGGACCCCTGTTTCGGCCTCGAGGAAGCCCACGCAGCCGGAAACTCGCAGGGCGGTCGATAAGCCTCGCGAGCATGTACCGCTTGCTGCAGGGCTACCTGGAGGCACTACCGCGCTCGATGAGTGAGCACGTGCTCGAGGACGGTACGACGGCCAAGCGGTGCATCTACTCGCCCCACTCGCTGCGGGCCACGACCGCGACGCTGCTCCTCGATGCCGGAGAGGACATTCGAGCGGTGCAGGAGCTCCTCGGCCACAAGCACGTGACGGTGACTCAGGTCTACGACAAGAGAAGGCGCTCAACGAAGCAAGGGGCCTCGCACAAGGTGCCCATCTAGTCGTGGACTAGTATAGGGAGTGGTATGAACCGTGGGGGCGGGTCACTTACAGCTCGCGATCAGCGAAAAGAGCCTGGCCCCCACCTCGCCAGCGCGCGGGCTGCCAAGAAACAGCTAGTTCTTGCGGCCGGTCACAACGTGCCGCAGCGCCCGCTCGGCGTCGTTGTCGAGATAGGTGAGCGCTGGCCCAGCCGGGCTCTTCGGCAGGTACAGGCCTACGGCGTCGTCCCCATCACCGCATTGGTCGCCGAGAAGCCCTGCGGTGCGCCGGGGTCCGCGACCCACGCTTGAAGGTAGAAGCTGGCGCCCGGCGGAGTCTCGCCGATCGAACCGACCAGCAGCATTTCACCGAGCCCATCCAGCGTGGCCCCGATCGTGATGTCGGGTGAGGGCACGAGAACGCCGCCCTTGAACGGCAACGAGATGGCCGACAGGCCGAGAACCAGCACGGCCGCCGACGCTGGGCTCCCCTCAGCGATCAGCATCGTCGCCGTCGATCCCGACGACAGCGGACCGTCCGCCGCTAGCACGGGTTCAATACCGCCGGAGCCTGCGAGCGCCTGGCCCTGGTCGGCCCAAGGAGCCGCCACCGACGCGGAGTGCTCGTAGCAGCCCATGTCGACAGCGCCCTGCCCACCGTCGGTGGCGAAAGGCACGTCGGTGAGGCGCGGAGCGCCCGCCAGGTCGATCGGAACCGGCTCGGCCGTGTCGCCGTCTCCGTCCAGGTCCGCCACGTCCGCCGGGACCAGGGCGTCGTCGCCAGCGTCAATGCAGGGCGAGCCGAAGAGCAGCTCGATCGCGTCGTCTTCCGTACCGGCGAGACCGTCGGGCCCAAGGACGTTGGCGAAGAGCGGGTCGACGTAGATGTTGTCAGGGCCGAAGGTCCCGGCCGGCGCTTCGATGCAGCTCTGCTGGACATCAATCGTGGCATTCCCGAACTTCCCGATCTGCGTTTCCGTGGGGTCCGCGTCGGGGGCGTGGTTGCCCCAGAGGATGCTGTTCCTGACGATCAGCGTCGCTCCATCGGAGACTACAACAGCCCCACCTTCACCGAGTGCGCCCGCGGAGTTCTCCGTGACTGTGCAGTTGTAGAGTTCAAGCCAAGCAGGCCCGAAGCCCGCGGAAAGGGCACCGCTTGAGAAGACATTGATGTAGTTGCCGGTGATATCGCAGTTGACGAAGACAGCACGCCCCCCCGCTGCCACGGCAGCAACCGCAGCATCTGTAGGCGTCGTATTGTCCCGAAAGACACAGTTGACGAAGGTCACCTGCCAGTCGTTGGCCACCTGGGTCACACCACCGCTGCCGGCGTTGCAGTTCTTGGTGAACGCGCAGTCGACGACCTTGATTGAGTGGGCGTCGCCTTTCATGGCCAATCCGCCGGGTCCGAGCGATCCGATGTTACTCGTCACGACGCAGTTGCGAATCAGGGGGTTTCCCGAGATCACAGTGAGGCCGGTAGCGTGCTGCTTGGGGGGGCCGCTCGGACTTCTGTTAACACCTCGCGTTACGGTGAACCCGTCAAAGAGAGTCTCAGGGCCCACCGAGTCGAACAGGACCAGACGCCAAGTGTTGTCGATGGTGGTCTGGATGTCGTCGGGGTCGTCGTCGCCGAGCAGGTCTCCATCCAGGACGACGACGTGCGTGTCGGGATTGCGCTGGGCGAGCTGCGTCTCGGTGCCATCGAAGCCGCCGTACACCTCGACGCCGTCGGGGATCATGAAGGACAGTGTCCCATCCAGTGTCCCTGAGTCTGCCTTGTACGTACCCTCGGCCACCCACACCTGGTCCCCGAAGGTGGCGATCGCCAGCGCGTCCTGGAGATCGGTGAAGGCGTGCTGCCAGGACTGGCCAGTCTCGGCTCCGGCGGCTTCGGTATCCACATGGATCACGCTGCCCGCCAACGCTGAAGCGGAGAGTACGGCGATCCCCAAGGCCTGTAGGACGTTCATCTGGTTCGTCACAGCTACCTCCTTCACGACTGACACAGCCTAGCTCATGGGTGAGAATACCGCAGGATGCAGAGGGGAGTAACCCGAAGAGCAGGCAACAGGTCCCTACGGCAAGAAGGGAACCTGCAGGATCAAGCCGCTGTTCGCAACGCACGTGTCGAGAATAAACGTCCCCTTCTTGGGCGATGAAGGGTACTCGAGCCCGCCGCAATTGAACGTTCCGGTACATGTGTAGGAGAGCGTCCAGAAGACACCTTCTATCACCTTGCATCCCAGGTGGGGCGCCGTGAGCCCCACACACACATGCGCCGGAACGTGGATAGAGCTTTTGAGCTCGAAACTGCACCCGGCAGCCGTCCATGTGGGGGCCGGCCCCACGTCGACAAACATGTCGGGAGTGGGGTTTGGTGGGAGGTTGAAATTGCACGTGCAGGCCGGTACTCCCGAGGGACCATTGCAAGACCAATGGAAATTAAACACCAAGCTCAGTGGAGGAATCGGCCCGCAGTCACTTGGGATTGTCCCGCTCGGAGGAGTTGGCGGAATCACCCGGCCGGCACTAGGGCTCGCGCCGGTCGTCCCGCAGTTGGGCCCGCAACCGAGCGACGGCCCCGTCCCGATCATCCGCCCTGTGGGATCCGTATTCATGACTGGACCGTTGGCGACGTACACATAGCCACTCGCCCCATCGACATAGCCGGCGGGATCCATCTGCTGGAATCTCCCAACCCTGGCGCGCATCTCACGGGCCCGGTTGTAGTACCAATCGTCATCAGCCGCCGCCCCCATCTGCCGGTCCTGCCGCCTTCCCGTGTACCGATACGGGTTCCCCACAGACGACAGGTGCGGCTGTGTCGTCTTGACCAGGAAGCTGCTGTCGATGATGTCGGTGACCCCAAACTCCTGATACCTGTAGCTCTCGGCGATGTCCCCGTCGTCCTCGACGAGCAGCACTACACTCCCCAGCCGATCACCGTGCGCGTAGTACTCCACGTCCGGGTTGGGCCCGAGGTTCACGTAGCTCAGCAGCTCGTCGATCGACTCCTCGTACACAAACTGCTTCGTGTGCGTCTCGGTGCTGTTGGCCCACAGCACCTGCTCGACGACATGGATCCCGTCGTAGTAGAACCGCTGCCCACGACCGGTCTCGTAGTTGTCGCGCTGGATCCGCCGCCCGAGCCCGTCGAAGTGCCACTCCCACCCGGTGTCCCCTGACGGGTCGTACTCCGCCAGGTTGTTCTGGAAGTCGTAGCTGTAGTCCTCCGACCCGCTCGGCCCCGAGCTGTTCCCGTTGGCGTCGTAGACCTGCGTCGTCCCGTCCTCGGTCGTCATCTCGTTGACCTTGTTGTGGGCGTACGCCGTCGTGTCCGCCGAGCCGCCCTGAGGCGTCACATCGAGCGTGGTCCGGTTCCCCGTCGGATCGTAGGTGTAGTCCGCCAGGTCGTTGTAGTCGCCGTTGGTGACGTTCGTCGCCAGCGCCGTGTCGATGTCTGCCGTCGCCACACCACGCAGCACCGTCACGAGGCGCTTCGCGCCGTCGTAGCCGTACTGGTCCCCGAGATCGATCGTGCGTCCCGTCATCCGGGTGTTCTCGACATCGTCGTAGAAGTGCTTGTCCTGGCTGATGATCTGGTGCGCGTCATCGTACCCGTACACGAACTTCGCGAGCGTGTTGCTCGACGAAGTGTCCTTGTGGTGGATCTCCGTCAGGCGCCCGTACGTGTCGTACGTGTACTCACCAGAGCTACCCGGCATCGCCTTTTCGATCACCCTCTTGCCGTTGAAGGCGTAATCGACGACTTCCGTCGTCTCCAGCGAGATCTTGTCCGCTCGGTCCAGAGCGTCCCGGGTGTAGGTCACCACATCTCCAGAGACGGGCAGCGTCATCCCCGTCTTCTGCCCCGACACGTCCCAGTCGTAGGTGATCGTCCGGCCCGCCCCGGAGGCGTACCCGTCGATGACCTGCTTCTCGGTCTCGATGTGCCCGAGGGTGTTGTAGGTCCGCTCAACGACGGACGCAAAGCTCACACCCTCGGCCGCATCGATCGAGGTCACCCGGTTCAGACCATCGTAGCCGTAGTCGATGTCGTCGTTGCCGAGCACGCCACTCGCCAGCGTCATCGTCTTGTTGGTCAGCCGGTTGTTGTCGTCGTAGGCACACACGACCACCGTCGTGTTCGGGTCCGTCGTGCTGATCCGGTTCGACGCCGCGTCGTAGGTCTGGATCAGCTTGCCGGTGTCAGGCCACTCTGTCGTCACCAGCCGGTCCAGGTCGTCGTAGGTGTAGATCGTCGACTGGTCCCCCGTCGTGGCGTTCTTCGCCTTGTAGGTCACCAGGTTCCCGTCGTCGTCGTAGGTGTACTCCGTCACCACGTCCGCCGCACCGTTCTCCAGCGTCTCCTTCGTCTTCCACAGCTGCTCGTTGTACTCGAGGCGGATCTCGTTGCCCTCATCATCGACAGTCTTGGTGACCTGGTCTCGCAGGCCGTAGTGGTAGACCGTGTCCAACGTCGTCGACGGACCGGTCCGCTCACGCCGTGTGATGCTGCGATTACGGGCGTCGTAGACCCGCTCGTCCACGATGTCCTTGCTCGCCTCGATCCCGCTGTCCTGAGTGCGGTCCTCGCGCGTCGTCTTGGTCACGTTGCCGTTCTTGTCGTACTCCGTGAGCACCAGGTTCCGCGTGGCGTCCGTCGCTCCCATCGGGTCCTTGGTCGTCACACGCCTTCCCACCGAGTCGTAGACGTACTCGTAGAGGTTGCAGCCGCAGACATCGTCCTGGTACTCCAGCACCGACCCGCGCTCATCCCGCCAGATCGTCTTCGTCTGCAAGCCGTCCCCGAGGCTCGTCGACAGGTCCGCCTTCTTCGCCAGCTTCTCCGTCTTGTAGGCACGGTTCGCCTCGTCGTAGGCCGTCACCGTCCGCGCCAGCATCGTGTTGGTGCTGTTCTTCGAGGTCGAGGTGACCACGTTCCCCGCGTCGTCGTAAACCAGCTCGCGGTAGTTGCCTTCCGCCTGGGTCACCTTCGTCACCCGGTCCAGGCCGTCATACGCCGAGATCGTCTCGTTGCCCAGAGGGTCCTTCGACGTGGTGCGGTTCCCGTTGTTGTCGTACTTGTAGATCGTGATCGCGTCGGTCCCCGAGGGAGCCTCCCGCGTCACCGTCAGCCGCAGGTCCCGCTCGTCGTAGTCGTAGACCACCTCGTCACCATCGGGGCTCGTCGTCTTCGTCAGTCGGTCGTTCTTGTCGAAGGCGTACGCCGTCGTGAGGCGCGCCGTGTCCGTCTCGTCTTCGATCACACGGGTGAGGTTGTCGATCTGGTCGTAAGCCTGGTCGACGACGAAGAGGCCGTTCCCCACGTCGGTGTCGTTCGAGAGCTCGACCTTCGTCACCCGGTCGTTCTTGTCGTAGTAGGTCTCGCGCGTCACCGACCCCGGCTCGATCGCCAGGATCGTCTGGTTCAGGTCGTTCACCGTGGACGTCGTCACGTTCCCGTTCGGGTCCGTCACCGAGGTCACGTTGCCCACACCGTCGTACGCGTAGGTCGTCGCTAGCGCCAGCCCTCCCACCGCGCTGTCTCGCGTCACCTTCGTCAGGTACGCGCTGTTGCTGTTCACCGTGCTGTACTCGTACTTCGTCTTCGCCCGATACGAGTCGGTGGCCTCGGTCACCTGCCCCGAGCTGTTCACGGTCCAGGACTGGAGGATCGTGCCGTCGTTCACCGCGTTGCCGTTCTTGTCCGTCGTCGCGATCCCGCTCGGCAGCGTCACGCTCGGCCAGGTCTTCGTGATCAGGTTCTCGTTGGCGTCGTAGTCGTAGTCCCACAGCTTCCCGTTGGGGTCCGTCAGCGTCGAGAGCCGGCTGTTCGTTGTGTACGTGTAGTCCCACTCGATGGGCGAGGTGTCGCTGCTCGTCCGGCTCAGTGCCACCTGGGTCACGTCCCCGTCAGCGCTGTATGTGTAGGACACGATGTTCCCGTTCGGGAAGGTCACATCGGTCACCTCCGACTGCGCGTCGTACGCGAAGTCGGTCTGCCAGCTGCCACCGCTATAGTGCACGTAACGCTCGGTGATCCGGTTGCTGTTGTCGTAGCGGTACTCGAGCCGCTCGCCCTCGCGCCGCGTCACCGTCATCCGGTTGTTGTCGTCGTCGTAGCTGATCGACTGCGCGTTGCCGTTGCTGCGCACCGACGTGATCGCCCCCGCGCTGTCGTAGTACCAGCGGTACGTCCCCGTCGCTCCGTCCTCCGGGCGAAACAGCTCCGTCAGCCGGTCACTCGTGTCGTACTCGTATGTCGTCGTCTTCCCGCTTGTGAAGTCGTGGTCGGTCCCCGTCTCGTCCACTGTCGGTGTGCGCACCGAGGTCAGGTTGGCGCTCGCGTCGTAGCCGTAGATCCACTCCCGGCTCGCGTGGTCAGCGATCTTCGTCAGCCGGTCGCTCGTGTCGTAGCTCAGCGTCGCGTCCTGGCCCAGGGTGTCGGTCACCTTGGTCAGGTTGCTGTTGTTTCCCGCCGAGTCGTACGCGAACGTGATCGTGTTGCTGTTCAGATCCTCGATCGACTTGATCCGGTACCACCCCGACGGGTCGTCCGCCTCAAAGATCTCCTCGCTGCCCCACTTGTCTGTCCGCGTGACCTCGCCCCCACTCTTCGCCATTGTGTCGTAGCGGTACGCCGGCTCGGTGTAGTTCCCCGAGACCTCGTCGTAGACATCGAAGCGGCCCATCTCGTAGGCCGTGATGTCGTTGTTGCCGTCTTCGTACAGGCGCACGTTCCAGTTGAAATCCCAGCGGTTGCCCAAGGGGCCGTCGTAGGCGCTTACCGTGCCGCGGTAGATGCGCTGGAAAGAGAGGCTGGAGCCCACGCCAGGCAGCACCATATCGATGGCCGACCACTGCAACCGGCCGTCGTTCGGAAGCCACAGCGTCGCCGGCTCAGCACCGCCACGGACTCCGCGAGCACTTGGGTTGGCAAAGTTGTCGCCGCCGCCAGCCACCAGCGCCTTCGGGTTGTGCGTGTACAGGAACCGGTTCGTTCCCCCCGAGCTGAAGCTCGGGTTCCGGAACGTCTCCATGTCCGTGTCGTGCGTGAACGTCGCGGTGCGCGACGCCGCCATCGCCGAACTCATCCACCCCGGAGGCAAGGCCAGCAGCACCACGAGCAGGTAGATCACGTTGCGGGACAGACGGCGGCAGGTGTAGGTGGACATCAGTCCTCCTTTTTCAGATCACGCAGGAACAAACGCAGGGGTGGTTTGGCGGTGGGCAGCGCGGAGCGCCGCCTCGTGGATGTGGGACGCCGCGGCGTCCCAGCTGAAGCCCCGCGACCACGCCTCGGCCCGATGGGCCAGGCGCACGCGGTAGGCAGGGTCGGTGAGCAGGCGCAACATCGCGGCCGCCAGAGGGCCGGGTGCAGCCTTGCGGACGAGCAGGCCGGTGACGCCGTCTTGGACCGAGTCGGCGAGACCCGGGACATCGGTGGCAATGACCGGCGTGCCACAAGCGTTGGCCTCGGTGACGGTGAGACCCCAGCCTTCCTTCTTCGAGCACTGGACCAGCGCGGCAGCCTGCTGCAGGTGAGCCACCTTCGTCTCGTCGTCAACGAAGCCGGGGAAGGTCACTGCCTCCGTCAGATCAAGTCGCCGCGCCAGTGCCTCAAGGCGCATGCGGTCTTGACCGCGGCCGAGGATCTTGAGCGGCGCGTCCGGCATCTCCTTCGCGACAAACGCGATGGCCCTGATAAGCAAGTCGATAATCTTGTAAGGCTCGAGGCGCCCCACCGAGACGACGAGCGGCGCCCTCCCCTCAGGATCGGCGGGCTGATGCAACGCGCGATCGATCCCGCACGGCACCACGTCGATGTGGCTCTCGGGCAACCCTCGCCGCACCAGGTCGACCTTGGAGCTGCTGCTGATCGTGATGATCGGGGCCTGGCGGTACACGAGCGGGATGAGCTGCTCCAGGGCGTAGGATCCGAGTGCGATGGGCAGACTCACCTGCCCGAAGGCCGCGATTCCGTGCAGGTGGTGGTGCACCACGAGCACCGGCACCCGGGTGTACAGCGGCGTGAGGAACGGCACCTTGTTGTGGGCCTCGACGATCAGGTCGATGCACCCGGCGTTCGCACGCCGCCGCACTTCGCCGGCGACATGGCGGTAGTAGGACAGCCGCGATCCGACGCGCGTGATCGTGACGCCGCGGTGCTCGTCCCGAGCTTCTGCCTGGTCAAATCCACAGCACAGAAGCTCCGCCTCGCATCCCTGCTCGACCAGCCGCCCGAAGACCTCGAAGAGGTGCACCTCGGCACCGCCCGCGAGGGGGTTTCGGTGGCACCGCTCGTTGAGCAGCAGGATGCGAAGGCGCTCCGTCATCGGTGAACGGCCTCCACGGTGGCTTCTCTGCGGGCCACCTCGCGGGGCTTTGCAGACCGAGAGGCCGTCTTGGCGGCCCTCGGGACCTCGCCCAGGGACTTCACCGGGTGCAGCCCTGTCCGGCGCTTCGAGATCCACAGGCGCCCCAGCGTGGTCATCGCACCGAGCACCTCGACCCGGCTGATCTTGCTCGACCCGCAGATCCTGTCCGTAAACGTGATCGGGGTCTCTTCGATTCGCCCGCCGTAGCGCCAGACCCGGAACAGCCCCTCGATCTGGAAGGCGTACCCTTCCGCCTCGATGGACGTGAAGTCGATCGCCCGTAGCACCTCGGCCCGGTACGCACGGAAACCTGCGGTCGCGTCCTTCACGTGCATGTGCAGCACGGTCTCGGCGATGAAGTTGCTGACCTTGCTCATCACCAACCGCGAGAACGGCCAGCCGACAGTGCCGCCGCCCTCGACCCAGCGGCTACCGATGGCGAGATCGGCACCGTCCTCGACCTTGCGCAGCAGATCGGGCAGGTACCGCGGGCGGTGGCTGCCGTCAGCATCCATCTCGACTAGCACGTCAAAGCCCTGCTCCAGCCCCCACGCGAAGCCCCGCATGTAGGCCGAGCCGAGCCCCTGTTTCCCGGGGCGATGGATCACGTGCAGCCGAGGCTCACTCACGGCCTGGTCATCGGCCCACTCGCCGGTGCCGTCCGGTGAGTCGTCGTCGACGACCAGGACCTCCGCTGCGGGCACCGTGCGCAGGATCTGTGCGAGCAGCGGCGGGAGGCTTGCGCGCTCGTTGTAGGTCGGCAAGACGACCAGTGGTCGGAGGATGCTCATCACGGACTCCCCGAGGGAAGAGAGCCGACGATCGGGGAGAGACCGTGTGGGCTCGAAAGGGCTGCTGGGCCGGTGGGGACACCGGGCGGTCGTGTCAGACCGCCCGGTGCCGGAAGGCGCGGCGTGGGATCGGGGAGAGTGGGTGCGCGAGCGCCCGGCGCCTGGGGCGGCCCCGAGAGGGCCGCGCCGAAGTCATCCGAGAGGGGATCCCCGAACGGGTCAAACAGCGGGTCGGCGGCAGCGGGGATGTCGGGCACAGCCTGCTGCGCCAGGAGCGCCGCGCCACTGCGGAGGAACTGGAGCCGCTCGGCAAGCTCATCATCGTGCGGAGCCCGCTCCAGCGCCTCGGCGAACGCGTCCTCGGCCTTGGCGAGGTCACCCCCTCGAAGCAGCACGCCACCGGCGAGCTTCCAAGGGACGGGGTCCCTCAGGTCGGCGAGCGCCAACGCCTCGAGGTGATACAGCGCCTCGGAGGGGCGACCTTGCTGCTCGAGGAGATCCGCGAGCTTCAGCCTCGCGTCACGGTGCCCGGGGTCAACGGTGAGCATGCGCTCGTACAGCCCGATGGCCGAGGAGAGCTGGCCGAGGTTGACGTGGACCGAGGCCTTGTTGCGGAGCCCCAGGACGTACTCGGGGTCTTCGGAGAGGGCCCGCTCGTAGAACGTGAGGGCCTCGGGGAGCCGGTCGTGATCGGCCAGGGCCGAGCCGATGTTGTTGAACAGCTGCTTGAGTGGCGCGAGGTCAGCCTCGATCATTGACCACTCGGCGACCGCGCCATCGAGGTCACCGGCTCGCACGTGGGCGAAGCCGCGGAGGTAGCGCAGGTCCCCGCGCACCATCTGCACGGTGAAGTCGAGTCCCTCGCGCTCGTCCTCGAGGTCGAGGTGGTCAAACCGGCTCCAGAAGGCCAGGCCCGCCGATAGCTCGCCTTCTTCGCCGGGCTGCCACCACGCCTCGGCTTCCTCGGCGGCCATGATCTCGAACAGCGGCCCCCGAGGCTCGCAGCGGAGCTCGGGCAGATCGTCCATTGCGCGCTTGTTCGCGAAGTACACCGGGCCCGGCCAGCGTTCGATGAGCAGCGCTTCGACGCGTCGACGTTGCTCGTCGTAGCTGGTGGCCTCGTTGAGGTGTTGGCGGTCGGTGTCGTCGATGAACGGCTCGACGAGGTCGCGCTCGAAACGGCCGTACTTGTCGGCGATAACGATGTCGGTCCGGTAGCCCTCGACGCCCTGCCAGTACATGACCGCAAAAGTGCTGTGGTCGGAAGCCGGGAAATACAGCGCGCCTTCGTCCATCGCGTCGAGAAGCGCCTTACCGTAGTCAGCGATGAGCCTGGTCTCTGAGCGATCCGCTTGGGGGTAGTGACTCCACGCGGGGTAGGCCAGCAGAGCCACACACGCCGCGGCAGCGACCCGCTGCACGGTGCGGGGCGAGAGTGCCGACGCCTGGCGGACCAACCAGAGCACGCCGTCGATGCCGCCGCCCACCAACCACGCGAGCGTGAGCCACGCCGGGATGAAGAAGATCTGGTTGGCGTAGATGTGCTCGCGGTCGAACGAGTACGCCGTGAGCTGCGTGATCGCCACCGAGCACAGATACCCCGAGGCCATCAGGTAGAGCCACAGCCCCGTCTGCCGGACCAGCAGCACGTAGAAGCCGACGATCGCAAACGCGATCACCCACGGTCCTCCGAACTGCTCCGTCATCGACGAGGCCAGCAGCCCGAGGCGCTTGAGGTAGCTGCCGTAGTCGGCGGCGACGGCTTGCTGATCGCGCTCCGAGCCCGCGTACTGTTGCCGGCTCACGTGCTCCCAGAGTGCACTCGTCGTCTCGGGGTTGCCCCAGTCGACGTATGGGTCACTCGCCGAGAAGACCGGCAGCAGCAGGTAGAGCGCCAGGGGTGCGAGGCAGAGAGCCAGCGCACCCCCGGCGACGAGGGGACGACGGAACAGCCTCGGGGCAACGAGGACTGCTCCGACGGCACAGAGGACAGTCGTGGCCAGGGCCGTGGTGTGGTTGGTCAGTGCAAGGCCCGAGACCACAGCGAGGGCCAGCAAGCGCCCCGGGGTCGGCTTCTCGGCGAGGCGAACGAGGAGCAGCGCACACGCCGCGACGAAGAAGGTGTTGAGGCCGTAGACCTCCGGGATCACGGCCTGCGTCCAGTGTGTAAGCGAGACCGCGAAGAGGCCCGCGGCCGTCACGGCGGCGAGCCGGCTCTTGAGCGTCTTCAGGCACAGCGCCAGCAGCAGCGTGTTCGCGAGGGCCGAGAAAAGCCCGGAGACCAGCGTGATGCGCCATGCGGCCGTCCCGAAGGGCAGCCCCCGGTCCAGGGCATGGCCCAGCAGCGTCCAGAGCGGATAGCCGGGCGGGTGAGGTACCCCGAGACCGTGGGCTGCACCAAGGAGTTCGCCGGCATCTTCGCCGGTGACGGTGGTGGCCGCGGTGCCAGCGTACAGCATCAACGACAGCACGAACATCGCGCCAAGGCACCAGGCGTCCCTGCGGCCTAGCACACGCGTGTCGAGCATCGTCGCCCGGTCCAGCACGACGCGGGGCGTCAGCATCAGCGGTGGCTCGACCGATCTGGCCTTGCGGATGCGGTTTTCGTCGCCGAGAGATCGCGTGGCCTTGTTCGACTCGAGGACCGCCACGACTTCGGACATGGGCAGCTCGCTGCCCCTCGACAGTGTGTCGTTGCTACAGCTACGAAAGTGCTTCAGCACATAGCGGCGCTCCCAGAAGGTCGCCGTGCGGCGTGCCGAGGAGCGTGTTCGCTCTACTCGGTGCGCTGCCAAGCCCGCTGCGAGTGGTCCCTTGTCGCTCAAGGGCAACCTCCCTTCCGATGCACTCCGGGGTACGAGCTCCTCCGAAGGGCGTCAACCCGGTTGTGATGCACGTCTTGTTCTCACTTCGCGCGACGCCACAACCTCACTGCCGCTGTGCTCGTGCGTGTGCGAATTCGCAAGACGTGTGCGCACGCCCTATTCCGTGCGCCAGGAGGTGTCCCGCCTAACGGGAAGAAGGGCGCCTCGTCAGCCGTCGACACGTGCGCGAGAATTGTGCACGCCTTTTTTTTCGCGGAGCGCGCTCACATCTCCGCTGTTCTTCCCGCTTATAGGAACGGACGCGGTCCGCTGGAGAGGGGCCATGAAGAACGCGAATGCACGCCGCAAGCACGCGCACCCCGGAGAGCGTCTACGACGACGGCTCGACGACCTCGGCATCTCGCAGACGGCCTTCGCTCAGCACATCGGTGTGAGCCGACGAGCACTCGCCTACCTCGTGGGGTGCCAGCGGTCGCTCACGCCGGACATGGCCTGGCGCATCGCGGGTGCCTTGGGTGAGGACGCTGCTGAGTGGCTCCACACGCAGAATCTCTACGATCTGGCCCGACACGGCTCGCTTCGGCCCATCAGAGCGTTGCCACAACTGAAGAAGAACGGGGAGTCTGCTTCCGGTGCTGCGGCTACGGATCGCTCCTAGCATGGGAAACGTCACATCCCGCTGGCACCGGAGGGACGTACGCTTCCTATGGGGCGGGGGGCCCCTCGGGAGTTTCTGAATGCCCGCACGTCGTCCGCCACATCCGGGCGCGAGACTCCGGCTGCAGCTCGAACACGTCGGCGTCACCCAGACGGAGTTCGCCGAGTGGATCGGCATCTCTCGACGCTGCCTTGCGTACTTCCTCGCCGGGGAACGCGATCTCCACGCCGACATGGCCTGGCGCATCGCCGGGGCTCTCAAGCAGAAGCCCGAGACGTGGATGCGCTACAAGTCCCAGTACGAGTTGGCGAGGGACAAGCCCGCAAAGCGCATTCGGCCGCTGTAGGTCCTCCGGGAACGAGGACCCCTCAGTCCCCTCTGGAAGCCGCGAGCCAGGCTCTCTCCGCCGACGTGCACCCCGCACACGTTCGAAGGCGGAGCGTTGCGACGCCTCGTCCAGTCGCGGGGTCCCGTCCGGCCGCTCCGTAGGGGAAGTGCGCTTCCCGCGCCTCGCCATAGGCAGCGCTCGCCCAGGTGGCCGCACCGCAGGGAACCGCCAGCGCCTTCCTGACGAGGGTCTCCTGATGGGCGGGACAACGGCCGTCAGCGGTGCTTCGCATCTTCTCCCCGGCGCATGGCATGGCCTGCGGTTGATCCCTGCGGCTGCCATCGCCCCAGCCGAGAGTGAGGAGCGTGGCTGCTCCCGCCAAGCAGAGGAGCGAAGCGCGATACCGTGAGACCATGGCTCTTCCCCCGCTGGACGTGCCGCAGCAAGACGACCATCCAGCGCTGTGATGCGCCCACAAGGAATACGCGCCGTCACGGCAACAACCCGGCCAACTTCTGCGGGTCGGCCAGCGCCATGTGTCGCGGCGAGAGCGACAGCACATCTACGGCCAACGAACTCACCGCCGTCGAGAAGGCGCTCGTGGCCTTGGTCGGCAGGGCCTCAGGTGGCGTCCTTCACCGCCGCCGTCGGCCCATTCGTCTTGACGGACTGGATGCCCGTCTCCATGGCGGTGGCCGAGGAGTACATCTCGCTCTTTCCAATGATCTCGTGGTTGGCCGCCTTCAGCACGAAGTAGGGCGCTCCGGACGTCGCCGTTCGACGATCGTATCGCGAGTCATGCGGCGAGTTGGTTCGCACCGACTCGATCCCGTTCTGGGCACCACTCTTCGACACGTAGAGCTCGCTGGTCAGGATCACCTCGTGATTGCCGGCGAGCAAGTTGAACATGTACTGGCCATTTGAGGCCTTCTTCAGCACGTACGTCCCGGCCATGCCTCTGACTCCATCGGGGGTGGGCAGACAAACTCCTGATGAAGCCAGCGGGATTCGCTTGGGGTTCCGAACGCCGTATGGCGTTCAGCCAGGAAGCACTGCCGCTGGAAGGCCTTGCCCGCGCTTCCACAGCAACTCGTGCACACGCACAAAGGCTGCCGCCACGCGCGCGTCGTCCACCACGAGAAGGTGCCTCAGAAAGAACCCCGATGAGTACGGGGCGGCCTCTGTTGCGGAGACATCCGGCACGGCAATCAAGACCGTGCTCTCGTCAACGATCGCGAAGCTCAGCGCGCCAAGAGCCGCCTCGGGGGGCGGGACTTCACGCTGGATAAGGCGAGGGTGCGGCTCAAGGCGGCCCACCCAGTCGTACGCCTCCGGGAGGGCCTCCGGCCTCCGGATGATGAGACGCCTGATCTCCACGCCTTTCTCGAGGAGCGTCGCATAGAGCCCCGTGAGCTCCGGCACTGGCGGGTCGTCGTCAACATGGATCAACAGGAGGCTCTTTCGAGCACGCCGGAAGTACGGAAGGTACCCAGCGCCTCCTCGTGCAGCATGCTCAACGAACGCGAACTGGCTACTCGCCGCTCGAGCAAGGAAGCCCGCGAAGTAGGCGATTCCGAGAAAGCTCGCAATGCTCGCAACCACAACAGAAAGCGGGAGCCCGGAAACCTCCAGAGCTGTCCCAAGCAGACCTGCAACAGCGAGTGCGACCTGCGTCTCGTTCGACGTCAGCGGATACCACGGTGATGCTCTCCCTCCCATGAGAGAGCCATACACGCGATAGCGAGCATCTGTCTAGAGGGAGAGTTCGGCCTCGGAATGTCGGCCGACCCACGGATTGCACGCGCCTAGGATGTGCCCTCGGCCTCGGCTACCAGAGTGCTCGCTCGCGTTCCCAAGGCCTCCGCCAAGAGGGCGATCGTGGCGAGCGAAGGAACCCGGAGTCCGCGCTCGAGCATGCTGATGTACGTCCGGTGGAGGTCGGCCTCGAACGCGAGCGCCTCCTGCGAGAGGCCTAGCCGGAGCCGGCGCTCCCTCACCACCAGGCCAAACGCCTGCTCCAGCGAGATCTTCTTCCGTTCTGCCACTTCGGCAGCGTGCTGCGTTGCAGACAACTGAGCTACAGACAGTTGTCTGCAACGCCGCTAGCGCAGACAATTGTCTGCGCCATGGTCGACACACTCCAAGAAGCAACAACTCAGACGTCCATCCTGCTGATCCATGCCCCCTACCCAGGCACGCTAAAGTTCGAGGGCATGCCAGGCAGCCTCCTCTCCGCGGTCGCCCTCGCTCTCCCCGCACTCGCCGACGCCGACGAGCAAGTCGGATACCTCGACCCACGAGGCGCGAGCGAGGAGTTCTACGCCGAGCTCCGATCGCTCGCGCGCGGAGGTTCACTCCGCGTTGTGTGCGTGTCCACATCGACGGCCGCAATTGAGGAGGCAGCTCGAGTCGTTGCAACCATCCGCGAGGAAGCCGGCGACCGAGTCCTGCTCCTAGCCGGAGGACCTCACGAAGACGACTGCCCGCAGAAGATGGCCGGGAGCATATCCGGAATCGATCTCTCGATCGCGGGAGACGCGGAGCACGCTCTCGGGTGGCTTCTGCCCCAATACGTCGAGCACGGTTCGCCCCCCCAGCGGTTTTGCGAGTCGCTTCCTGCCTCCTTGGCGAAGAGGCCTCCTCCAGCGGGACGGGTGAGACTCACGAGCCCTTGGTGGCCTCTCTCCACGCCGCATCTTGACCTAGACGGTGGCCCCTTGTCCTTCGGAGAGATCCCCGACCGTCCAGTGACGGATCAGCACATCGAGTTCACTGCCTTCGCTTCTGGATCCACCCTGCCCGTCATGATCAGCAGGGGCTGTCCGTACGGGCGTTGCATCTTCTGCAGCGAAGCCTCGCCCGACGGGCGCGTGCTCGTTCAGCAGCGCTTCGACTGGCTGGAGGAACTCTGCGCCTCAAGGCCCGGCCACTCGGTCTACTTCCAAGACAGCATCTTCCCGACGACGACGCACGTTCGGACCACCCTCCTTCCGATGCTGAGTCGCCTCGGTGTTGAGTGGGGATGCCAGGTGTACCTGCCGATGCTGTCGGAGAGGACCGTGCAACTTCTCGCCCACCATGGCTGCCGATACGTCTACACCGGTGTGGAAAGCGGTGCCGCAGCAATCCTAAGCAGCGTCGGCAAACCGGCGCTTACGAGGAACCTCCTTCTCGAGAGGCTCAAGTGGCTCCGGCGAGCCGAACTTCGTGTTGGGTTGTCGCTCATGTTTGGCGCTCTCTCGACAGAAGGCGCGCTTCTGGAGACGGCAGAGACAGTTCGAGAAACCGTGGGACTCTGTGAAGAAGTCCTCGAACAGGGCACGACGGTCGCGGGCTTCTACCCAAATGTCGAGACGGTACTCCCGGGAACACCTCTCGCCACTGGGCTTGACCGCGCAGGCATACCACTGGACTTCTACCGGATGCCGAGGTGCCCGGACCTCGACGGACTTGAGGACGGCGGTGTGGGCTACAACTTCTTGACCATCGACGGCGTTCACTGCCAGGAGCCTCTTCGACACGTCGCAGGGGCCATTGCTTCCGCGGCCACGTACATTCAGTCTCTGGTCGAACACGACTGGTAGGCCAGTCCTTGCCATCGACACACGATTCGATCTAAGCACGTGTAGAGGCCTCGCTCTCTTCCTCAAGGCCTTGTGACTGCTCTTCCCACTGCGGGTGGAGCACGCACAAGGTCTCATTTGGAGGAATCACGTGGTCTCCGACAGGTTTTCTGTCCACTTCGTGTTGGGCCGGCTCCTCACGACACCAGGGGCGCTGGCAGAGGTCCCATCCGACGAGTTGGTGACGGCCATCGCCCGTCACGCTCGTGGAGATTGGGGCGAGTTGGATGATGAGGACAAGGCCGCCAATGATGCGGCTCTTCGTCAAGAGACTCGGCTCCTCTCGGCCTATCGCACGAAGCAGGGCACCAAGTTCTGGATCATCACGGAAGCGGACCGATCGGTGACGACGGTGCTCCTTCCGGATGAGTACTGAGGGTTCTGGCTATGGGGTCGAGCCAGTGAAATCGGCCCCTTCAAGCACTACCACTTTGAGATCCACGCGGCGCACGGGCACCAAGCGGTGTCCCACCATGTCCACGGCGACCTGGCTCTGCTCGAGTGGAACGTATCCAAGCAGCGGGTCATACCGCCCTCCGGCCGGTTCCATGTCGATGAAGAGCACCTCTCCCGAGAAGGCGTCGAAGCCTTCGATCTGAATCTTCACGGGGCCACAGACCTCGCCCGATCGGACGCTTTGGTCGCCTAACTCGATCTCCACCTTCCGAGATAGGTCGAGCTTCCCGAGGCGCTCTCGCCAGGCGTTCGGCAGCACAAGAAACGCCGCGCCGGTGTCGACCAAGGCATCGCAGCGAAACGATGCGCCTTCCTGGTGGAGGTTCTCAACGGTGACGGAAGCGATGATGCGGCCCATGGGGCAACACTGGCACGGATTGCATCCGAAAGGCAACCGAGCCGAAGACGCTACGCAAAGCGCAACACCCAGACGATCACGACGATGGGTGCCACGATTCCAAAGCCGGCACCCACACTTGCCCCGAGCAGCCCAAGGGCGACAGCCGAGAGCGCTCCCATCGATTCCGCAGCAAGCCCGACGCTGACACCGAGCACTCCTCCGACGATCATTCCTGCCCTAGAAACAAACACTCTTCCTCCTGCTGATGCCCTCATCTCGAAAGACCGGCACCGGCTTTCGCTTGAGCTGCAGCCAGATCGGCGGCACCTCCTCGAGCCCCGCGATCTTCCGTCGCTCGTTCACCGCTCGAAGGAGCCGGAAGAGCTGCCGTCTCACGGGCGCGTAGGGCACGAACGGCAACTCCCGAAACGCTCGTCCCAACTGCTCCACTGGGAGCCTCAGCGCCTGGTCGGTGAACGCCGCTCGAACCACCTTGAACTGCTCGTCCTCGATCCGGACCGAGGCTCGCCCTCCTCGCAGCGCGATCGAGTAGCCCCCGAAGCGAAGCGGCGCCCTTCGGAAGTCCTTCAAGGCCCTGGCTTCATCCTCAAAGAGCTGGTGATGACCGTGCGTGGCCAACAGAACGAACGTTCGATCGAGCCTCAGGTACTGCACGCTCGCCGGCGCCGGCTCACGACGCTCCAGTGCCCGGCGCCTCCTTCGGACCCGCTGCCAAGGCGACATCGCGACCTCGTAGCGACGAAGGAGCTTTCGGTCGACCGCTTCGACGGGTTTCCGCTCCGGGATCCTGCCCCGGACGTAGAACCAGTACCCGTGCGGCATGTACCCCGCCGCGAGCTGTTGCACGAAGCCCTCGACCGAAGCCGCTTCAAACCGATACGTCCCTCTCCCCATCTTCGCCCTCGTCCTTGCTCATCCCCCTCCGTGATGGTGGGAGCCTCTTTTCGGCGGGCTCCCTTTCGCCGCAACCTCTCTCCAGCATGAGAGCCACCTCGAGGCCGCAAGGAGCACAGAGCTCCTCACGACCCCGAGGCTGTCTCCAGGGGACCCAGACCCGCAGTCGGCATCAGATCGTGCCACCACGTGGCTCACAGGCCCCCACAACGCACTTCTCGCCCTCCTTTCCTGCTTTGCAAGTTCACGCGCGACCTGCTTCAGCATGTTGCTGTTGCGCAACTCCATAGGTGTTGCGCAAACCTCTTCACCAGAGACCGCTCTGAGACGTGGGTCCCCCCCACGCTCCGGGCCTCTGGTGGTAACCTCCTCCGTACTCGGGACGCGTGATGCGAGAGAACACAAGCTCGCCAGAGCCCTTCTTCTCTCGCGGCATCGACCGCGAGTTCTTTCGCGCTGACGGGAGGAGAGTCTCCCCTCCTCTCGTCAGTGCACCTTTGAGACGGGCCTACGACCCGTCACCCCTTTCGTCGTCGTTCCACGTGCCCGGCACCACCCGCTGGCACACGAACGGGATGCGACGGCCTTGCCGCACGGGAGCAAGACTGCTCCCGCTGGAGGCTTCCCTCCAGTCACCGCCGAGCCCTCGTCCATCGAGGGCCCGCTTCTAGTTGGGGCCTACTCCCCCACGACAGCGTTTCAAGCACCCAGAAGACGTCTCTGGGCACCGGTCACCACACCGGCTGCTGCCGTGGTTCCCCGGTTAGTGCTGGTTGTCACTCCATCGGTCACGTCGCTAGAGGGGAGACCCCTCAGGCGTCATGCGTACGTCGAAGGCTCCCGCCCAAGACGTCGTTTACGAGAGCCAGACTGGCCCTCGATTTCGGGGGATCGAAGCAAGAAGCATCCCCTTACCCATCGCATACCGCTTTTCGCGGTTCGGCACCGTCTCCGATGGTGCTGACCGGCAAGCCCTTGCGGGCCTTTCATCGTTGAGCTCTTCGCGTTCGCGTTTTGGGGAGACCAGAGCCTCCTTTGTAGCGCGATACCCGAGTGTCGTCATCACCCGGGACGGGCCCTTGCGGACCTCGCCACTCCCGACGCCGGCTTGCGTTGCCCGAACCTCACGAGTCTTCCACCCGATCTTGCTCTTCCAAGAGAGCTTCGGTCCTGACCCCGCAGGGGGATTCGTGGGGGACCTCCCCCACTCACCACCTTCAACCATCACAGCCTGGTCGGTTGCTCTCTCGAGCCGCCTTCCAGGTCTTTCCCGGTCGCCCTTCTTCAAGGCACTTGGCTATGGGATCGAATGTCGGGATTGGTCTTTATCTGTCCAAACACCCTGCCGCAGGAAACTCCTTATGCGGCCTTACGGGAACAGCGGAGGACGGTGAGAAAGGGTTACTCCGACAAGCCTCCCTCGAGCACGGACAAGCCACTCTCGCGGCATCCGGCTCTACGGGTCCAGCGGCAGTTGCGGGTGGTGAACCCGCAGCCCTTCACCTGGCCGGTAAGCCAGACTTCCTGGGTGCTGCTGTCCCATCTCAAAGGTGCAAGGCGGTGCCTGTCTGGCATCCACCGAGCACGGGTAGACCCATCGGCCTACAAGAGGCTCACCTATCACGGTCAGGGTTTCCCGGACAGAGAGATTCTCCACCCACCTCTCCACGCATTCTCGGCTTGGCCTTCCCGAGACGCGCGAAGCTCTCTCCCGCTTCCCACAGCCCTTACTACAGGATCTTCTATAGGTATCTATAGGAAGGGGGGACCATTTCATCTCAGTCGGGGGACCATTTCGTCTCAGCGCTCCCGCAAGTGCCCGGCTTCACGGGGCCTCCGAGGTGGACCGTTTCATCTCAGCGGAATGCTGCTCTTCCACAGGGTTATCCACAGGCAAAGGAGCCCCGAGAAGGGGCTCGCTCGGCGGACCTCGTGCTCTTACCGGGCGTTGGGGATGGCGGTTCGTCCGGGCCGGACGATGAGCCCTCCG
The DNA here is from genome assembly GCA_029260315.1 of Phycisphaerales bacterium. Lineage (GTDB taxonomy): Bacteria > Planctomycetota > Phycisphaerae > Phycisphaerales > UBA1924 > S146-42. The sequence continues at coordinate 52,184 of JAJDDM010000135.1, read as the reverse complement.
GGGAAGTCCCGAAGGGACAGCCCGGGGTAGACCGGGCGAATGCGCTGCAGGGCATGACGGGCCTTCTTTGCGAAATCCTTCGGCGAGCTGTAGTCGGCTCCGAGCTGTGCAAGTAGCTGGTTCCACGACACTCGCTGGGGCCGGTCGGTCTTGCTCACCTGGTAGGTCTTGTAGGTGAGCCAGGCGTAGAGGTCGAGAGCCAGGGGCGAGCTCTTGAGCTCCCGGAGCGCGCGCACATCGAGCGGGATGGGAGCACCCACGATGGCTTCGTAGAAGCGTTCGCCGAGCAGGAGCCAGCTGTCCCAGAGCGTGACCTCGTCGGGGCGCCGTGGGTCCCACCAGAGCTCTCCTTCGGGGGCCACCTGCATGTCGCACCAGCGCCGGGTGGTGTTGTCGGCGTACTCGAAGCTGATCGTGGCCCGAAAGAGCCGCTCCATCTGCAGGCGCAGGCGGTGCGCGTCGGAGCGCTCGCCGCGGCCGTTTCGAGGATTGAGCCCCAGCTCTCGCATGAACTCGCTCAGGCTGCTCCCCATGTGGAGCTTCCGGGAGCCCGTGCGCAGAGCCTCCGTCGTCGTCCAGAACATCAGCAGCCTTGGAATCGACCCCGACGGGTAGCCGAGCCAGGTGCGGTCGCGGGTTTTGCGGTCCTGCGTGAACCCAGGGCGGATGGCCAGCGTGTAGTGGCCGTTCACCCGGTACCACTCGGATGGGTTGCCCTTGGGCTGGCGATGCGGGAGCGTTGCCTGGACGAGGAAGCGGGTCAGGAACGCTGTCTCTTTCGGGCCTGGTGGCCGCGATCGGATGTCGGTGGCGGCAGCCACCAAGCGCTCTTCTCTCGGGGTGAGCTCCTTCGTCACGCCGCCTTCTTGTCGAGATACCCCCGGGCTGAGAGCCAGGCGCGGAGCGCCGCACGAGCCATCTTCTCGTGGCCGAAAGGCTCTTTGCCTCGGCCCTCCCGGTCGACACTCGCGGTGCGAAGGGCGAAGTACTCTTCGCGCGACACGTAGAAGCTCAGTTGCTTGTACTTCGTTTCGGCGGCGGGGCTGGGCTCAGGCTTGGGCGACGTCGGCTTCGGGATGCGCCGCTTGGCGACCTTTGGCAGCGGCTCGGGAGCCTCGCTCTTCCCTTGCAGGTCATCCTCGTCGCGGAGGAGCTCGTCGATGTCCGTCAGCTTCATGTCCACGGCCTCAAGCTGCACGCCGGCTCGGGCCGCCAGACTCGGTCTTGTCTCTTCCATAGGCTTCGATCTCCTCAAATACGGCATCCATTTCCCTCGCGGCTTTCCTGCCAAAGCGCACCGCCCCCACCACCGTGTCAGCGTCTCGGGCTCTGGCGAACGCCGCCCGATGTGGGAGCGTCGCCGTGCAGACTGGCACCCCCACCCTCTCGAACTCCGCGACGAGCAGGCCGCTCTCCCGACCGAGTTTGCTCCGACGGTCAGCGCGATTCAGGAACACGATCGGGTACGGCCTTCCCTGACGCTTCTGTCGCACACGCTGGATGGCCATCAGCGTTTCGATGGTGGAGTTCACATCGTCGGGGCTTGGGACGCACGGAATCACCGCGACATCCGCAACGAGCAAGACGGGCTTGGCGACGTCGAGCTGCCCAGGGGCATCGATCACTATGACGTCGAAGGCGCCTGCGTCTGGCAGGGCACTTGGGTTCTCCCCCTTCGCGACCTGGTGACGGATCGATTCCGAGAGCTCCTGAGGTGACACGTAGTGGGCAGTCACGCCGAACGGTGACGCCTCGACCCAGCGCGAAGCGTGGCGCTGGCGGTCCACGTCAACCAGCGCTGTGTTGAGGCCGCGCTGGCTGAGGCGCACCGCGTGGTGCACGGCCGACGTCGTCTTTCCGACGCCTCCCTTCTGGTTGAAGTAAGCAAGTGTGAGCATGCATCGACTCATGATTCCCTGAGGCGATCGATGCCACGAATCAGAGCACGATGCAAGGGGGCTTCCACACATGGCGTGCTGTAGGCCTGCATCGCTTCTTCTTGCCACACATGCATGGAGGCAACCATGGATCCATCCTTCCTACCTCTACGCCAGAGCAAGACGCCCGATTCGTTGACAGAGCGCAGCGGGTCGGGCTGCACGGGTCCTCTCAGAGCCTGCACGGCGGTGCCCACGCGGCCAACGGGCTTCGCCTGTGGTCAGGGTAGGGGAGGGCGGAAAGCTCGCCTCAGGAGAGGCCACCGCCAGCGGCGTGCTCACTCGAGCACCGGCATCCTGACACCTGGTCACGAGTGAGAGGCGCACAATCGCGTTGTTTGCCGTTTCCTTCCCAAGAAACGCGTCACGCTGGTTACGAATGGCTGAAGAGCTTCGTGATGAACCTTGCAAACGTGAGCCGGACGGTCGCGACGCGACGCTCGGGGAAGGCCAAGCAATGAAACCACTAGCTGACTACTCAGGCGCTGAAGAGGGTCGTTTGCAACCACCACCGTTGCCCTTCTAGTTAGGGCACTAACGGTATTGGGAACGGGAGGTCGATCTGGAGAAGCTCGTGGTGGAAGCGCGGCCGGCAGGTCTTGCCTATAGATAAGATCGGGACCCATTACTGGCGGATCATCAACCGAACAAGACCCCCACTTGTCAATATTGATAAAATACATTATCAATACTTCAAGAAGCGAGAGGGGGATGCTGAAAAGCGGCGACAGCAACAACGATAGGAGCGGCACCGACGGGCCTCGCAACGTGCCCATTCTGCCCTCGAAGGCGAGTGCGGGAGAGCAAACACGGGCTTCGCGCGACGGCGAGCTGGCGCTGACGGGGCCGAGGCTGCTCTCGGCCGAGCAGTTCCACCAACTCTCGGACGTCCCGGCCGCACTGACCTGGCTCGCTAACATCGACAATCCGAACACTCGCCGGGCCTACCATAGCGATGTCGAGGCCTTCATCGCGTTCTGCGGGATCGAGGCGCCCGATGAGTTGCGCCAGGTCACACGTGCCCACCTGATCGCCTGGCGCGGTCTGCTCGAGGGTCAGGGCCTAGCGCCGGCGACGATCCGCCGGAAGCTCTCGGCCATCGCTTCGCTGTTCGACTACCTCTGCAACGAGAACGCCGTTGAGCACAACCCGGTCGCCGGCGTGAAGCGACCCGCGGTGGACAGCAACGAGGGCAAGACCCCGGCGCTGTCCGACGCGCAGGCCAAGAAGCTGCTGCGCGCACCCTCAGGCTCAAACCTGAAGGCGAAGCGCGATCGCGCGATCATCGCAACGTATCTCTTCCACGCGCTGCGGCGCAGCGAGCTCGCGGCGTTGACGGTAGGCAGCCTCGCCGAGAGGCGCGGCGTGATGCACTTCCGCGTCGAAGGCAAGGGCTCCAGGACACGCTACGTGCCCGCCCACCCGGCCGCCATGGACGCGATCCTCACCTACCTGCAGGAAGCGGGTCATGACGAGGACCGCAAGCGCCCTCTGTTCCGTCCCGTGCGGAACAACCGCACCGGAACGATGAACGAGGCGATCACTGGGGACGGGATCTACAAGATGGTCAAGCACTACGCCACGGCTGCCGGCGTCTACGTGGACGGGTTATGCCTGCACGCTCTGCGCACCACCGCCGCCACGAACGCCCTGGAGCACAACGCCGATATCGCCTACGTCCAGATGTGGCTCGGTCACGCCAACATCAGCACGACGCGGCTCTATGACCGTAGACGCGCGCGGCCCGAGGACTCCCCCACCTTCAAAGTCAGCTATTGAGCGACTTTGATGAACACCAGGTCGGCACCACGGAGGCCGGCGTTCGAAGGCGCATCCAGGCAACGATTGCGTATGCCTACCGAAAACCTCTTTAGAGTTTAGAGGTCGTCAAGCCCGGACCTTGGCGGCCACGTTAACACAGCACGGCGTCTGATCTGTCCATTCGTTTATTCGAGCTCGCAGGGCGGCTCAGGAGGGCGAGACGGGGGGCGCCTCCATTCAGCGCCCAGAGTATCACTCTGCTTCTGGACCGGTTTCAGGGGGGGCAGGTCAGCTTGCACACCCGGGAGCGTCTTTGCTCGCACCCTCCCGCCATAGAATCTCAAACGCTCCGTGGAATTCCTATACGTATGCCTCGCAGAAGGCCACGTGCTTGTCGAAGGCCGTGTTGGCCATGTGGGAGGAGAACTCTTGCAAACGGACCTCACGCTCATGCGCAAGAAGGTCCTGAACAACTGCAAAGAGTGCGGCAGAGAGAGCCGCCACGCCAGGCGCAGCCATAGCAAGTATAGCGACCTCAGACGCATTAGCCACAAGGGATAAGCCAACAAACAAGAATGCGGCACCACCGAGAACCGCGTACTTCATGGGGAAGGCACCCAAGTGCGCTTTATAAAAGACTCACGTCTACTCCGACAACGCAGTGCTGCTATCTACTTACGGTGCGATGCACCGTCGGACTGCAAGCGTCAGGACTCTCTTGATTACTTTCCAGGTGGTTCACCCTTCTCGATCGGCTCGCTCTCGATCGGGATCGGCGTCGGAGGCGTGCTCGGCGTAGGAGACCCTCCTCCAACTGCTTCTTCTTCAAGTACCTCGTGCGCCATCTTCGCTTCACTGTGCATCGTCCGTACTAGCTCCGGGAGAGACTGAATTCCAACTAGGAGGCCGATTGTAGCGACAAAGACCATGAAAGCCTGCCGCGTTCTTCTTTCGGCCGCGCCGGCCTGATTGGGTCTCGTTCGGCTTGCGCGGCGCGTAGGGCCTGGTAAGGCTTGAAACAGAGCCGCGAGCGGCTCTTTGCAAAGACCTTCGACAGGTAGTAGCTGACGTTGTCGGTGAGCACGCGGCGAAGCGCGCGCCCAGGGCCACGGCGCGCTCCAGGAATGCCGCAGCGATCTCGCCTTTCTCGTCACGGAGCACGTCGGCGTACGCGAGACTGGTGTGGTCGTCAACGCAGACGTGGGCAAACACCCAGCCTCCCCCAGTTGCGCCGTCAACAGACGCGCCCTCAGCGTGCTCCGAGCGTTACCAGATAGCCTCATCCGTGGGCTCTCCTGTGTGAGTGAGATCGTCAAGAAACCCCATGATCACAGGGAGCCCCGGATAAACAGCGTCTCTGGACAGCACAGCTAGTGCTCTGTGTCCTTGCGGCTCCTTGGATCGTTGCCGTACGAGTCCTTACTTCCGATCGTACCGTCGCGCTTCTGCGTGATACGCTCCCCGCCTGAGGTCTTGGCTAGGTCTCGTGCACGGCTGTTTGCCTCCTTCTGGGTGTCGAAGACATTCGCGGCTCGGTCGGCGCCTTCGCGCTTCACAGACCAGCGACCGTCATCAGTCGGGCTAACCCAGTAGTTCGGCGATTCCTTGTTTTTACTCATTCCGCAACTCCTGTGGGGCCTTCGGGTGAAGAAGTTCTTGCCGGCGGCCCTGAGCCAGCAAGTCTTCACTGCATCACATGCGTGTACGAACTGGGATCTTCACAACTGGCCGCAAGGGCTGGAGCTGACTTTGATACCTGCGCAGCACACGGTTGTACATGTCGTGGATGCGCTTTGAAGACACTGTGATGACAAGCGCATACTTGAGCGCTCGATCATGTGCGACCGTCTGCCCTTCCTCACGCACTTGGTAGTTCACGTCGAAGACTGGATTCTTGAGGCCGCGGCCTCGCTTTGTTTGGTCCGCGTGGATCACCGTTTCCCACTTAAGGGCGTCCTGGCGTAGCTCCCGTTCGGTTTGGTATTCGCCGCGCTTAAAAAAGGACTTAGACTTGGGTTGCTCGGGATGCTCTGACTTCTCGTCGAATACCGCATCGTTTGGACGAAACGTAATGACGAGGCCGCTCTGCGTGTAGTTACCCGGGTGGTTCGGATCTATCCGGGTTGCGTAGCAGAAGGTCGCGCGGATCCGGACGTTCCCGGGCAAGTCGCCGTCGGGCAATGGAATGGGAGCCCGAACCCATCCGCCAGGCTCAACTTCGCCTTGATACACGATTCGAGCACTTCCATCCGGACAGACTACGTATGAGTCAAGCTCGTCGGGCAGCCGCCCCCACCCATGTTGCAGCCGATCGCCATCCGCATCTTCGGCGCAGTGAACGAGGAGCGCTCGAATCGCCAAGTGATTCAGACTCTCACGGAAGTGCGCACGTATTCCGAGCGCATGCCTCAGCGCGGCAGGCGACGCGAAGCTCGTACCAAGGGCGCCGTACAGCTTCGCTGGAGAGTTGGAGTCCACAACCCAGAAAGGCTCTTGCTCGATACCGCCAAAGCTCAGCACATCCGGCTTTATCAAGCCCGGACTCCGACCCGGACCCACTGAGCTGTACCAAGCGCGCCGCCACTTCGCACCCTGCGTATCCGCTGACCCCACCGAGAGGGCGTTGACTCCGTCCGCCGGTACTTGAACTCGATTGTGCCCAGCTTGCGAATCCAGGTCGCCGCCGTTCCCGACGGCCACTGCGGCAAGTCGATTCCCATCCGCGAGTAGTTCGTCAAGCATGCATGTCCAGGCATGCACTTCCGTATCCTCAACCGGTAGCTCGGGGCCGATGCTCAGGTTGAAGAAACTGTGGTTGTTCGACTGCATCACATCGCGAACACGATGCATCACATCGTAGAGTTCGTCATCCTTGCCCGAATCGCTGTCGAGTACTCGGAAATGGTCAACAGCTGCGTATGGCTGTGCCCCTTCCTCGGCAGACAACGCGCCAAAAAGCACCGCAGAGTTCACGTGCGCACCGTGACTGAGGTACTTCGGGACATCGCCGCCAACCCCCTTGGCGTCGTATGGGGTAACCCATCGCTCTAGTCCCGCACCCTTGGGTGTCCCTCCGTCCAGCACCGCCACACGCAACCCAGGATCAACAGGATCCGCGTCGGGGAGAATAACGGGGCCCGGTGCGGGGACGGAAACGGACCGAAGGACGGAATCGAGTCGTCGAAGCCGCGGCATCTCTCGAACAACTCTCAGGTACGAGAACTTCCAAAGCTCACTCAGCCTGGAACGCTCGCCCAAGACTGGCATGAAGCAGAGGCGCCCCGCGAACAACTTCTTGGCATGAACTGCCTCCATACCAAGCCCCTCTACGAATCTCTGAAACGCATCCAGAATGTAGAGGCCAGACTCACCGCGACCGCCGTGCAACCCCACTTCCAGCACAAGCTCTTGTTCTCGCGAGCGTATCTTCTGAACACGATCCTTGCGCTCAGGGGCCCTTACAGCTTCTAGGCGCGCTAGTTCTTTGCGCAGAACATCCGTCGCTGGCGACCAGCCTGGAAGCGTGGTGGCCCAGTCACGAAACGCATCTCTCGGTCCGGCAACGAACAGCTCGGTACTCGGCGCCTCCTCAACCTCACCCTTCTTAGTCCACTTTTCAGGCTTCACCATTCTTGGACGGCTTCCAACCGTCTCTAGACCTACCTCACGTAGCAGTGCGGTTGGGTGGTAGCTCTTCGCTAGCCACTGTGGGTGGAGAGTGATGATCCCAACTACTTCGTCATTTGGGCACGCGCTGTCTGGCAAGGCGTCCAGGGAGTGCGAAGCAGCGTCGACCTGAGGAGCCAAACGCTCGCGTGCCTGCGCAAAGCTGTACGGGAGCTTCCTCGGGCCACCTCCACTCTGAATGGTGACAGGCTCAACGAGGCGCTCACCGTGCCCGAGCAAGAAGTTTGGTTGGTCTTCTATCGGCATCGTCTCCTACTCCCCTTGGACTTCCCTGCTTTCCTTTCGGATCTTTTCTCTGCTGATACCGGTGAGTTCGTGCACCAACCTTTGAGACAGTCCATCCATCTTAGAAAACTCGCGCGCCAGCTCTACGCGCTCCTGCCACGGTCGCGGCTCAACATGTGAGCGGACGAGACGAGAGAAACTTTCACGCCCTGCGCCACCCTTGAGCGCTAGCGCTCTCCGAAGATGCAGCGCACATCGTTCGATATCGCTGAACGACGCGCCTCGAAGAGCCTTTCCAAGCACGCGTCTCCACAAGGGGTCTACTCTCGAGTCTGCATCAAGGAATCGGCTGACCGCTTCTGCAACGGCGTCCTCGTCTGGCATTGGGAAATCCAACACCATATCGAATCGCCGCCACACAGCAGGGTCTAAGAGTTCGGGGTGGTTTGTGGCAGCAATCAGAAGGCCATTGGACGGCCAGTCATCTATCTCTTGAAGTAGAACTGTGACCAAGCGCTTTAGCTCTCCGATCTCCGTTGCGTCGTCTCGTCTCTTCGCGATTGAATCGAGCTCGTCGAAGAGCAGGACGCACTCAATCTTCTTTGCGTAGTCGAGCACAAACCGGAGGTTGTTTCCCGTACGTCCGAGGAAACTGCTCATAACGGCGGAGAGATCTAAGATCAGCAACGGGAGTTGCAGCTCACGGGCAACCCAGCGAGCTGCCATCGTCTTTCCGACTCCTGGCGGTCCAGTGAACAGCAGTGAACGCGCTGGCGAGAGACCTTGCTCATCCAGGTGGACTCGCTGCCTTCTCTCCTCCACCACCTGCTGAAGATGGCTGCCGAGCCTCTCATCGAGGATGGGCTCAGCGTCAAGCTCGATAACGCTCTCGCAGCGCACCAACTCCAGCCGAGAATCGAGATCCACGGGGAGCGCCGAAGCCCCTCCGTCTGTGCCTCGCAGCGGAGAGGACCTGCTTGGCGCCTCCCTCAGAAGATCCTGAAGCCGATCGGCAATCTCTGGCGTGGCCTTTCGGTACCGCTTCGCGATGCGTCGGATGTGGAGCTGAACGTCTTGCTTTCGGCCAGTCAGCGCCAGTCGGGCGAGTTGGAAGAGATCCTCACCGATGACCTCCGCGTCTGCCGCTGCGCCCTCGGCTGTTCTATTTTTGCTCGCCATATGGCTATTCTAGAATGGAAGAGATCTAGATGCAACACCGAATGTCTTCCAATGGTCGCTGCTACGCCTAGGGGCCCGCCGGAGGCCAAGGAGGCCGGCCTGACCGGGGCCCCCTACACGGCCTCGCCCCTGGGAGCGCACAGGGCCACCTCATCGACCCATAGCCCGTGGCAGGCCTAACAGCGCCGAGGCAGGGGACGACAAGCGCGTTCCGTGCCGAAGCGCCACCCGCCGCATCTTCGCCGATCAAGCTGGCGGTTCGGCAGCCGCTCCTCCGGGCCATCTGCGGAGGCGTGCGACTGCCAGTTTGCTGCCAGAACGTCGGTCCTCGATTGCCCTCAGATGTCCTCTCACCAGAGCCCCGGCCACTCGTTGCAGGCACCGCAAGCCTCTGGCGTGACCTCACTTGTCTCCGAATGTCCGCGGATGTCACCACGTCCGATGCCTGTATCCGCGCGGCTTCACAACCTAAGTGTAGCCGGTTCGCACCCGGTCGCCCGGTCCAGTTCGACATCGTCCGCACTCGTCCCGACGATGCTCGGCCTGCTCCTCGGTCGTCAGGGCGCCCTTCGCCGAGGTGGGCAGGTTCCCGTCGTCGTCGAAGTCGACGTGGCAGGTCGCCTACGCGACGTGAATCGACCAAGGCCCGGCCAGTGTGTCACTGCGACGCGTGGACGGGCCAACCCGTTCCGTAGGCACGTCCACGCGGCGCTGACGGTGGGCAGCCTTGCCTAGCAGCCCGTTGAAAAAGTGCTCCGCGCCGCGCGCCTCATGACGTAGGACGGAGCCGACGACCACGGAGACCCCACGATGTCGATGGGACGCAAGGCGCGCGAGCAGCAGGAGGCGTTGTTCGTGCCGGCTGATCGGATCGACGCGGCGCCAGGCCACGCTTTCTACGACCGTCTGTCCGCGCTGCTGACCAAGCACGGCTTCGACGACTTCGTCGAGGAACAGTGCCGGCCTTTCTACGCCGAGCGGATGGGCCGGCCGAGCATCCCGCCGGGTGTGTACTTCCGGATGCTGATGATCGGGTATTTCGAGGGCCTGGACAGCGAGCGCGGGATCGCTTGGCGCTGCCGCGACAGCCTCTCGCTGCGGAGCTTCCTCGGCGTGCCGCTGACCGAGCGCACGCCGGACCACAGCAGCCTGTGTCGCATCCGGCAGATGCTCGACCTGGAGACGCACCGCGAGGTCTTCGCCTGGGTGCTGGCGCTGCTGTCCGAGCACAAGCTGCTCGCCGGCAAGCGCGTGGGGATCGACGCGACGACCATGGAAGCCAACGCGGCGATGCGCAGCATCGTGCGGCGCGACACGGGCGAGAGCTACCCGGACTTCCTGGAGGGACTGGCCAAGGAGAGCGGCGTCGAGACACCGACGCGCGAGGACCGAAAGCGCGTCGACAAGGGGCGCAAGGGCAAGGCCAGCAACGACGACTGGGAGTCCCCAGACGACCCGGACGCCCGCATCACGAAGATGAAGGACGGCCGCACGCACCTGGCCCACAAGGCCGAGCACGCGGTCGACCTGGACAGCGGCGCCATCGCCGCGGTGACGATCCAGCCCGCCGACCGCGGCGACACGAGCAGCGTGTACGAGACGCTCGCGGAGGCCAACGACCAGCTCTAGCAGGCCACGGGCGAGACCGCGACCGAGGTCGTGGCGGACCGCGGCTACCACAGCAACGACGTGCTCACCACGCTGACCGAACTGGACATCCGGACCTACATCGCCGAGCCGAAGCGTCCCCGTCGCCGGTGGCGCGGGCAGCAGGCCGTGCGCGACGCGGTGTACGGCAACCGTCGTCGGCAGCAGCGCGCGAAAGCCAAGGCCCTGCACAAGCGCCGCGGTGAACTGGTCGAACGCTCCTTCGCCCACTGCCTCGAAACTGGAGCGATGCGACGAACGCATCTGCGAGGCCACGACAACATCGCCAAGCGCTACCTGGTGCACGTCGCCGCCTTCAACCTCGGGCTCATGATGCGGCGCCTGATCGGAGTCGGCACCCCGAAGGGGCTGTCGCGGCGGGCGGTCGCGGCCCTCGAGGCCGCGTGGGAGCGCCTCATCGCGTGCTGGAGCCGACTCATCGACCTCCTCGGTCGCTGCGCGCCGCGCATCGCCGATGTCGCCAGCGCCGACTGCTCACGCGGATATCGCTGGGTGCTCGCATGAACTCGCCCCGAAGAACCACTTCTTCAACGGATGGTGTGAGAAGGCCGGTCTCCCGGCGCAGTCACCCGTGAGGGGCTGCATGATCGGAGGGACTGACCTCACCCCATCGCGATCAGAGGAGACCGGCCATGACCCAGCCTACCACCGTGCCCCGAGCCACTGAGACCGTCGGCCTCGATGTGGGCGACCGTCGGACGAGTTTCTGCCATGTGAGCGCAGCCGGTGTGCGGCTGCAGGAAGGCGAGGTGGCGACGACGCAAGCGGGCCTCCAGAAGCTCATGGATGGCCTGGCGCCTTGTCGGGTGGTGGTGGAAGCCTGTGGCCATGTGCACTGGATCGCCGAGCTCGTGCGTGGTGCGGGGCATGAAGTGGTCGTCGCCAATCCTCGCGAGCTGCGACTGATCTCGCAGAGCGGTCGGAAGAGCGATCGCAATGACGCACGGATGCTCGCTCGGCTCGGTCGTGTGGATCCTGAGCTGCTGCGGCCGGTGAAGCTGCGCGGCGAGATGTGTCGCGTCAGTCGCTCGCTGTTGCACGCCCGAGACCACCTTGTCCGCACGCGAACCAAGCTCGTGAACCTGGTGCGCGGGCAGGTGAAGTCGTTTGGCGGGCGTGTCCCGGCCTGCTCGACGGCGAGCTTCCACAAACGTGCCGCCGTGCATGTCCCGGACCCGCTGCGCGAGGTGTGTGCTCCCGTGCTCGCCGTCCTCGAGCAGGTCGCCGAGCAGATCAAGCGCTGCGACCGGCAGATCGAGCAGGTCTCGGCGGAGCATCATCCCGAAACGGAAGTGCTGCGCCAGGTGCCCGGCGTCGGACCGACGCTGGCCTTGGCGTTTGCCGCGACCCTCGAGACTCCCGACCGCTTCTCATCGTCGCGCACCGTCGGCAACTACATCGGGCTCGCACCCGGGCAGTACGCCTCGGGGTCCAAGACGCCCCAACTCCGCATCAGCAAACGCGGGGACCGGCTCTTGAGGCGACTGCTGGTCAACGCCGCCAGCTACATCCTGGGCCCTTTCGGTCAGGACTGCGACCTGCGGCGCTTCGGCGAGCGACTCAACCGCGGGGGCTCTCAACGCGCCAAGGCGAGGGCCCGCATCGCGGTCGCTCGCAAGCTCGCGTGTCTGCTGCACCACCTCTGGAGGACGGGCAGCGTCTGGGAGCCTTGCGTGACCAGAGCCGCACACTGACGCGTCCGCCCCCCTGCAGTCGCTCTTTAGAACACCGATCACGACTCCTCGAACCCGCCCGGTCCCGGGGACTGCGATAGCAGCCCTGAGCTTGAAGCTCGTCCTACCGATGGCAGCCCCGACCGGACGGACCCCCTCATGCACCGGGGCCACGTAGCGCCCCTCCCAGAGTGCGAACAGACGCCTGCGGGTACGAGACGCCCTCGTGATCTCCGTCGCCAAGGCGACAACACACAACCGATGCAAGTCCTTGACCCAAGGAGCCTTCTCACAGAGGGCTGCTAGGCGCCGCGTGACGACACGCTACGTGCGTGCTCACGCAGTCGGCATGGAGGCCATCCTGGCTTACCTGCCGGAAGCGGGTCATGAGGAGGACCGCAACGGAATTCTCTTCCGTCCCGTGCGGAACAACCGCACCGGAACGATGATCGAGGCGGATCACTGGGGACGGGATCTACAAGATGGTCAGGCGCTACAGCACGGCTGCCGGCATCCACTTGGATGGGTTTGTGCCTGCACGCTTTGCGCACCACCGCCGCCACCAACGCACTGGACCACAACGCGGACATCGCCTACGTCCAGATGTTGCTCGGACACGCCAACATAAGCGCGACGCGCCTCTACGACCGAATCACACTCGGAATGCCCTCTTGCCACCGGCCGCCAGGACTACTTCTCGTATAGGTGAGCTCTGGCATACATGCGGCGAAGGGTGTCTTCAACTTCATCTATATAGGGTAGCTTGATAGGTAAGTCGATCGTTTCGTCGTCGAGCCTATGTCCCTCACCGCCCGCCTCAGGCGTCACCCCGGTGGCCCCTACGGGCCCTCGTCGCTCCTGCCCACCGCTCGGAATTTCATTCTGATTTGGGCCCATGCACACTCTCCTTATAGTAAATGACAAAACGGCTACTCCGCTACCAATTAATGTAGCTCTCTAAAGTATCGTATCGAGCTCTCGTGAGCAAGTCCTGGAGATTATCAAGCCACTTGGGTGGAGGCATGTGCATGTAATTCGTAAGAACCAACTCCGCGGAGCGGAGCGCCCCCTCGATCCAACCCTGGTCACTAGAGAATGCTTCACCACAGATATAGAGATCGAGCCCAGTGAACGGTTGAGCAACCTTCCTGCGGACAATGTGTGATACTTCACCTACATTCCACGAGTGCCAGCCGCCATAAAATGGTGCACGCCCCCAGTTCATGTAGAGAATGACCTCCGAGCCGGGGACGGGACGCCGTCGAAGCCCGATCGGCGTTATCTGGTCTGGTTGGAAGCTGTTCTGGTTGACTCGATACTCGTGGAGGCGCCAGACTTGTTCGTGTGCTCTGTCCGCAAAAGCTTCGGGTACCCCATAAAGGGCAAGAATCTTCTGCGCCTCGGCGTGTTGTTCGGCATTGGCCCGCCGCAGCGTTCTAATCTGAGCTTCTAGGCGCGGGCTAGTGTAAGCACCGTGGTTGTCTCGCTTCGATTTTAGTGCGTCCCAGTACAACGCATGGCGCGCGTCGCAATAGGCCATGATCATTGACATTCGCGGCTGAAGCGTGTTCGAAACTTCTCCATATGCACTTGCGTGCAACTGAGACTGGGGGCCATGGTAGTACAGCATTCGAAGCGGCAGCGATGTAAAGGTCCTGTAGCCGGAGAACTCAGTCACGCCGCCAGGCGTACTTACGCTTCCTAGCGACGCACTCTCCGTATCGACGTTGCCATCCCACCACCACGGGGTGCTGTAGACAATAAACATCTTCAGAAGGTCGTGCGATGTTACGGTTCCCAGTAGACTCTTGAAGCCCGCCACGTCTAGGCTGTCAAGAGCTGGTCCTTCCAGTGCCACTTCCCGGATCGCGCCAGGTGGCATTGCAAGTATCACTTGCTTGGCCCGGACCATGCGTGTTCTAGGTGGGCTCGGCCGCAGGACATGTCCGTATCCATGGGATTCCAGGTCCTGGTGTCGTTCTTCGAACGTCAATAGGAACGCGCCGCTGTCTTCGCATCGGATTGTCGTAAGCCAGTGATACAGTCGAACATGGAAGTCCTCACCGTGCGCACCCGCTGGAGCCCAGGCCTCCTTCAAGAAAAGGGCCCGAAGCGCTTCAGGAAGACGAGACATGCCTCCGTGAAGGGACGCGTACTGAACATTCACCTCCACGTCGTCACCGTCAGCACTGCGAACACGTTTCTTTCCGAGAGCAAAATCCGCCAGGAACCACGGAATGGCATCCGCTGCATTCCACGTTCCAATAATCGTCTGGTACCCCAGTCCATCTTCGACCCACTGATACGACTCTTCCTCGAGCTGGCCTTGAATTAAGTCCCAGAACCCTAGGTCGGAGAGCTTTGTTCCAGCATATCGCGCCCACATCTTGAAGTAGTGCCACTCGGCTGGTGACAGATGCTCAAAGGATATGGAGAGCCCCGCCTCAGACGCGCGTTTCACTTGCTCTTTTAGATGCCGAACCGAGGAAATGCCTACTCCGTCGCCCAGAATGTCGAGATCCGGATCACCGAGAAGTTTCGATATCGCGTAGCCAATTAGCTCGCCGGGTTGCTTGCCCCTCTGGGCCGATGAAGTGATCTTGTAGCCGGTCTGCGGAGTGGGTCCTGGAGCGCGGCCAGCAGAGTACAGTTCAACCAGGTGGCCAGTATGCTGATCGACATCTGTTGAGAAATGGCGGCCGCGAGAAAAATAGGAGGCCGTAGGGAAGACGTAGGGATAGGTGTGTGAGTCAAGGCCGAGCGCCTTGATCAAGGCGTTGATGAGAACCTGCTTGTCAGGGATATACCTCATTGCGCCAGCGTCGGCGCTGTATGGCATGATGCTCGGCGGCAGCTTGAGAGTGTTTATACGGCCTCCAAGGCGGTCGTACGCGTCGAAAATGACGATCGACTTGTGTTCGAACGCTTCATCTCGGACTAGTCTCAGTGCGGCGTATAGGCCAGCGGCGCCACCCCCGACAATGGCGATGTCGATCTGCTCGATTGGTTCATCGTGTTGCATGGCGCCTGGTCTGCTGGGCGACGATGTCGTGTCCACGGGAGGATTCGCGTCCTCGGCAGTCGGATCAGCTTCCCTCATAGGTCAGGTCCCCTTTCTCGACCACATTCTAGCGCTCTGGCTTGGACAGCGGAGCTGACATCCGAACGGAAGCGCCCGCGGGGGTCGGGTCGTCTCCCGAGGCGCGCTTCTCGGTGTACACGGTATCTAGGGTCGCCAGATACCCCACCGGTTGCTGGCCCGGGCAACACGGCGCCGGCCAGAAAGGAGGGGACGGGCACCACCGAGGCCAGCTCAGATCACCCCAGAGAGCGGCGGAAGGGTTATCGACGCTGGGCTCGAAGGCGGTCGTACTGGCAAAGACGCTTGCGGCATACTCCAAGGCGGGGAACGCGCGTTCCTTGAAAGAGAGCGCCGATATGATCTTCCGCGCTCCTTCAGGAATACTGACCTCAATATGGGCAGCGAGTTACGCCGCATGGCTGGGTCTTCACCTTGCGGCGAGGCCGACTGCCCTCGCGGCACTTCGCGCAGGACGGCCCGGCAACTCGTCGAAGTCGCCGTGGCAGAACGCCTACGCGACGTGAATCGACCAAGGCCCGGTCAGTGTGTCACTGCGACGCGTGGACGGGCCAACCCGTAGGCACGTCTAGCAGGCTGTGGGGAAAGTCCCCGACGCGGAATTGAACCGTGGCCCGCGAGCCCCGATCATTTCCCCTTCCCCGCAGCGGAGGGCGAGCCATGGCGATGGGCAGTCGACGGACCGAGCGGCAGGCCCCGCTCTTCGTGCCGAGTGGTGAGCTGGCGCGGTCACCAGGCCATCCTTTCTACGAGCGCGTGAACGCCCTGCTCGCGGAGGAGGGCTTCGACGCCTTCGTCGAGTCGCGCTGCGCAGGCTTCTATGCCGAGAAGATCGGTCGTCCGAGCCTGGCGCCGGGTGTGTATTTCCGGCTGCTGATGGTGGGGTACTTCGAGGGCATCGGGAGCGAGCGGGAGATCGCGTGGCGGTGCGCGGACAGCCTGTCGCTGCGCAGCTTCTTGGGGTACGACCTCGAGCAGTCGACGCCGAGTCACAGCACGCTGAGCTACACGCGGCGGCTGCTGGACCTCGAGACGCACCGCGAGGTGTTTGCGTGGATCCTGTCGGTGCTGGGTCGTCGCGGCTTGCTGAAGGGCAAGGCGGTGGCGATCGACGCGACGACGCTGGAGGCGAATGCGGCGCTGCGCTCGATCGTGCGTCGAGACGACGGGCAGGCGTACGACACGTTTCTGGACGAGCTGGCGCGTGCGAGCGGGATCGAGACGCCGAGCCGCGAGGACCGCGCGAAGGTCGACAAGAAGCGCAAGAAGAAGGGCAGCAACGACGACTGGACGCACCCTGGGGACCCGGACGCGCGCATCACGAAGATGAAGGACGGTCGCACGCACCTGGCCCACAAGGTGGAGCACGCGACGGACCTCGACACGACGGCGATCGTGGCGGTGACGGTGCAGGCCGCGGACTGCGGCGACACGAGCACGGTGTACGAGACGCTGGCGGAGGCATCGGACCACGTCCGCGAGGCACTGCCGGCCGGAGGCGTCGTGCAGTCGGTGGTGCTCGACAAGGGCTACCACAGCAACGGCGTGCTGGCGGACCTGACCGAGCTGGGCTTCCGGACCTACGCGAGTGAGCCGGCGCGTGGGCGTCGTCGCTGGAAGGGCAAGAGTGAGGCGCGCGACGCGGTCTACGGAAACCGGAGGCGCATCCAGGGCGAGCGCGGGAAGGCGCTGCTCAGGCGACGAGCCGAGGTGGCCGAGCGCAGCAACGCGCACTGCTACGAGACGGGCGGGCTGCGCCGAGTGCACGTCCGACGACGAGACAACGTGACCAAGCGGGTGCTGATCCAGGCCGCGACCTACAACCTGGCGCTGCTGATGCGCACGCTGCTCGGCGCCGGGACGCCCAAGGGGCTCGCGGGCCGCCTCGCGGCGGCGTGTGCGGGGCTTCTCGGGGCGCACCTCGCGGCGCGCGCCCTCGTGAAGGTCGTGCGAGCCCTGATCGACACCGCGCACCGACTCGCGCCGACACCTCCGCCTCGCGCCGTCGTCGGACTGGCGGCATGATCAGCCGCTGGAATCACCCTTTGCCCACGGCCTGCTAGCTCGCCAAAACCCATCCTCCTCGTTTCTCTTCTCCCATTCCTCCGCGGGGGCTGAGAGGAATGGGCCTCTCGGAAACGAGGAGGACTCGAACATGGCGAGCAAGAACCGCACACAGAGCGACACGGCCCCACGGCTCCGGCTAGTCACCATCGAGCAGGTCGGCGCCATCGCCGAAGCTTACACCGTACGGGCTCCGCAAGATGCCGCAGAAGCAGTCCAAGCGCTGATTGGAGCCAAGGACCGCGAGCACTTCATCGTGCTTCACCTCGATGCTGCTCACCGTGTCGTCTCAGCCGAGACGGTCTCCATCGGCACGGTTTCCAGCGCCTTCGTTCACCCTCGAGAGGTGTTCAAAGCGGCCATTCTCTCCAACGCTTCCGCCATCATCTGCGCGCACAATCACCCGTCGGGGAACCTTGTTCCCTCCATGCTAGACCGCGACATCTTCGACCGCCTCACGGAGGCCGGAAAGCTCCTCGGCATCCCGCTCATCGACTTCCTCATCGTCTCCAGCAACGATTCGTGGAGCGCGTCTGAGCACTGGATGGCGTGAGGTGCAACATGGCCTCGGCCGAGGCACGCGTCACACTACGAGCGCTCGAGCGGGCGTTATCCGACCTTCCGCAACGCTGCTCAGGGCAAGCGCACAGAGAGCCCAGAGTTCGGCCCCGACGGAAGGCCAAGTGCGGTATCAACGCCCGGGTTTGACCGCAGGTCCTGGAGCAGTACCTCGGCTGACACGTCTTGCCCGATCATCTCCTCCGATGCGGAACGCGCTGTTCTTACCGCCTTTGCCCTATATACGACCACTTGAGCTGTGCCAGCGTCGATCGCGCGCAGGCACACCGCTCGAATATAGAATCGGTTGAACTCTCCATGAGCCAGCATCTCGTGCGCGTTGCTGCGCATCTTCGGCGGTTGCGAGAAGCCCCCAGACTTCAGTCGCCGTGGCTTCTCATGCGTGTTAAGGCGACCGCGAATCTCACCCGCCAAGGTGTCGTCGCTCCCCTCCCGCGCTGCATCACAGAGGAGGTCTGGGTACTCCGACCTGCCATGTTCTGTGAGGTTGTCACTCACGTAAAGCGTTGACGTGTTGATGTCCCTCTCGATCTCGGCGATCATCAACGCCCGCGTCTGCTCGTCCAGATTTTCGTAGCGGAGCCCCATGTGCCCTCCTCAGCTGCCTACTGTCTTGTGCTCGTCCTTCCATAATCATCTTCGCAGCAGCTATTGCCGCTTCGAGGCATACCCCTTCTTGACGTCGGTGTTGATAAAGGCATTGAGACCCTGGCCTGCCCGCGCGAGTAACTGCATCCGCTCGATGCTGTACGAGCCGGCACTCGCATTGGTGTACACGTACACACCGCCGTCCCTGAACGCGACCTCGATAGACCCCTGGCCGATCTCGTACCACCTGACGCCAGAGTCACCCCCCAGGTTCGCGTACCGCGGCATCAATCTGGTTCCCCTTGGTAAGAGACATCCACCCCAAGAGGAGCGGAATCCCGCGACGAAGCGAACGCCGAAAACCTGTGTTGGCGCGACCGCGCCGGCTCTGCTTGTTGATCCCACCGTCTCTCCACGGGTAATCCACGGACCCTCAACAGCTCGACCTCCGCCTCCCGCATCTGCCAGATTGCTGCCAGGTAGTCGGTCCTCGGATGTCCTTCACCACAGGCCCGGCCTATCGTCAGTGACGAGCCTCGACCAGGCGTGCCGCGCACGATTCTCGACGAAGACGTGGAGCGAGTGATCACGAAGACGCTGGAGTCGTTGCCCGCCGACGCGACGCACTGAAGCACTCGTTCGGTGGCGCCGGCCTGCCGGTTGAGCCAGTCGTCGGTCAGCAGGTCCAGGCTTTCGATCGGACACAGCCACTGCTCCCCGTGCGACCGGGGCAGGCCGAGCGGCGCACTCCCAGCTACGTCCGACACGGCACGACGTCCCTGTTCGCGGCGCTCGGTATTGTCACGGGCAAGGTCATCGGGCACTGCCACGCACGACACCGAAGCGTGGAGTTTCGCAAGTCCCTCGATCGCATCGACGACGCGGTCCCCGCCGAGCGCGACGCCCACGTCGTGCTCGACAACTACGCGACTCACAAGACACCCGCCATCCGTCGTTGGCGATCACGCCACCCGCGATTCCACTTCCACTTCACGCCCACCGGCGCCTCGTGGCTCAACCAGGTCGAACGCTGGTTCGCGATGCTCACCGACAAGCAGATCCGACGCGGTGTGCACCGCAGCACGCGTCAACTCGAACAGGCCATCAAGACTTTCGTGCAACTCCACAACGCCAAGCCGAAGCCCTTTGTCTGGACCAAGTCTGCCGACGACATCCTCGAGAGCGTTGCGCGGTTTTGTCGACGAATCTCGGACTCAGGACACTAGTGGCCAACGACTGAGTGCACTGAACCTGTCTGCACAGTGCCCTTCACGCACTTCGCCACCCCTGACCATCGCGGACTCGCCCCCGCGCTGCGGCGACCAAGGCGGACCATGATGCTTGAGCGTGGGAGCGGCGAATCCAGTATACGCGCCCCTCCGGCCGCATTGTCCCTTGTCGCGCAATCGCGTCGAACAAGCCTCTAGCAAGGAATCGGTACACTCCCAGCGCATTAGTCAATGAGATCAAACGGCGCAGCACGATGTTGCTTCGCAAGCCACCCTCTGCGATATCGAGCAGCACGTGGGCAATTAAGGAGAACGCGACGCCGGCTCGGTACTTGCTGCTCCGGAAGCACTTCAGGCTCAGCGCCAACTCAAGCCGTGCCTTGGCCAAGTCCCCGCCTTGCGTCACGCAGAGAATCGCACGCGCACAATGAACTTTTCCGAGCTCGATGGTCGCCCCGAGCGTTTCGTTCGTCTGCAGAGCGCGATCGGCAAGCGGTCCGGCGTCGGTCCCGGATAGCGCGTGCAGCTCCAACATGTTCGTTTCTAGCCTTCCGGTCAGACTGTGCAGAGACCGCTCTTCGGCGATGGCTAGCGCGGCTTCGTAGCTCTCACGAGCCTCGTCGGCGAGGAAGTTCCATCGATAGACATGCCCCTGCTGGCGCAGCAGCTCCGCGGTCTGGGTGGGTTCGAGGCTCTTGCGCAGAGTGCCTTCAAGCACTTCGAGGGACCGGCTGAAACGACCTCGCAGCATGAGCAGATCCGCCAACTGCTTCCCGGCCAGCAATCGGGTCTTGTTGTCATGGTGATCCCCGTCGGCGATCTGCTGGTAGATTCGCCCCGCCTCGCCGTAGCTTCCGCCGATCCTCAGCAGGTTCGCGTGATGGAAGGCCACGAATCTCTCATGCGGGGCCACGCGTGCGGGTTGGCCCTCCGCGAAAGCATCGAGGGCCTCGTCGATCCGGCCCCAGCGCCTCAATACGAGAGAGCGAATGAGCGACGTGACGCTCCTGGCCTCGTTCGACAGCCGGCCCTCGAACTCCGAGAGCACGCGATCTACTTCTGGCCAGTGTCCGGCGCCCACGAGGTCACGCGTTGTCCCGTAGAGCCACGGCGCAATCTCCGGTCGCTCCGACAACAGCTGGAATCCAAGGGTCATGCCGACGAGACAAGCGTCCGATCCGTGCACCGTTGATGAAGAGCGGCAGTACTCGACGAGAGCCTGGGTGACTCTCCGCCGCTCACCAAGAGTGAGTGTCGAGAGCAACGCCGCCCGCATCGTGTGATGGAGGTGGTACAAGTCGGAGCCCTCAAGTCGCCTCACAAAGGAGAGCCTCGCGAAGCTCTCAAACTCGTTGGCCGGGTAGGAAGTCCCCACCTCCCTCACCATGAACTGAAACACGTTCTCGTCGAATACCTCAGGGAAAGCGATGGCCTTGATCGTGGCACGTTCTTCGAGTGAGCGCCCGTCCAGGAAACGTTCAACGATTTGATTCGAGTCGATACCGATGTCGCCTGAGATGGGCTCACCACCTCCACTGACGATGTGCTCCCAGGCGTCGAGGCAGAGGTCGATCAGGAACGGCACGCCGTTCGAGATTCGGGCGATGTGAGCACGCATCCCCTCGTCCTCAATCGGCACGTTGCGCAGGAAGTCCTCGACGTCGCGAGACTCGAGACGGTCCAGCAGCCAGGGCACAAAGGACTCCCCCCATGCCTCGGACGGATGTTCGGGCCAAGTGAGTCTGCGCCGCGAGAGGATCACGGCGGCCATACGCTGAGTCGATGCGAGGAGATCGCGCACCCACTGATCGCCTCGATGGCTCCCGCGTACTTCGCGCGCCTCGGCTACATCGGTGAGGCGCTCGAAGGAGTCGAACACAAGGATGGTCACTCGGCCGCTCTCGGCTGCGTCGGATATGTCGACACCGAGGTAGTGGGCGAGACGATCGCGGAGCTCGACTAGCTCCAGCCGCTCCATGTGGTCCAGTAGGTCCTTGTGCTTCGCGCGCCATCGGCGGAGCCTCCTGGCGGCCGCCCCTCCCAACTTTGCCAGCAAGCCGACGCCTGGAAGGAATCCGCCCGCCTCCGTGAGCGCTGCGCCGGCGGTCTTCGCATACTCGGCGATGTCGAGGAGTAGGCTCCCGCCCTTGACCCGGTGCCTGTGGTCCAGGGCGCTCAGCGACCGCCCTAGCATGGTCCAATAGCGGGCGAACGCGAAGTCGAACGTATTGCACCGATATGGGAGGTGTTGTCGGATGTAGTACAGCGCGTCTTCGATCACGCGCAGCCGTGGGACCTCGAAGTCGAGGTGACAGGCTGCGACCTTCTGCATTCCCGAGCTAGTCGCCATCCGAGACAGCTCAGCGGCCAGACGGCTCTTCCCGATCCCCGGAACGCCGTGGATGTTCCACACGACCACGTCCTCACATTCCCGCGTCCCTAGCTCTCCGATGAGTCGCTCGAAGTCCCGTGTGTAGGAGACACGGTCAATGAAGCCCCGTCGGGCGCGAGCACCGACTCCTCGTTCGTCAAACCGGCTCCGAGGATGCTTCACGTAACGCCAAGCCGGACGGCCTCGTCGCGAGCCTGGAGCAGCAGACGGTGGGTGAGCCGTGCGAACTCTTCGTTGTCAGACCCGCGGGCGAGGTGCTGGAGGAAGTTCTGGAAAACGCCCATATAGTGGGTCACGAGCCTCGGCGGCCCGTCGGAGAACTCAGCCAGAACGCAGCCGGCACCCGAGGGAGACGTCTCGACGACCTGTTGCCCTGAGTGGTCCAGGAGCAGTTCGGTGCCGTCGGTGAAGCGCAGCGACGTCGTCTTCCTATTTATGCCGAGTGCCCAGTTCGTCTCGATCGAGGCCCGGCCCCTGCGGCCGGTGACGGTGTCCGAGAACTCGAAGTCTGCCAGCGCAGCGACGTCGAGAGGGCCGAACTGCGGAACAACAGTCGCCCGTGCCTCTGTCAGGACTGGATCCCGCACGAGTGATGCAAGCACGCTGAGGGCGTTGATCCCACTGTCGATCCAGCTGCCGCCGAGCGCTGCGTGCTCGGGCGCAATGCCCCTCGTCGTGAGATAGGGGTCGCAAAAGCACGATCGGACCGAATCGATCTGCCCGTGCACTGCCAGCGATCCGTGCTTGAGCCGCTGTACGACCCAGAGGACGTCTGCGGCAAACGAGGCATGGAAGGCGACGACTAGTCGGCGCTCAAGATCGCGAGCCAGCGCATAGAGGCTCGACAAGTGCCCGAGATCCAGCGTGGCGGGCTTTTCCAACAGCACATGCCTTCCGGACCGAAGGACCTGCGTTGCTATGTCATGGTGAGTCGCCGGCGGCGTCGAGACCAAGACGGCATCGACATCCGTGGCGAGCAGCTCGTCAAGCGACGGATAGAAGGTGCCCTTGGATAGGTTGCCCGCCTTCGCCGGGTCAGTGTCGGTTCCGCCAGAGACTTCAATTCCGGAGACCAACTCAAGAGCCTTGGCCTGCCACTCAAACACATGGCCGAGGCCGACAATGCCAATTCTGGTCGGTTGGTGCATAGGTACGTCAGACGCTCGGTCGAGTAGTTGAAACGACGATTCCAAAGCCGGGTGGATGTCAGGTTCGACTTCTTCTCCGCCAATCATAGGAACAGAGAGGGAGGTATGACCACTCCTTCCCTTCCTAATGCCCGTTATGGCACACCGCGAGAAGGAGTCCGACGCGTGGGCGCCCCGGAGCCCTGGCACTGCTCGCGCAAGAGCACTCGGATTCCCACCCGGCCTCCCACTCTGAGTAGTTCCCCGCTCCCTAAAGCACGCCAGTGCCTTGGCCCTGATTCCCGGGCAGCGAGTGCCTGCGGCGCCGGCTCTTGCAACTCTTGTTTCACCCTCCTCCACTGACAAATGCCTGTGCCTTCCATGAGAGGGCCACGGTCGTCAAGTCCTGCACGTTCCGCAAGTCGATGTCTCCGCAGCATCCCGCCAGGCTTCCATTCGCACTACCGAATAGTCGGACCCGGTGTCCATTCGTAGAGGCTCGGCTTTCGTAGCACGTCGGCGTGCAGTTGGGAAGGCCCCGTTGAAGGCTGCGGGTAGCGCTTGCACCAGCTTCGCAGCGACAAAGCGCAGCGAGATCGCCAAGGTGGCGGTCCACTTCAAAAAGCCTCAGGCCATCTCACCAACGACGGCACAGGCGCTATCCCAGATGATCCTGGCCGCTCAGCGTGCCATTCTCGCCACGGAACCTCCGCTCGAGTGACGTTCGTTCGAGGCTTCAAGACATGGTGCGAGAACACGTCCAGCAACCTTCGGCGTGAGCTTGACCTCCGGCCGCAGGAACCACTCGACCCAGATGGCCTGGCCCAGCACCTCGGCGTCGCGGTGTGGAGCGCGAGGGATGTACCGGGCGTCCCGGAGGACGCGCTGGAGGTCCTCCTCGAGGAAGATCCTGGCGGTTGGTCGGCGGTGACAATCCACGCGTCAAACACGACTGTCGTCATCCTCAATTCCGCGCACTCCGGGGGCAGGCCAGCAAGCAACCTGATGCATGAACTTGCCCATGTAATCATCGGGCACGAGCCGAGCAGGATCGACGTTGCTGAGGACGGCCTGCTCATGCTGCATACCTACAGCCGCTCCCAGGAGTCCGAGGCAGATTGGCTAGGGGGTTGTTTGCTCCTCCCGCGACCAGCGCTCCTCCACATTAGGGAGCAGGGCTGGACCGACGAACAAGCCGTTCCTCGCTACGGCGTGAGCAAGGACATGCTTCGCTATCGAATGAACGTCACCGGTGTGAATCAACAGATGGCCCGGCGGGGGCGCGGCGACGCGAGGCCCAAGCCGCGCAAGCGATAGTGGCCTGCTCTCCTTTACTGCCGAGCAGGCAGTTCCCTGTGCTCGACGCTACCAGTCCTACGGCGAGACTCTCCCCGGGCGTGTACTTCCGGCGGCTGGTGGTCGGCTACTTCGAGGCTCGTCCCGGCCTTGAGACGCCGAGCCGCGAGGACCAAGCTGGACCCCGACAACGAGCGAGACCACCAGTTCTGCCAGCAAGTCGGCCCTCATGTGTCCTCGGCTGTCCCCCTGCCAGAAGCCGGCCTGTTCGCCTGGGGCGTGAACTCCGCTCCTTCAGGGTGCGCCAGAGCCGTCCCGAGACAGCTCATGATCAACGTCATTGCCGACTGGTGGTCGTACCCCGTCATCCTGGTGGGAATCTTGGCTGGAGGCGCCAAGCTTCTCGGGGCGCTCACGCAGCTCCGAGAAGCGCAGCTGCGCATCGAGGGGCTCGAGCGGGGTCTCAGGGAAGGCGGGCACGTCGTGGTCCTGCCGGGGCCTGAGGAGATCGGGAATCGTGGGAAGTGGACCTGGTTGCGCGTGGCCGGCGTGCTGGTCATAGCGTTCATCGTCGGCCTAGCTGTCCTGGTCGTTGTTCCACAGTTCAGCGCGCGCGCCAGCAAGGAGGAAGCCCTCGCCTCAAACCTCGCGACCATGCGACAGGCTATCGAGATGTACAAGTCGCAGCACCCCGACCAGGACCCGGACGAGCGCTTCATTGAGCTGCTCATCGCCGCGGGGGTGACCTCAGCGGAACCGGATAGTCGGCACGGTCCGTACCTTGTCCATGGGTCCACTGAAGACCATGTCGATGAGCGGGCGGCCGTGCAGATCATGTCGCCCCTGCCAGAAGCCGGCGGCTGGGCGTACGGCCCGTACACTGAGGCGGTCCTAACGGGCACGCCTGCGAAGGACTCCAGCGGAATCGACTACCTCGACCTCGATCAGTAGTGGCGGCGAAGACCCCTGCCCACCTCCCGCCCGTTAGGGAAAACGCTAGGCTCTGACCCTCGCATATGAGCCCCTACTTCGGGCCGGAGCTCTCCTTCCGCTTCTGTCTATGGGGCCCCCGCTCCGACAGGCCCCAGTCTCCCGGAGGCCCGCGACCCCATGCCTGAACTCATCGCCTCCTGGTGGCCCGTGATCCTGGTGCTCGGGGGTCTGCTGGCTGGCGGCGTGAAGCTCCTCCTCACGCTCACCCAGCTCCGCGAGGCCCGCCTGCAGATCCGGGTACTCGAGCAGCGCCTTGAGGAGGATGGCAAGATGGTGGTGCTGCCGACTCCGGAGGAGACCCAGCGTGTTGGGCGTCGGACGTGGTCGCGCGTGGCGGGCCTGCTGCTGCTGACCCTGTTCCTCGGCACGGCCTTCCTCATGGTCATGGTGCCGCAGTTCAACACGACCTCGTCGGAGCACGAGGAGGCGGCCCTGGCCTCCGCGTTGGCGACGATCCGCCGGGCTGCAGAGATGTACAAGATCCAGCACATGGATCACTACCCAGACGAGCGCGTGGTCGAGCAGCTCACGACCAAGACGACGGTGGCCGGGGAACCTGGGGACGAGCTTGGCCCGTATCTGCGACGGTCGTTCCCACAGAACCCCATCGACAAGCTCGACGTCGTGCACATCGTCTCGCGGATGCCGGATGCACCGACCGGGGCCGGCGGGTGGCTGTACAGCTCGGAGACGGGGGAGTTCCGCGCCAACACCGAGGGGAAGGGCTCGAGCGGGACCGACTACTTCGACCTGTAATCGATTGCGCGAGAACCTCGGGTTCGTGTCGCGAGGGCAGTCTCGTGCTTCCTCGTGCCCATGTGCTGTCCTCCTCCTGGTCAGGTCGGCGATAGGCCGTATGGCCAAGTGCCCAGTCGGAGTTTCATGCGTTCCACCGCGTTCATGCCGGCCGACCTCGGGCCAGCGCGATCCTGGGCCGGTGTGCCGCGCCTCATCCTGGTCCCACATCACATGATGGCCGAGTCCCACCCGCTCCGGGTACAGCCACGGACGGGTCGTCGAGGCGTCATGCAGGAGATCAAGAGGCTCGTCGTCCGCATGGCCAACGAGAACTCGAGCTGGTCCTACACACGCATCCATGACCTGGGCCATCGTGTCGGCCGAACAACTGTCTCGAGGATCCTGAAGAACGAGGCATCAAGTCCGCACCTGATCGCCCTTGAACCTGCCCTACAACTTCACTAGGACACGGGGAACCACGAACCGAACGGAGGGGGAATGGTTGTAGACCAACTGGAGTTCACAAACTGGCCGAAGCGCTATTCTAGACTCGTCAGAGACTACGCCAGTTGTGCGGGCGAACACTACTTCTGGCTCGAGCCGAAAGCTCTTCGCGGACCGAGCAGCAGCCGAGCCTCCTTCGGGTCAAGGTTCTCCGGTTTGCCGACGGGCATCTTGAGCTGCGCAAGAGTCACAAGCTCAACCAGTCGGGCGCCGGGCCACAGCTGCCGGAAGCCCGAAACCCCAACGATTCAGACCTGCTCGATTGGTTCCTGCGTGACCTCAAGGCCAGCCTCGAACAGGGCGGCGGTATCTGGCAGGCGAATAGCGACTACTGAACCGAACCCGCGACCTCTGCCAATTTGCTGCCAGAAAGTCGGTCCTAGATTGTCCGCTGATGGCCTCTCACCAGAGCCCTAACCACTCGTCGCCATCGTCGCAACGCTCTGGAGTGTCCTCACTTGCCATCGATTGTCCGCCGATGTCATCGCCGTCGGCATGTTCCCCTGCGCGGCTTCCCAAGCTGACATCGCCAGTACGAGTCCAGTCACGCGCTCTTGTCCTGAGCGACCTTGAAGGGCGTGTTGACCGCGGGAAGCGCTGCGCCAAGCGAGACCACGACCTATCCGCTCGCCAGTGCCGTCTCTGTCAGCGCAACCGACGCAGTGTATGCCTCTGTCACTAACGGCCTGAAGTCAGCCTCCCGTCCGCCATCCTTACCGAGAACCGCGTAGAGGACACTACAACGAACGACAATCGTTGCCTGTAGCGGGCTCTGCGGAAGGGAGTGTACCCGGTCCTTGATAGCTATTGTCCAGGCTCGCGTTCCAGCTCTCGAAACGTGGATTTCATCAAGTTGCTGCGCATCTTCAGTGCTGAACTTTGGGGGAGCGAGCGACAGGAGCACGCCTTCCGAATCCCGTACCATAATCATGAACGAAGCATCCAACCTTCTATTTACTCGAAGAACAACGTCGCTGGTATTCGATGTGTTTTGTATGTTTATATCTAGTGAAACGAGACCACCGTCTTCATGGAAGTTCGGCTGAATGTCGAAGTGCAGTATTTCGTCCACTATCATGTCAGCACTGTCTCTCGCACCAACCCCCGGGGGTGCCCCCCCTCTCTCCTGATATGTTCCAGTCTCGATAGATCCTGACGGCTCTTCAGGTTCCCTCCGGCACCCGAGCATGACACATGCGACGGCAAGAGCCACTCCAATCCCCAAGAGCCTGCTTTGGAATCCTTCGGAGGGAATCGTCCCATTCTTCTGATTGGCTATGGGCATCCCAAAGTTGCCTTCTGAGTGTTGATATTCGTAATCATGGGGTTTACGACTCCGAGTTCAGCCTGCACGAAGGGCGTAGCCGGCACGTGCGAAGCGGTTTGATTGGCCACTGCCGTTTCCCCAAGGCAAAACGCATCGAATGCGGTCACGTAGGCGGCAAGGCCCTTCAGAGCAGTGGTCGCATCGGCTGCATTTGTATGGCTCGAAAGGGGGACTGTAAGGGCCTCTGCCGACAAGACAAACGTCGCATACAGTGGCGTAACCCCCGCTATGTACTGCTGGACATGCACATCCTCGTGCGCCTGAACAGCTGCCAACATGTAGTAGCCGGAATCGGCCCCCTGGTTCGCGACACTGAGCAGACTACTGATCATCGTATTCAGAGTGGAACAGTTTGTCGTTGAATTCACAAGCGCCTGCGTGACCTCTACAACACCCGGCAACAGCCGAACGGCCTGGTGGTGCGTAGCCTCAGCCTCGGTCACTCTACACCTCCAAACTCCGGCGCCATGATCACAGTAGGCAGTAATATCGACCAGGGGGTCATCGAATACCGTTACACCCCACCCACTAGGTGTTGGCGCAGGTGAACCAGGCGTGAATGTAATTGGAACCGAGCCTGGATCTACGCTGGATGCCACTCCGACTCCAACTCCGCCCTGGTCAGTCAGCCCACTACTGCAGACAAGTGTCGCCTCGACCTTGTTTCCGGAACTTTGTGGTCCTCCAGCAGGTCCCTCAGAGTTAAAGCTCACATCTAGGGATACGCACTCACCGTCGCTTACAGTCGCACTCGAGGATGAGGAGGACGCCCCATCGGAGACCTTCCATGTGAGCGTTCCTCCGCCAGTGGCCTTCGCCACATAGGTTTGACTCGAACCTGTACACGCAAAATCGGGCCCCATTACTTGCACGTTGCAGTTCTTACAGTCGTCAGTGATCGAGTACGGAGGGCAGTTGCAGCCCCAACCGGCCGTCGCGATGCCGACACCCGGATCCGAGACGATAGACAGCCCATCACCCGTCACTTCACCACTTCCGATGATCTCGAATTCTCCGGTGTCATGATCGAAACTAAGGAAGTAAGCGATCGCTCCGGGTGGGAGGCCGGACATGTTCGGGTACGTGATGGCGACGGGAGGGTCGAACGTCGCGCCAGCCGGCTGTAGCGTCCACGCGAACGGAGGTGCAGCGCCATCAGGCATGGGCATCGGAACATCGTCCGCATGAACCTGGTTCAGCGACAGGATGGTCGGGTTCGCGGGGCTGGGCACGCTGCCATCAGCCAACGTAACCGAGCCCGCCTTCACCGTCATCGACAGCCCCTCGATGCCCACCACTGTGAGTGTCACATCAGCCGTGCCGTTGTAGGCACGTGCGTTAAGTGGATCGAGCGGGGGTAGCTTGACGGGGCTCGGCAGCGAATTCTCGGCGTTCGGCACAAGTACCAGTTCGAACTCGAGAGCCGGGAAGCTCCCGGGCAACACGTCCATCCCACCGATGCCACCGACGTGCGTGGCCACAAGTCCGTCGATTTGGAGCTCGGCCGGACCCGACACCACCGTGTCCGTGAACTCGAACCGTCCGTCGAGATCGGACGCACTCGGGCCGAGCATCAGTCCTCCCACTTCGAGTGTGCACGAAGCCCCCTGGATTGGCTGGCCTCCATTGTCGACCACCACGCCGACCAGACTCGTTGGCAGCTCCGGGTTGCTCTCTACGCCCACAATCGTGAACGTGACCGGATTCCCGGAGTTCCCGAAGAAATCGGCCACAACCGTGTTGTTGCCCGGCTCGGCACCTGTCAGGAAGCCTACCTCCGCATGCCCTGTGGAGCTCGTCGTGACCGTGAACACCGGTAGGCCGTTTACAGCTCCACCCCCGCCCTCAACGATGAAAGTGACCGGCACTCCCTCAACTCCATTGCAGGAATCGCTGACCCACACGCGCAGAGGCTCCGTGGCGGGCCCCAATACTTCCGCCTTCTGCATATCGCCCGAACCCACGTTGATCTGTGAGGCCGGACCTGCGGTTGCGCTAGCGCAGAAGAATACCGTGCCTTGGATGTCCGTCGACGTGACTGCAACCCGGTTATTACCGCAACCAGCATCGCTTCCGAGCGTCCAGTATGCCTGAGCAAAGCCGTTCGCATCAGTGAGAGCCTGGTGCGTAAGCGTTCCGCCGACCGGCCCATCACTCAGTTGACCGTTGCTTCGATCCACGTCAAACGTCACGACTTTTCCGCCGAACGGACTGCCATCTCCCTTGAGAAGTTGAACGATGATGGGAAGAGCGAGTTGAGTATCAACTAGCCCGTTCTGACCGTTTCCGGAGATCGCCGTCATGAACGGCGCCCCCTCGTCTACCTCGACAAGAGTGACGGTGACAGCCGCGCTGGCTGAGTTTCCGACACCATCCACACCTATGGATTGAACCAGCGTGGGTTGACCCTGGAGAAGAGGGACACTCTCGGCAAAGAACGTGCCGTTGGTACCGATGCCAATGTCAACGACTGCTTCGATGCCATTGACGGTCACTGTAAGGCCCATGAACCCACTGAGTAGATCACTAACACGTCCTGCCACATCACTGGTCTCGGTGGTCAACTCGGCACCATCCAGCGGGAAGTCGATGAACAGCGT
Organism: Phycisphaerales bacterium; assembly: GCA_029260315.1. Taxonomy (GTDB): domain Bacteria; phylum Planctomycetota; class Phycisphaerae; order Phycisphaerales; family UBA1924; genus S146-42. Next base: position 21,517 of record JAJDDM010000135.1, on the reverse strand, counting down.
CGGTGGTGTTCCATCTTGGATCACCTCAACGCCTACGATTGGGCTAGAAGTTCCGTCGTCGAAGATCTCAGTCACGAATAGGTGGTTGTTTGCATTTGGATTCAGATCTACGGGAACCTCGAAGGTCTGGTCAGCCTCCACGGGCACTTCCACCGACTGAGCACCGCCCTCTACGAGGATTGAGCTCCCCAACTCGAGCGACACTCCAGTGATCGTCGTGCTCGTCGAAGCCGTGGGGCTCAGCACTGGATCGAGTGTCGGCCCGGTCGTTGAGACTGGCTCTCCGCAGTTTCCGAGCACATCACCGTGAGCAAGGTGCGCCGGAAGCGCTGAGGGAGAGATCAGGATCGTAACCGGGTTCTCAGGGTTCCCGGGAGGAACGTGACAAACAGCAATCTTGTCCTGAGTGCCGCCCCCCACACCTTGGGTCGAGTGCCCGGTTGGCGCGAGTGCCACAAGGATTGACAGGGTGATTAATACTACTTGCATGTTCGTCCGATACACAGCTGTCGCCCCCTTCACTCTGTGGCCTAGCAGGCCAAGAGTCATCCGCGAATTCATCTCGCTCATTGTTCGACTCCACGCCCTGATCTTGACGCTGGCCATTACTCAGCCTCTATCACGAGATCGTCGATCATCATGTTTCCCGTCGCGTCCCACCTAAACGACGTGATCCCTGTCCATCCTGACGCCGAAAACACATGAACTCCAGGCCCGGCGACGATCTCTACTGCTCCACTTGACGATGTGAATGTGTGCGTTCCCGACGGGAGATTCACTATATCCAAACTGACGACACCAAACGGAGCTCCGCCAAATGTGAATTCGTAAGGCGTCGAGCAACATCCAGAGTGGTTGTAGAGATCAGGACTCCCATCAAGACTGTTATCTCCTAGATGGAGGTGATCCTGGCCGGAAACCACGGTGAGACCGGACTCTGTGTAGCTTGGAGGGCTCCCACTTCCGGCGTCGAACGTAATTGTGACGGCTGTGAACTCACTCATGGTGATCAAACCGACATCCGTGAGCAGGCCGGGCACGGGCTCGACTGAACCTGAGGAACCTGCAAAGGACTCTGTTCCAATAACAGCGCTGGCCGTTACGTTCAAGAGACCCAGCTGCGTCGCCACGTTTGGGATCACAAAGCTGCCATCGGCCAGCGATAGGGCCGTTTGTCCCTGCCCCCCGATCGTTACGTCGGCGCCAACCACGGAGGTGCCGTCCTCGAGCTGGACGAATCCTCGGACTTCCGTCAACGGATCGCCCAGTACGACTTGGATCAGCACTACAGAGGCAGCACCCTCGTTGATGGCGGTGACGAAGGCCGGCCCATCGCTGATGGCCGTCGCAACCCCGAACGAGTCGACTTCCAAGATCCCCGGATTGCTTGTCAGGTAGGTGGTTCCGGCAACGGCTCCGGTGACATCAATAATGCTCCCATCGATGAGCTCACCATCGACGCGAACAACCGTGGCCTGGCCGCTGGCCGTCAGAACTATGTCATCCGGCGTTGCCTCAATCGACTGAGGAAACGGGGGCGGGACGTCCGTAATCGTCATTTGCCCTACCGAGAACTCCTGCCCCGCCACGAACTGGAACGCATCGCTGTACGCATACCGCGTAACGCCGTCCGCCGTGCTCACGCCAATGACGCGCAGTGTGTTGTCACTGACGAAGTCGGGCGCCGTGCCCGGGCCCCCGGGCCCAAACTGGTCGGCCGCAGAGACGTTCGGGATGACGAAGCTCCCGTCATTGTTGACCTGGACACTCTGGCCGTTCACCGTGACGGTCCAAGATGAGTCCAACTTGGGGAACTGCTGCGCTGATGAGTTCCCTGGCAAGGCGGCGAAGGTCATGATCACCAAGGCCGCTAAGAAGAGGGTCTGCCTTTGCATGCTGCTACTCCATGCGCCAGTAGGTGAGATGTGTCTGCGGAAGGTGGGCGCGAGCGCCGCCGATGGCACGGGAGCTGCCCGCCTAACTGGAGAGAGCGGAATCCGAACAGACGGCAGCCAGGAATTCTCAGGAATCTTCCTCGGTCTGTCCAAAGGCTGGCTTAGCCACCTCGCTCGCTGTCCCCAACGGCCAACTCCCATCCATACGGAGTGACGGATGCACCGGAGCCCCGACCTCGGGCCGTTCCGCTCCGCTGGAGACCGGGGCCAAGCCCGCTCGTCGCCGAAGACGCCCCGCCTCCGCGACCCGCTGCCTCACCGCCTCGATGCCGGCCGAGCGGTGGTTCCCGACGCAGAATCGAACCAAGAGACCGCGCTCTCCCCTTTGGCCCTCAGGGGGGACTATCGAACCTGCGACCTCTGCCATTTGCTGCCAGTAAGTCGGTCTTCGATTGTCCGCTGATGCCCTCTCACCAGAGCCCAAATCACCCGTCTCCATCGTCGCAACTCTCTGGCGTGTCCTCACTTGGCATCGAATGTCCCCCGATGTCATTGCCGGCGGCATGTTCCGCTACCCAGCTTCCCAAGCTGAATGTCGCCGGTTCGAACCCGGTCGCCCGCTCCATTGCTGACATGGACCTATGACGGTCGGCATTCGCGGCGCCCTCGGCATCTGCCAATATGCTGCCAGAGGGTCGCGGACCGCCCCCACCGCTGAGCCGTCCCACGGCCTCGCGCAGGTCGTCCGGCGCCAGGTGCAATAGACCGTGCTCGTGAGCTTCGGGTCGCTGTGGCCGAGCAGAGCCTGCGCCTGGACTGACCCAAGAGGCATGTCACGCGAACAGCCCGTAGTCGAGGGAGTCCGCAATCGGCCTTCAGGTAGGATCGCTGGCATCAATCCGCGTGTGTTGCACAACAAAGTTCTCGTCATGGCAGAGTTCGCAGTCCGAACGGCGTGGTCGCCGGACCGGCCTGTTGTGAACCATGAACTTCCCGAGCAGAGTGTTCCAATAGCCGCCGTCGAGGGACAACTCCGGGAAGCACCGCTCTTTAATGACTTCGCCGGCCAGCAGCACGCCGGCCATTACCGGAGCAAAGGGTATCGGCGCTTCCTCTTCAATGGGTTCGAGCTGAAGTTGGCCGCACTGCCCTGGGTACCAGTCGCTGAAGCGCTCGCCTACTGAAGGCGGTGATGCCGGACTCTGTGCTGATTCGATGGACTGCTTGATCACCTCTGCTTGCAGGGCCGTAAATGGCTCGTTGTCGCGTGTCTTCGTGAGCCACGTGCCCTGGTTCAGGCCGAGGGTCTCCGCCAAGACGCGAGCCTGAGCGACTTCCGGGTCCGCCTTCCCTGGCGGGTGCTTGCACTCCATGCATTCTGTAGTGCCGAAGATCAGCCGCCAGACGTAGAATTCTCCGGTTTCAGTTGCCGCGGCGTCCCATAACACCGCCGGTGTGTCGTGTTGGAGATCGCGGCGTGCTTCCCGCGTGTCGACAGCGGCGACGACGTGTCGAAGATCCACACTGGCGAGCAGAGGGGAGGCGTCCCGATAGGGAAGCGCATGGCCTTGAACGACCACCCCGGCCACGTGAGAGAAAACTCCGTCGAGAACCTCAACCTTCGCTCGCTTTGCAGCGACGTCGCCTGCTCCGCTGCTCACGAGCCGATTCAGATTGGTGACAGAGACGATGTCGGGATCGATCCCAAGAACACGGCCAGACAAGCCCTCAACGGTCGCTAGAGTATACGCGAGCGCCATTCCCCCAGCTCCAAGTCCAACGATGGTGAGCCGCTGGAGATCGACAGGCTCGGGAAGGTCCGGGTTCGGTCCGTCAATCGTAGCCTCCGTGGAGGAGGCGAAGGTGAGCGTCGAGAAGGACAACGACCCCTCAAGTGGGACAACGGGAACGCCAGGAAATAAGTCCTTGTGAGAGGCGAGAACACGCTTGGTCACCTCTCCCGCGGCCATGCACGCTGCGGCGTAAGCGCCCACGGGGTTCAGCCCCCCGCCGACCACCATGTTCTCGGCCGAGGACACCCGCGCAATCCAGCCATCGCTTCCAACGCTGATCAGGTGCTCTGCGCCCACTGATGACCGCCCGACAACGACTTCGCAGCTCACGGACTGACAGTCCGGGCGGTTCAAGTGCCACGCGAGATCCGGCTGTAGGCTCTTGAGATACTGAGACACATGCTGTTCTAACGTGGAGCGGCGAGACCGGGGAGGCGTGAAGCGCAGGCGTGCTGAAGGTGGAAAGGCCAGATCAAGGTTCTGGACGATGGGGTACATCCGACCGACTAGGTTGACGAGGAACGTGTAAAGGGCCTGCGCCTGAACCTCATCGGCGACCTCCGGGCTCAGCGTCAGGCGCACCGAGGCCGGAGCTAGAACCTGCGCGAACACGCTTCGCGAAAGCGAGCCCTGAGAGAGCACCTCCAGCACATCAAGCGTTCGATCAGACTGGCTCATCGCGCCATGTTGACCTCATGAAAGGGCTCCTCGACCAGAAAGCGCCCTTCGATCTCTGTCTCTGTCAGCTCGCGCCACTGATCGCCTCCCTCGTACTCGTACACGTAGGCCGTCCGCAGATCGTGGAGGATCGGAGCGGCAAAGTCGGGGACTACAATGGTGACGAAGCCGCGGTAGGTTGCGGCTGCATTCGCGGCATCCACGTCATTCTGTCCGCCGGCGCCCGGCGGATGTGTGTGCAACTCTGCGACCAGTACCAGGTCGAGCGCCCGCAGGCGTTCATGCAGCGCGATCAGGTTCTGGTGGTCAAGGTGCACCCTGCCATGCTCGGTGGGCACATCCGGATAGAGAGCGGTGACGACCTGCGCGTCACCGTCCGGCAGGAAGTAGCCACCCCACCAGACGTAGGCCTCGCGTCTCTCACGGCCATGCCGCCTCATGACATCGCTCGTCGCTCGCATCACATCGAGCGGGACATAGACGCGGCCGGGACGCTCCGGGACCCGGCGTGCGCGCCTTCCTGGCACCGGCCCCGCATAGGGTCGCACTGTTGGATAGGCTGGCCTCGACGGCGATTCCACATTGTCTTCCCGGCCCGGGCGCCACGGCCACCTCACGTTCCCACTCCCTTCTCCACCATCTTCTGGATCTCCAGTAGCGTGCAAAGCAGCGCGTCGTCTGTGTATCTCCACTGATACTGAGGATCGTTCACGTGGTAGTGCTCGCAGCACTCCCGCGTCCCCGGTGTGCAAATGCCGGGGGGCGCCCTCCCATGGCGCACGTTCGGTGGCCAGCCCGCATCATCGTGCTGCTTCGTTGACGGGTTGACGAAAACGTACGAGGGCGCCCGCCTCGGGAGATCGTCGAACGAGACCCTCAAAAGAAACGAGCGGTCCTTGCGCTGCCGAGATCGTATCCCAACAAACAGGATGAGATCCTGGTGGTCGAGACCCCATCCCATCGCGTCCGCCATGGCCGACTGGCGGACCTTGTCCACCAGCTTGTGGACTGTGGCTCTGGTCGTTTCAATGTCCATGCGGAGACCTAGATCTTCGTCACCTCCTTGCGCTCGATGACGAGCACCGCGCCGTCGGGGAGGTTCAGCTCCTCGAGGGTCTTCGTCTCGTCGAGCACGCGACCGTCGAGCGTGACAATCACCTGGTCCGCCTTGCTGGGGTCCAGGCCGAACTGCTCCATGACGCGTTTCTTGACGTCCCCCAGGATGAGGTCGACCGGGAACTCGCCGGTGAAGTCCCCGGCGGTGGAGCTGAACGTGAGGGTGATCATGGTCGTCGGCATCGGAATCTCCGATCTGTGGGTAGGAAATGCCCGGCCCGGACTTGACCGACCGTAGGGGCCGTGCAACGGTGTCTCATGCGTAAGACGCTAACATCGCCGTCCACGCGGTCAAACACTTTCTCACCGGAGAAACACCGCCCTCCATGGCCGCCCCGACCCTCCAGACCCTTGGCCGCCTGCTTCGGACTTCCCGTGATACCCGCGGCATCCGGGACGTCGCCAGGAAGATCGGCATCAGCCCAGCGACCCTGTCGCGGGTAGAACGCGGGCACCTCCCTGACCTGGAGACCTTTCGGAAGGTCTGCACCTGGCTGAAAGTGGACCCCGGCGAGGTGCTCCGAGTGAAGTCGCCCTCAAAGGGCGGCGACATCGCCAAGGTGGCAGTCCACTTCAAAAAGCCTCAGGCCATCTCGCCCACGACGGCACAGGCGTTATCCCAGATGATCCTGGCCGCTCAGCGCGCCATTCTCGCCACGGAGGCCCCGCCCGAGTGACGTTCGTTCGAGGCTTCAAGACATGGTGCGAGAACACGTCCAGCAACCTGCGGCGTGAGCTTGACCTCCGGCCACAGGAACCACTCGACCCACAAAGCCTGGCCGAGCACCTCGGCGTCGCGGTGTGGAGCGCGAGGGATGTACCGGGCGTCCCGGAGGACGCGCTGCAGGTCCTCCTCGAGGAAGATCCTGGCGGTTGGTCGGCGGTGACAATCCACGTGTCTAACACGACTGTCGTCATCCTCAATTCCGCGCACTCCGGGGGCAGGCCAGCCAGCAACCTGATGCATGAGCTTGCTCATCTAATCATCGGGCACGAACCGAGCAGGATCGATGTTGCTGAGGACGGCCTGCTCATGCTGCATACCTACAGCAGCTCCCAGGAGGCCGAGGCGGATTGGCTTGGGGGTTGTCTGCTCCTCCCGCGACCAGCGCTCCTGCACATTGGGGAGCAGGGGTGGACCGACGTACAAGCCGTTCCTCGCTACGGCGTGAGCAAGGACATGCTTCGCTATAGGATGAACGTCACCGGTGTGAACCAACAGATGGCGCGGCGGGGGCGCGGCAACGCGAGGCTTAAGCCGCGCAAGCGATAGTGGCCTGCTCTCCTTTGCTGCCGAGCAGCAAGTTCCCTGTGGGCGACGCTAGCAGCCCTACGGCGAGACTCTCCCCGGGCGTGTACTTCCGGCGGCTGGTAGTCGGCTACTTCGAGGCTCGTCGCGGCCTTGAGACGCCGAGCCGCGAGGACCAAGCTGGACCCCGACAACGAGCGAAACCACCAATTCTACCAGCAAGTCGGCCCTCATGTGTCCTCGGCTGTCCCCCTGCCAAAGGCCGGGCCTTCCTTCCCTTGCGGTCGCCGTAACCCTCTAGGCGTGTCCGGGACTGTCGTCCTCTGGAGCAGCGTAGCGGCCGCCAAACTGGCCGAAGCAATGCCGACTGCCCTCGTGGCAACTCTTCCGGGTCGGCTCGGCATCTCGTCGAAGTCCGCATGGCAGATCGCCTACGCGACGTGAATCGACCAAGCTCCGGTCAGTGTGTCACTACGCTCGACGCGTTGACGGGGCAACCCGTAGGCAGGCCCAGCTCGCAACACCCATCCTCATCGTTTCTTGACTCCCACTCCTCCACGGGGGCTGAGAGGAATGGGCCTCTCGGAAACGAGGAGGACTCGAACATGGCGAGCAAGAACCGGCCACAGAACGACACGGCCCCACGGCTGCGACTAGTGACCATCGAGCAGGTCGGCGCCATCGCCGAAGCTCACACCGTACGGGCTCCGCAAGATGCCGCAGAAGCAGTCCAAGCGCTGATTGGAGCCAAGGATCGGGAGCACTTCATCGTGCTTCACCTCGATGCTGCTCATCGCGTCGTCTCAGCGGAGACGGCCTCTATCGGCACGGTTTCCAGCGCCTTCGTTCACCCTCGCGAGGTGTTCAAGGCAGCCATCCTCTCGAACGCTTCCGCCATCATCTGCGCGCACAACCACCCGTCGGGAAACCTGAGCCCGTCCATGCAAGACCGCGACATCTTCGACCGCCTCACGGAAGCGGGAAAACTCCTTGGTATCCCGGTCCTCGACTTCCTTATTGTCTCCAGCACCACTTCGTGGATCGCGTCCGAACACTGGAATCCTGAGGTTCGATGATGACTCCGGCCGGGGCATGCGCCGCCTCTCGGATTCTCGGCGCGCCTGACTGTTCGCACTGGCTGCTAGATTCAGCCGTCAACCGCAACGACCTGAAGCGCCCGGCTATGATCAAGCTCGGCGTACACTTCGGTGATGGCGGGTGACCGATGTCCCAAGAGAACGCGTGCTGCGTCCAGGCCGTGCGCCTTTCGGAGCCGCGTCGCTGCTGAATGGCGCAGTTGATGGGGATGCCAGGGCCGCACCCTCGCCTTCACGCAGGCACGACTGATGGCCTTTCGCACCACATGCGTCTGGTAGTAGTCGCTGACTCTCCTCACTTCCTGGCCCAACACCCCCCGGCGTTCTCGCTCAGCCTCCTGAGGTGAGAACAGATAGGCGTGCGGATCCGCCGCCAAGAACGGCTTGAGCAAGCCCTGGGCACGATGCCCCAGCAGGACTACGCGCTCATGCCCGTGGTGCGCCGTCTTGTGCTTCGGTGGACAGTAAGACCAGACCCCGGTCTCCTGGTCGTGGTTCCGGTCGATATCCGCCAGGCGCATCTTCACAACCTCTCCCACCCGCATCGCGGTGAGGTCCATGAGGCGCACGATCGCCTGAAGCTGACGAGACAGATGCGGAAGCACGGCCTCCACATCCTCACTCGGCACGGGGCGCACCGGCTCGCTTTCCCTCGCTGCTGACCTTCCGCTCGGGAGTCCACGAACAGCTTGTAGGCCATGCAGCGTGCTACTCGGCACAAGCTCGTTCTCGACCGCCCAGCGAAACAGCCGCTTGATGCGACCAACTCTCGCGTTGATCGTATTGCGCGCGAGGCCCTGGCGAATCATGTGATCGCGAACGCTCTTGAGCGCTTTGGGTCCGAAAGCTGCCCCGGCCGTAGGTCCGTACAGCTTTCGCAACGGGCGGATCGCGTAGCGCATGTTCTCCAGCTCATTGGTCCGGGCCCCCGACGGGTAGTACTCCCTCGCGAACTCCCAGTAGCGCACTGCAAGTTCGTCAATCGTCACTCCGCCCTGCTCGTCCCCAGGCGGCACACGCCTCCCCGTGGACAACCACTCCGCAATCAGCCGGTCGTACTCGGCGCGACTGCGCTTCGACCCGTGGGGGCCGAGATAGTGGTCTCTGCCAACAAGCGTCACGACCGCCTGGCCAGAGGATTTGTGGAGCCGGTACGAGGGAACGCGCGAACGCTTTCGAGGGGCCATCGGCGGCCTCCTGGGGTCGGAATCCGGTAGTTACCGGGTTTCCCGACGATCGGAGCCGCTCTGCCCGTAGCGGGCAGGCTCGCCTAAGTTCGGCGTTCAGCCACTCTTACGAATGGCGAGGGTGAAGGGACTCGAACCCTCGACTTCCAGCGTGACAGGCTGGCGCTCTAACCAACTGAGCTACACCCCCGCGACCAGACGGCCCCGAACCCTCGGGTTCCAGGCCACGCGGCAAGCGGCGAATCATAGGTAGCGGCCTCGGGCCGGGCAAGAGGGTCGCCGGCACCCCGGAACAGCCACCCGGACACCCACCGGAACATCCGGGGCAACATCCAGCCGCGACAACAGTGATCCCACGCCAGCCGGCCTGCTAGCGTTGCTGAGCGCATGGCCCGTGTCCTCCTCGTCCAGCCGCCCCACCGCGATACGTTCGGCTACTCCATGCCGCCGCTGGGGCCGCTCCATCTGGGCGCCTCGGCCCGCGCGGCCGGACACGAGGCCGACTTCCTGGACCTGGCGCTGCTGATCCGCCGCGGCGACCTGCCCAGCGGCCCGGACCTGCTCGACCGCTGCGCGGACGCGATCCTCGAGCGCGGGCCCGACGTGCTGGGGCTGACGTCGATGCTCTCCTCGCTCCCCGCGGCCCTGCTGCTCGCCGAGAAGGTGAGGAAACGCCGGCCCGGCCTTCCCGTCGTGCTCGGTGGACAAGGACCCGAGACCGTCGAGGAGGAGGTGATCGAGCGGTACCCGTCCGTGGACGTCGTCGCGGTGGGCGAGGCGGACCGGACGCTGACAGATCTGCTGGACGTGTGGGACTGCCCGGAGGCGTGGGGCGCAGTTCCCGGAGTCGTGGTGCGCGCGGGCCCGCGACACGGGGGCGGGCTCGACGCCCACGGTCTGCCCACCGGCCCCGCCCTGCGCACCGAGGCGCGGCCGTTGGTGGCGGACCTGGACGAGGTCTGCTCGCCGGCCTGGGACCTGGCCGAGAGTCCGCGTGCGTACGCCGAGGCGGCGGGCGAGGAGGCTGCGCTCTTCCCCATCGACCTGGGCCGCGGCTGCAGCCACGCCTGCAGCTTCTGCACGACGCCGGTGTTCTGGGGCCGGCGGGCTCGGCATCTCTCCGCGGCCCGGGCAGCGGACGAGCTCGATCGCCTCGCAGCGCTCGGGGACATCGACTGCGTCTACGTCACCCACGACCTCTTCACCTTCGACCGGCAGCGCGTGCTGGAGATCTGCGCCGAGAAGCAGCGGCGCGGAAACCGCCTGGCGTGGGAGTGCCGGACGCGGCTGGATCTGGTCGACGAGGACCTGCTGGCCACCATGGCCGCGGCCGGGTGCCGCCGCATCCTCTACGGCGTGGAGTCCATCGTGCCGCGCCAGCTGTTGGCCATGGCCAAGGGCGGGCGACAGCAGGGCATGGACGAGGACGCGGTGATCGCCGTGCTCGAGTCCGCACAACGCGCCGGGGTGGCCTCGATCGTCGGGACCATGACCGGGCTGCCCGGCGAGACCCGCGCCGAACTGGACCGCAACCTCGCCTTCATGGCGCGGGCGGCGCGGATCGACGGCGTGTCCCTGTCGATGCACTGGTGGAACGTGACGCCCGGCAACGGGCGGGCGGCCGAAGTGCCCGGGGGAGTGCACCTCGTTCCCGGCGTGTCCGCCGACCTCGTGCGCGGCTTCGACATCCCCGCCGGCCAGACCGACCCCGAGACGGCCGACCTGATCGCCGCCGACGAGACGGTGTTCGGCGCGTTCCGCGTGCACCTGCCGCTCGACGAGCACGGGCGGCCGGCCGACCCGACCACGCTCTACCGCCGCAGCCGCAACGCCCACCTGTTGCTCGAGGTCTTCCCGCGGACCTTCGCGCACGTGGCCCGAACGGGATCGATCGCGGACACCCTCGACACCTTCCTCCGACACGCCTGCGCGCTCGACCTGCCGGGAGCCGGCAACACCGACCTGGCCGAACCCTCGGTCCTCACGCGGGAGGGGGCCGTGACGCGCTTTGCCGCGTGGTGCACGGACACCGACGCCGACCTGGCGCTGCTCGCCCGCTACGAAGCCCGTCTCGCGTCCACCGCGACGACCTCGCTCGAGCGCTTCCCGGCCGATCCCCGCTCGCTCTTCGCCGAGGGCACCGGCGACACGACGGACCTCACCACACCCACGCCCACGCCCACCGACATCCTCTTCGTCCGGCGTGGTGACAGCGTCCAGGCCACGGCCCTGTCGCCCTTCCTGGCCGACGTCGCCGAAGGACTCGACGGCGACGAACTCCGCCGCCGCTGGCCCGACGCGGACGACGACACGCTGCGTGACGCCCACGCTCTCCTGCAACGACTCGCGACCTGACCCCGAGCCCGGACTCCCGATGACGACCGACACCGCGCGCCACCCCGACGACCTTCGCGTCCTGCTGGTCTTCCCACCGCAGGGGCACCCGACGCAGCCGTACCTCGCGCTGCCCTCGCTCAAGGCCTTCCTCGCGCAACACGGGTTTCCGGGCGCCACCGTCTGGGACTTGAACCTGCAGGCCTACGACGAGTTGATCAGCGACGAGCGCCTCGCGCTGTCGGTGGAGCGCATCGCCGAGCGCGCGGCCGAAGCGGGCCTCGAGCGCGGCGCCGCCCTGGCTCCCGAAGACCTCGACCGCTATCGGCTCCACGCTGACGCGCTGGCCTCGGGCCCCTATCTCGCCACGCACATGGACGAGGCCAAGGACACGATCCGTGACGCCGAGGCCTTCTACGACAGGGCGAAGTACCTCTGGGCCATGCGCACCTTCGAGGCCGGCCTGAAGCTGCTCTCGACCGAGTACCAGCCCTCGTTGTTCACGGCGCACAACTACACGCAGCGCACGAGCATCGACAGCAGCGCGGAACTCTTCGCCGGCGTGGATGACGTCGACGGGAACATGTTCCGGGAGTTCTTCGAGCAGCGCGCGCTGCCGCGCATCGAGGCGGAGATGCCCGACGTGCTCGGGATCTCGGTCACCTACGGCAGCCAGCTCGTGCCGGCGCTGACGCTCGCGTCGATGGTGAAGGCGCGCTGGCCCGGGATCCACATCACGCTCGGCGGCGGCATGCTCGCCTACGTGGGCAACCGGTTGGCACACGCGGGTCCGCTGTTCGACCGCTGCGACAGCATCGTCGTCTACGAAGGCGAGCGCCCGATCCTCGAGCTGGCCCAGGCCGTCGCGGCGGCGGGGGGCGTGCGGCGCGAGGGCGACGCGGACCTCGGTCCGACCGCGATCGGCGCCGCCCGCGGCACGCCCGACCTCTCCGGCGTGAGCAACGTCGTGTATCGCGACGCCACCGGCACCGTCGTCACCAACGGCGAGCTGCTGCCGATGCCCATCGACGACCTGCCCACGCCGGACTTCAGCGACCTGCCGCTCGACCGCTACCTGTCCGGCGAGCTGGTCCTGCCCGTGGCGCCGACGCGCGGCTGCTACTACGAGAAGTGTGGCTTCTGCACGCTCTACACCGCCATCGGCCCGACCTACCGCGAGCGCAGCGTGGAGCGCCTGGTCGAAGACCTGCAGACCCTGGTCGAGCGCCACGGCACCAGGTACTTCTACTTCATCATGGACGACCTGCCGCCGCTCATGGCGAAGCGGATCCCGGACGCCTTCGAGCGCGCCGGCCTGGACGTCGCCTGGTGGTGTGACGCGCGCATGGAAGAGCGCATGTTCAACCCCGAGAGCCTGGCGGCGCTGCACCGCGCCGGCTGCCGCAAGCTGATGTACGGCTTCGAGTCGGGCAGCCAGCGCGTGCTCGACCTGGTCGAGAAGGGCACCGACCTCGTCGAGGCCCAACGCGTCGTGCGCTGGACGCACGAGGCGGGCATCTCGGCCACGCTCTACACCATGGTCGGGCTCCCCACCGAGACGCGCGAGGAAGCCGACCTCACGCGCCAGTTCATCGTGCGCAACAGCGACTGGATCGGCGAGATCTCGCTGCAGATCTTCAACCTCGACATGGTCTCGCCGATGTATCGCGACCCGGCGAAGTTCGGCATCGCGCGCGTGATCGACGACCCGCGCGCGCTGGCGCCGGGCGAGGCGCCCGTGAACGACCTGGCGCGCTACCTCGAGTGCGAGTCCGCGTCCGGCATGTCGCGCGAGGAGGTCAAGGGCGCCTTCAACGACGTGCTCGGGGCGGCCACCGAGGCGCTCCCGGCGCTGCGCGGCGACAACTTCCTCTACTACCGCTACAAGAGCCACATCTTCCTGTACCTGTGCCGGTTCGGGATCGACGTCTTCCGGCGCGACCAGCCGCCGACGCGCCTGTCGGGCCCGCGCGACCACGTGCGTCGCCGCGAGGATTTTCCGCAGCGCCTGGCGCTGCGCGACGACGCCACGCTCACGCGCCTGGCCTTCCCCTACGCCGAGGTGCGCAACCGTCTCGACCGCGTGTGGAGCGACCCGACGCCTCTCGGGGGCGTGGCACGCAGCGAATCCCACGCCCGCGCCGACGCCACGCCGATCGACGCCGAGGCGAGCTGGGTCGTCTTCCTCGGCGACGAGCACCGCACCTTCGAGGTCGGCGAGGACGCGGCGCGACTCTTCCGCGCGGCGTCCGACGACAGCGTCGAGGCGGCGCTCGACAGCTTCGGCAGCGAGCACCGCGGCGCGGCCTTCGAAGTCCTCGCCCGGGCCGTGGACAGCGGGCTGCTCGTGCCGGCCTGACGGCACACGTGGCCAGGCACACGCGGCCAGGCACACGCAACGCGGCACCCGCGCGGCGGGCGGGACCTGCGGTCGCCCGACTACGGCACCGCGGCATCCAGCAACACGATCGCCGTCCCGCCCGTCGTCGCCAGTTCGCCCTTCGGCCCGCTGAAACCCGCCTGCATGTGGACCACGAGCGCCTCGAACGCCGGACCGAGTTCGGGCACCACGAACGGGAACGCCAACGCCCCGCTCGGCGGCAGGGCGGCGATGGGCAGGAAGAAGAACGGCAGCGACACGGCGACGGAAATGCCCTTGCCCGGCAGCAGCGTCGCGCCGGGAGCGAGCGACCAGGTCAGGAAGAACACGTGGCTGGGCGGCCCCTGGACCGTGACATCGAGCAGGTCGCCCTCGCGCACCGGCGTCGACGCCACGAAGAACCACGAGCTGCCGGGCCACGCCTCGATCACCGCGCCACCATCGAAGTCGTGGAACACCACGCCGTCGAGTCCCGAGGACACACCCGCGAGGGGCGCGAGTCCCGGCTCGAACGCACAGTCGAGGTGACGCACGACGGGATCCTCGAGCAGCGCCAGGCAATCCCCGCCATCCCCCGAGTACGAGCTGAATGGACTCAGGCCGCCGTCCCCGCCCTGGAACAGCGAACCCTGGGCGAAGAGTTCGCCGCCGCTGATCACCGCCGCGTCCCCGCCCGACGCGCCGAACTTGGTGTCCGGCGGTCCGTCGAAACCGATCAGGTCGGTCTCGTACAGGTGGACCTCGGAGTCGGTGGACCGCAACGGCGTGCCGCGCGCGCCGCCGAGGCTGCAGCGGTGGAACGTCACCGCGGCGCTGCGCAGGACGTGGAGCGGTCCGGCGCTCGCGATCGTCCCCGCGTCGTCGAAGATGCAGTCCTCGAACCAGACCGGCCCGACGTTGTCGGTGACCTCGACCTGGTACTGGCCGAAGGAGACGGCCGCGGCGCCGGTGAAGCTCACGCCCCGCGCAACGAACGACTGACCCGCGCCCAGGTTCCGCACCACGAGCCCGAAGTCGAGGATCGCGTCGGGCCCCTGGACCTCGGCCACGACGACGAGTGACTTCCCGTCGATGATGACCCGCTCGCTCGCCGCCGCGTCGTGGACGCCGGGTCGGAGCAGGAGCACGTCGCCCTCGGCGGCCGCCTCGACGGCGAGCCCGAAGTCGGTGTGATCGGCGCCGGGGGCCCCGGCCGGGTCCACGACGGGCACCGCGCCCGCCGCGGCCGGAGCGAGCACTCCTCCCAGAGCCACGATGGAAAGACCGACCCAACCGGCCGGACGAGCACGATTCGACATGATGGACTCCCGGCTCCCACGCCCAGACCCCTGCCGGAATCGAGCATACGCCTGCTCCGACGATCGAGGGCGAAACGCACGCCGCGGTCCCGCCACCGGGCTGGGGCTTCGCCCGCCGCCGACCCACCGCTCACTCGGTCGTGACCACCGTATGGCGAGGCGTGGCGGCTCGGTGACAGCCCTGCCGCGGTTCGAACACGACGGGTAGGTTCGGACGTACCGGAGCCGATGGGTGTCGCGCTCGACCGGCGGACAGGCGAGCCTTGGCAGCGACGCGCACCAGGACGGGCAGCAGACAGCGCGGGCAGACGCACCCACTTGGCCAGGACCGAGGGACACCACACATGCAGAACCAGACGCGTTCCCGTGCCGGCCGCATCGCGGCACTCACCGCTCCCTTCGCGCTCGGTTGCCTCCTGACGGCACCCACTCTCGCCGGCGACGGCACCACCAAGGGCCCCGCCCCGCTCCCCAGCACCGCGGTCACCACGTCCGTGGCGGACGTCGACCACGGTTGGCGACTGCACGCCTTCTCCGGTGACGCCTACGGCGCCCACTTCGGCGACGCGGTCGCGGGTGCCGGCGACGTCGACGGCGACGGCTGCGACGACGTGATCGTCGGCGCGCCCTACCAACACGCCGCGACCGGGCGTGCGGTCGTGTACTCGGGTCGCTCGGGGCGGGTCCTGCTCGAGCTGGTCAGCCCGGCCGCGGGCGCGGCGCGCTTCGGCTCCTCGGTGGCCGGCGCCGGGGACCTCGACGGGGACGGCCACGGCGACCTGCTCGTGGGCGCTCACGCCGATGACCCGACGAAGATCAAGGGCGCCGGCAGCGCCTGGGCCTTCAGCGGTCACGACGGCTCGGTCCTGTTCGCCATGCACGGCGACGATCGCGGCGATGAGCTCGGTCGCACGGCGGTCGGTCTCGATGACCTCGACGGCGACGGCGTGCCCGACCTGGCCGTGGGCGCGCCGTCGGGCAACTTCGTGCGCCTGGTCTCGGGCACCGACGGTCATGAGCTGGCCACCCTGCGCGGGCAGGCCGACGGCGACCGCTTCGGCGTGTCCTTGGCTCGTACCGGAGACCTGGACGGCGACGGCATCGACGAGTTCATGGTGGGCGCCGACCAGTCCCGCAACGCCGGCGTCGGCTACGTGCGCGTCTTCAACGGCGCGACCCGCGAGGTCCTGCACGGCTTCCAAGGCGCGCGCGCGAAGAGCAACTTCGGGGGCACCGTGGCCGGTCTCGGCGACGTGGACGGCGACGGCATCGACGATGTCGCCGTGGGTTCCGGCACTCTGGACCTCTACCGCTCGATGGCCGAGTTCACCGGCGTGAAGGTCTACTCCGGCGCCACCGGTGAGCCACTCCTCGACCTGCCCCGCCCGGCGGCCTTCCTCGCGGACGCCGGCGACATCGACGACGACGGCCATGGCGACCTGCTCGTGGGCCAGCCGACGGACGACTCGGCGGCGATCGGCGCGGGCTCGGTCACCGTCATCTCGGGCGCGGACGGCTCGGTCCTGGCCACGCTTCACGGCGCTCTCGCGGGCGAGCGCCTCGGCATCGCGGTGGCGGCCGCCGGCGATGTCGACGGCGACGGCGATCCGGACGTGATCATCGGCGGCGACGACTTCGGCACGCGCAGCCGCAAGCGCGGCACGGCCACCGTGATCGACCTCGCAGCCTTGCTCCGCTAGCAGGCCGCCCACAGGCCTCCATCGCGCCGGGCCCCACGGGACCTGCCCCCGCCCTGGCACGGGTGGATGCGACCCGCGTGATACGATCGGGCCGAGGGCGGGCATCGGGAGGTCGAGGTCACGAGCGAGGCATCGGTACGCCTGTCAGGCTCACGGCGCACGTGGGCCGTCTTCCCGCGTGGGGCCTTCCGGCTGCGCGCCATGGTGCTGCTCGGCCTGCTCCTGTCCGTGTTCGCGGCCAGCGCTCCAGGCGGGCACGCTGGCGACGAACCGGATCCGCGGGGCGACGAGGACTGGGCCGCCCGTCTGGGCCAACGCTGGCGCTGGCGCGTCCTGCCAGGACCGGCGCGACCGCTGCAGGTCCCACTGGAGCGGGTCTTCGCCCTCGAGGGTGGTGACCTGCTCGTGCTCTGGGACGGTGGCTTCGGGCGCTACGGCAGCGCGGGCTGGACCACGGCCAGCGCCGGCTGGACCACGCTGGACGTGCAGGCGGTCACCGAGATCGCCGACGACCGACTGCTGGCCGTGACGTCCCACTCCGTGTTGATCGCCGGTCCGGACACCCTCAAGACCCTGGCGCGCGTCGATCACCCGGACCGTCTCAGCCGTCTGGTGGACGGGTCGGACGGGCCGCTGATCGCCGTCGACGGCAGGGTCTATGGGGTCGTTGCCGGGAGCCTGTCGCTCGTCGCCGAGGCCCCACCGGGTGTGACGCGCACGCCCGGCCTGGGGCGCACCCCCGACGGCACCCTGTT
This sequence comes from Phycisphaerales bacterium, assembly GCA_029260315.1. Classification (GTDB taxonomy): domain Bacteria; phylum Planctomycetota; class Phycisphaerae; order Phycisphaerales; family UBA1924; genus S146-42. Next base: position 4,035 of record JAJDDM010000135.1, on the reverse strand, counting down.
CGCGTCCACGGATCTCGGTCTCTGGCGCAAGCCGCCCGGGTCCGACTGGCTGGCGCTCGCACTGCCGGACGACATCGGCGACGCCGAGCCCCGCGTCTTCCCCTACGTGGTGACCGACGGTGACCGCGTCACCTTCCTGCAACGCTCGTTCGGACGGCGCCACCCGGGTCTCCATTGGGACGGGCGCGCGCTCCAGACCCTGCACGGCGACGACGACAACGCGGACATCGTGGCGGGTGCGCTGGCGGTGGGCAACGGACGGCTGCTCGTGGGCATGCGGGAGTCCGGCCTGAGAGTGGTCCGCGAGCAACACGTCGAGGTCCCGCGCCAGGCGCTGCCCTTCGAGGGCGCCCTGCGCTGCGTGGTCCTGGCCGGCTCGCGGCTGGGCCTGCTCTCGCACTCGGGACAACTGACGGTGTGCGACCTGGCCAGCGAGCGCTGGGCGATCCACGACCCCGGTTCGGTGGGCGTCAGCGGCGCGATCAACGCGCTGGCGCCCGCGCGGGACGGCGGCCTCTGGATCGGCACGCACCACGGCATCGCGCGCTGGGACGGGCAGGGCTTCGTCGAGGTGTTCACGCGGGCGGGCGAGGACGGCCCGGAACTCGAGCAGATCACCGGCGTGCACGAAGATCCCGAAGGCCGCCTGTGGGTCGTGAGTGGTTCGCACCTCGACGGCGTGCTCAGCTACGACGGCACACGCTGGACGACACATCAGGACGAGCGCGGGCCCGGTCGATCGTCGGCCCACGCCGTGATCGAGGATGCCGACGGGGCGCTGTGGTTCCCGCTGCTCGGGCCACGCGGGCAGGTCGGGCGCGCCGGGCAGGCCGGGCAGGCCGGGCAAGCCGGGCGAGCCGGCCTGGCGCGCCTGTCCGAGGGGCGGTGGAAACGCTGGACGACTGCCGACGGTCTACCGCACGACCGCTGCTACGACGTCGCCTTCGACGCCGAAGGCACGCCGCACGTCGCGACGTGGGCCGGTGTCGCGCGACTGGAAGGTGACCGCTGGATCCCGCTCGATCAGGTCGGGATGGGCGTGCAGCGCATCTTCTGCCTGGCGTTCGCACCCGACGGCACGCTGTGGTGCGGGCGTGGTCCGAGCGATCCGGGCGTGCTGCGTCGCCACCCCGATGGGGAGTGGGAGTACCTCCACGGCTCGGGTTGGGAAGGCGCCGCCGCGGCCGACCTCAGCTTCGACCCTGCGGGCCGGCTCTGGTTCGCGTCCGACTTCGGGCTGGGCCTGGTCGACGACGGGCGCTGCCTGACCGTCGCCAACGGGCGACACGAGGGCCCGTTGGTGCCCAGCTTCTGGCCGCTGCTCGCCGACGGAGAAGACGGCCTCTGGCTCGGGAGTCAGGGCGGCGGCCTCGTGCACCTGCACCCTGACGACACCACGCCCCCACGCATCACCAGCCGCCCGACGAGCACGACTCCCAGCGGCAGCTCGGTCCACGTCTTCTGGGACGGCGAGGATGCCTGGGAGGCGACGCCCAGGGAGGGCCTGCGCTTCGAGGTCCGCCTGGACGACGGCCGTTGGATCGACAAGGGGCATCGCCGCGACCATGTCTTCCCGCACGTGTCGCCGGGGCAGCGCGAGATCGAGGTTCGTGCCGTGGACAGCTACGGCAACGTCTCCGAGCCCGCGTCGCGGCGGGTGGTGCTCGACCCGATCGAGTTGGACGTCACCTGGCGGCCGCCGTTCCTGGTGGTCTTCGGCCTGCTCTTCGGCGTGGCGTTGATCCTGTACGACCGCACCGTCGAGCGGCGCGAGACCGGCCGCGAGCTGGCCGCCCTCAACGCGCGCCTGCGCGTCATCAACCGCATGTTGATGACCAGCCAGGAGGACGAGCGCCGCAACCTCTCGCGCAACCTGCACGACGATCTGGGCCAGCTGCTGACCGCGATCTGCATGGACCTGCAACAGTTCCAGCGCACGGCGGACGGCAACAAACAGACCCAGGCCGTCGAGCGGGCGCTGGAGGCGGCTCGCGGCAGCCTGGAGCGTGTGCGCGAGATCTCGCACCTCTTGCGCCCGCGCGTGCTCGACGAGTTGGGCCTGAAGGTCGCCCTGGCCTCGGCGCTCTCCGACTTCGAGACGCGCTCGGGGCTGGAGGTGAGCTCCGATCTCGATTTCGTGCGCAACCATGTTCCCGAACCCGTCTCGGTGCACGTCTACCGCATCGTGCAGGAGGCCCTGACGAATGTCTCCCGCCACGCCGGGGCGACCCGTCTCGACCTTCAACTGCGATGCGAATCCGATACCATCGCGCTGGTGATCCAGGATGACGGCGCCGGTTTTGAACCGGGCGCACTCCCGTCGGACCGTCAGTTCGGCCTGATCGGGATGCGCGAGCGCGTCGACCAGCTCGGGGGAGACTTCGAGCTGACCTCCCGCGTCGGGGAGGGAACCCGGATCTCGGTGTCGATCCCGCTGTCTCGAGCCGGCACGAGCCGGACGCCGGTCAGCGAGAGCGTGCCGAGCGCCGGACACGGAAGGAGTTGACATGCACCCTGACGAGACCTATCTCCCCGCCCGTCCCACCGACCTGGCCCTGGCGGACCTGCCCCCGATGACCTCCCCCGAGTGTGTACGCGTCCTCCTGGCCGACGACCACCCCGTGGTCCGCGAGGGCATGGCGCGCATCCTGGACGAAAGCGAGGGCATCGCGATCGTCGGCCAGGCCGGCTGCGGCAAGGACGCGATCCGCCTGGTGGGCGAGCTCCAGCCCGACGTGCTGCTGCTCGATTTCTCGCTGCCGGACCTGGATGGCACCGCGGTCACGCTCAAGCTCAACGAGCAGTATCCCGACGTTCGCGTGCTGATCCTGACCATGCACGAGAACATCCACTACGTGCTCAAGGCGCTCGAAGCCGGCGCCGCGGGGTACCTGGTCAAGTCCGACGCACCCGAGGAGCTGATCAAGGCCATCGGCGTGGTGCACCGCGGGGCCAGCTACATCACGCCGCGCCTGGCCGAGTCGGTCGCCGAGCACCTGCGCAAGCCGCGCGGGTCGCGCGTGGGTCTGGCCAAGCTGTCGGCGCGCGAATTCGAGCTGCTGCGCTGCCTGGTGCGAGGCCTCAACCTGCAGCAGGCCGCCGAGCACATGATCGTCAGCGAGAGCACCGTGTCGACCTACCGACACCGCCTGCTGACCAAGCTCGAGGTGGAGAACAATGCGCAGCTGATCCGCTTTGCGCTGGACCACGGCATCGACGGCTGACGCAGCGCGACCCGCCCCGAGCTGCGGGACCCTCCGCACCGCCGGCACCGGTGACAGATGCGCATCGGTATGTATGTAGCGATCCAGCTACGTGCAATTCTGCTCCAGCACGACAAGCCTCGGCCTTCCATCCGCGGGTGGTGTCTTCACAATCAACTTCGTGGCCCGGGGTGCCGGCGGGGTCCGGTGGATCGGAGCCTGGCGGGAGAGGACCCCGGGCCACGCTGCATCCCTCCCCGGGTCCGTCACCGGCCCCGGCTTGCCCGTAGGACGGGCTGGGCGGTATCAAGGGGACCGTCGCCCCAGGGAGTGCACCATGCCGCAGGACCGCGATCCGCAGCCCGAGAACCCGCTCGAGCGCCCCAAGCTGCCCATCTCGCCACCCGCCCACGACGGTGCCGACGCCAAGCGCCGCAGGGATGGTGCCCCGGATCTGCGCTTCGAGGAGATCGAAGAGAAGCACATCCCCAAGGACCGCAACATCTTCGACAAGTAGACGCGCCCCACGCCCGTCCCCGGGTGGCCGCCCCGCCGGCCGGCCCCACCGCGCGGTCCCGATGCCCCTTGCTCACGTCTCGCTGCTGTTCCTGGTCCAGATGTCCTTCGGACTCCTGGCTGCCCTGCTGGTCCTCGACCGGCCCGGGCTGGGGCCCAAGTACGCCAAGCTCCAGGGCTGGATCCTGCTCGGGCTCTACGGCCTCGCGCTGACCCTGATCGCGGGTCCGGCCCTGGCCGCCGAGGCCGGCCCGGACGTCCAGGCCCTCGGCGGGCTGATCGCCGTGGCCGCGGCCGCGGCGCTGCTGGGCACCTC